>CAYLZN010000082.1:0-19211 GCA_964387935.1 uncultured Vicinamibacteraceae bacterium | reverse complement strand
GCAGGTCTCGACGGTGGCAGACGCGGCGTGCAGTTGCCGAGTCGCCGCCTGCACCCGGCGCTCCAGGTCCTCGATGTCCTTGTGGAGCGCCCGGGCGCGCGTCGCCGCGTCGCGGTGCGCATCGACGCGAGCATGGCGAACTGCGTCGTAAGCCACCGCCCCGGCCGCCTCCCTCGCACCCTTCAGGGCCTCGAGGGCCAGCTCGTGCTGGGATCGGAGCGACGCCGCTGACGTGCGGGCGGTTGCGGTGACTGCTGCCGCCGACGCGACCGCCCTCCGGGCGCGTGTGAGCGCCTGTTCAACCGCCGGCAACCGCTCGACATCGTTCCTGATTTCGTCGAGCTGCTGGACGAACCGGCGGAGAGGCTCCACCTGTGCGGCCCCGACGCCGACGGCCTGCTGCTGTTGCGTCGCCGCCGCGAGTGCCTGCTGCAGCTCGCGCAGGCTCGCGTGCACCCGGCGGCTGTCGTCTCGGCACGCGTCCAGGCGCTGCCGGGCTCGGGCGAGAGCCTCCAGGGCAGGCTGCACCGCGAGGGCATGACGAGCCGCGATCAGTTCCTGCTCGAGGGCGGCGACGTCAGGACCCAGGGCCTCGAGTCGCGCCGCCGCCGCGCGACACGTCTCGAGGTCCAGCGTCAGCTGGCGACGTGCCCGGGCCTGCTGCGCCACGGTCGCGGCCTCGTCGCGTGCCTGCCGGGCAGCCTCGCGGGTCGTTCGCGCCTGGCCCCAGGCGGCCTCGCGCGCGAGCAACGCGTCGGGTGTCGCGTCGCGCAGCGGCTCGAGCTGCTCGGACCTGGTGCGCAGGTCGTGTTCCAGCGCGTCCTTCCGCCGGGCCGCCTCGGCCCGCATTCGCTCGTACACCGAATGTCGCAGCAAGTACTGCAGGATGGCGCGCTGCTCCTTGGGACGACTCTGGAGGAAACGCGCGAATTCGTTCTGCGGGAGAATCACCGTCTGGGTGAACGCCGCGAAGTCCAGCCCCACGAGCTCGCGCAGCCGGGTATCCACGTCCGACACGCCATCGGCCAGGCTCTTCTCCCCGCGATCCGTCAGCTCGGCGAGCACGGCGGTCGATGCGGCCCGCTTCGCTTTCCTGAGGCTGCGGACCACGCGGTAGTCCCGGTCATGCACGCGGAAGTCGAAGACGACCGTCAGCACGTCGCGCCCGTGCGACACCAGCTCGGTGATGCCCTGGCGTCCCATGCGCGGCACGTTCCCGTACAGCGCGTACAGCATGGCGTCCAGAATGGTGGACTTCCCCGAGCCCGTCGGCCCGGCGATCGCAAACAGCGACAGGCTGGACAGGTCCAGGGGTGGCTGGCGATCCCGATAGCACGCGAAGCCTTCGACCTCGAGCCGCAACGGCCGCACGTCAGTCCTCCGCCCCGGCGTTCAGGTACAGCTCTTCGAAGAGCGCCAGCGTCTCCGGGGCCGGCTCTCGCTGGTGCGCACGCCGGTAGAACGCGGCAAAGTGATCGCGGGGCGGCGCTGTCGCCGGCGCCTTGTCCAGGTCGTCAACGACGCGGTCGACAGGAAGCTCGACATCCACCACCACGAGATTTGGCAGCAGGCGGCGCGCCCGCCGGCCGAGATCGGGGTCCGGCGCTTCCAGGCGGAGCTGGGCGCGAAGGTACCCATACCGTCCCAGTTCCTCCGCCGCGGCCTCCAGTTCCGGCCACGTGCCCCGGAACTGCCCCAGCTCCCGCAATCCCTGATAGGGCACGCAGGCGACGCGGGCGGGCAGGCCGGGCTCGGCCTCGATCAGCACGAACGACTTCGTTTCGCCGGTTTCGCCGAAATCGAGCTGCAGCGGTGACCCGGCGTAGCGCGTGGGCGCGGCCGCCGCCGGCACGGACTGCGGCCGGTGGATATGTCCCATCGCCACGTAGTGCGCCTGCGCCGGCAAGGCCTGCGGTGTGGCGGCCCAGCCTTCACCAAGCGTCACCACGCGCTCCGACCCGCTCGCCACGGCGCCCGCGAGGTCCGTGTGCGCCACGACCAGGTTCACGGCCTCGGCCGCGAACCCCGTCGAGAGGCGCGCCAGCATCTCCTGCATCAGCGAGGCATACTGCTGCCGGGCCTCCGTGAGATCGTGGGCCACGGTCAGCGCCTCGACGAGCTGCCCGGGCCGCGCAAACGGCAGCGCCGCCACGCGCGCCCGCTCCCCCGTCGCGACGTCGAGCTCGACGACGCCGCCCCGGTCGGCGTCGCGCGGCACGCCGCGCACGTGCACCCCGACGAGTTCGGCCAGCAGGCCCCAGGCCTCGAGCCGCGCCGCGCTGTCGTGGTTGCCTGCGATGACGACCGACGGCACCCTGGCCCTCCCGAGACGCTTGAAGAACGTCGTCACGGCGCGCTCGGCCTCGGCCGAGGGCATGGCGCTGTCGAACACGTCGCCTGACATCAGCACGAGGTCCACGCGCTCGCGCTCGATGAAGTGACCGAGGTGCTCGAGCACGTCCTGCAGTTCCGGCAGGCGGTCGCGCCCCTTCCAGACGCGCCCGGCGTGCCAGTCGCTCGTGTGGACGATGCGCATCACAGGTCCGTGCGCGCGAACGGGTCGGGACGGGACGGCAGGTCGGCGGCCTCGTCCGGCCTCGTCGCCCAGCACGGGAACGGGAACCGCACCAGCACCGCCATCGGAATCTCCGGCTGCGACACGATCATGGAGCCCGGCTGCAGCAGCGACGCCCGCACGCGTCCGACCCTCGTGAGGAACCCGTACTCGCTGCGCTCCGCCTCCGCGGCATCGAGGCGCCCCACCACCTTGAGCGCGGCGTTTCCGACGATGCGCCGCTCGACCTCGCTCGCGGTCTGCTGCGCGCCGAACAGCGAGACGCCGAGCGACCGGCCTCGCTCGGCGATGTCGAGCAGCACGCCGTGCAGCGGGCTCCACCCGTCCCGCGGGGCGTACTTGTTCAGCTCGTCGAGCACGACGAACACGAGCGGCCGCGAGCCTCCCTGCGCCTCCTTCTGGTCCATCATCCGTTTCAGCAGCACGCCGACCACGAAGAGCTGCGCCGTGGCGTGGAGCGTGTGGATGTCGACCACGGTCACCTGCGACCCCTGCCAGTCGATCGAACGGTTACGCGCCTCGGACTGGCCGCTCACGAGGTGCCCGAGACGCTCCGCCGCCCCGTGGAGTCGCCGCCGGAACGCGTCCAGCGTGCCGGGGGCGACAGGCGCGCCGCGCATCATCACCTGCAGGGCCGGCCCGTCGAGCAGCTCGACCAGGTCGCCGAACGACGTGATCTTCGCGTCCACGTCGGGGATGCCCGGATCCGTCGAGGCGATCTGCACCCGAAGGGCCGCCTCGTCGGCGAGCCCGTCGCGGGCCGCCCGCTCGAGCGCCTGTTCCACGCGCGCGATCACGAGGTGAATCTGCGCCCGCGCATCCTCGGCATCTGCGAACACGAACCGCAGCAGGCGGTCGCGCGCGAACTCCCGCAGGGTCCAGACGTAGGGCCGGATCCCCTCCTGCCGGCTCCCGGTATCCGGCATGGGCGTCGTCGAGCCCTTCCGCGTCGGCGCGTAGAGCGCGACGCTGCGGAACGGGCCGACGGGCAGACCGAGCCGCGCGTAGTCCTCGCGCGCGTCCGGCGTGAGGCGGCGGTTCGGCCGGTCGAGCCACAACAGGTCTTCACCCTTGACGTTGAAGATGAGGGCCCTGGTGTTGGCCTTGTCCACGCCGAGGACGTCGGAGTGGAACAGGGCGTAGAGCAGGAACGAGGCGTACGACGTCTTGGTCGCGACGCCCGACACGCCGCTGATCGACGCGTGCGCCCCGCGCGTGCCGTCGAGGAATTCCAGGTTGGCCTGGACCGGCTCGCCGGTGCGCGTCAGGCCGATGGGCACGCGACGCGCCATGCGGTCGAAGTAGAGCGCGCGGGCGAACTCCTCGCCGCGCACCACGTGTACGGCGTCGCCCGGCGCCGGGGGCACGAACACCTCGGGGTCCACCCGCGTCACCTGGACGTGTGCGACGTACGACACGTCGGCCGGCAGCGTGCCGTCGGCCACCCTGAACGCGTCGGTGTCGAATTCGCTGCCCTCGAAGCGCTTGGCGACGCTGTCCACCACGCCGTAGAAGCGCACCGCATTGTCGCCAAGCACCGTCTGCACCGACACCAAGTCGTCGAGCTGCAGGCGCTCGCCCTCGCGGACGCCCACCCAGAACTCCAGCGGCGTCGCGTCGCGCGAGCCGAGCACGAGCCCCACGAGCGACGGTGCGGTCTCAGGCATGGGCGGACTCCCTGGCGAGCAGCGTGGCCAGCCGGCGCCGGATCAGCCGTTGGTCGCCCAGCCGGTGTCGCAGGTGCCGCTCGAGCGCGCCGATGGGCACCAGGTTCTGCGGCGCGCGGGGATCGCGCGCGCGCGTCGGCGCGAAAGACGGCAGCCACCCGGTGAGGCGAGCGGCCAGCCGCACGGCTTCTGCCGCGCCCACGCCCTCGGCGACCTCGAGACGAACGATCCCGGTGAACTCGGACTCCATGCGCAGCGGAGGTCCGAGCCGCGTGAACCACGAGTACCGCGCAAACCGCCCGCGGATCAGGAACACAGGCGTGCGATGGCCTGTCGCGAGCCGCCGGACGACCGCGAGCTGATCCTCGGCGACGTACGTTCGGAAGAGGCGTTTCACGAAGCCGACGACCGTGCCTGTCGTCGCCTGTGAGGTCCCCAGGTTGAGGGGACCGTCGGCGACGACCAGCGCACCCGCGGCCGACAATCGCGCGGCAAGGGCCGACTCGGCGCCGCGCATGTCCTCGTGCAGCGCTCGCAGGGGCGCGTCGGCGTCGGCGTCGGCGGCCGAGCGCGGGACGTAGGTCAGCCCCTGGCCCAGGTCGAGGGGACCTGCGGGCCGCTGCCCGCTGCCGAAGATCACCAGGCGTCCCACCTCGAGATCCGTGAAGGCCGCTCGCACACCGTCGGCGCGCACGGCGCCGACGCCGAAACTGCCAGCCGCCCCATGCACGACGTGCGCGCCGCGCGTCACCAGCAGTCGCACGTCGATGCGGCGCACGCCGTCCACGAAGCAGACGGGGCCGTCGAGGCGGGTCGAGGTCGCCGGGATCGCGTGCCACTCACCGGCCGGGCGTTCCACGTCGAGATCGACCTGCTCGGCGACCTCCTCCTCGGCGCCGCTCACACCTGGCGTTTCGGCCCCGTACTCCACCGCCCACGGATCGATCCGGACCTCCCACTCGCCCTTCATGGTCGACGCATTGTAGCCTTCAGGGTCGTGCCCTTGCGCCGGCGAGGGCATCTCGGCAAGGATTGGCGTGAGGCCCCCCTCGATTGCCTCCGCCGTGTGCGGCATGCCCCCTCCATTCGGGTCTCTGCTTGTGGCAGGCGTTCTGGGAACGCTCGCGGCCGTCGTCGAGGCCCAGGCTCAGCCAGCCGCGCCGGCCCAAGACGACCGTCCGACGCTGGCCGCGAGGCGTCGTTCCGCGCCGGTGAGGATCGACGGACGCCTGGACGAACCGGACTGGCAGGTTGCGGAGGCCGCCACGGGCTTCCTGCAGCGGGATCCAGAGGAGGGCCAGCCCGCCACGGAAGACACCGAGGTGCGCATCCTCTTCGATGACGAGGCCATCTATGTCGGCGCGCGCATGTGGGACCGGTCGCCCGCAGGCATCGCCCGGCGCCTGACACGGCGCGATGGCGACTCGGAGGACCTCGCCGATGCGCTGCACATCGGCTTCGACGCGCACCACGACCACCTCACGGGCGCGATCTTCAGTGTGACCGCCGCAGGCACGCAGAGCGACGCCGTCATCTTCAACGACTCGAGCGATGACGACTCGTGGGATGCGGTGTGGGAATCGGAGGTCCAGGTCGACGAACGCGGCTGGACCGCCGAGCTGCGAATCCCCCTGTCCCAGGTCCGCTTCCAGACCGGCACCACTCAGACCTGGGGCCTCAACGTCGTCCGCTACGTGCAGCGCCACGCCGAAGAGGACTGGTGGGCCCTCACCCGGAAGAACGAGAGCGCGCTCGCCTCGCGGTTCGGTCACCTGACCGGGCTCGACGTGCGCGGCCGACCTCACCTCGCGCTGCTGCCGTACGTGACGGCGCGCGGGGAGTTCACCGGGGACGTGCCGCCAGACGACCCGTTCACCGACCCCGCGATGGCTGCCGGGGGCCTGGGGCTCGATCTGAAGTGGGGCGTGACCAGCAGCTTCACGGTGGACGCCACGATCAACCCCGACTTCGGCCAGGTCGAGGTGGATCCCGCCGTCGTGAACCTCACCGCGTTCGAGACGTTCTTCGAGGAGAAACGCCCGTTCTTCCTCGAGGGTGCCGACATCATCACCCGGTTCGGCCGGAACGGCGCCAGCGGCTACATGGGGTTCAACCGGGCGAACCCGACCCTGTTCTACTCGCGCCGTGCTGGCCGCGCGCCGTGCGCCGCAGGCCGCACGCCGCACGCCGCACGCCGATTGTCGGATCGAGGTTAAGTAGCTCCCGTGCGATCGCCTGCGATAGAATTCTCTGATCCCGTCAACCTGCCGACCGAGGCGGGCCTGCCCGCGTGAGGGCAGGTGCATGCGGGTGGATGCCAGGAACCGATGTTCATCGAGGACGTGACACAGCTGCTGTTCAGGACGCTGGCCGTCGTGCTGGCGGTGAACGTGCTGTTCCTCTTCCTCGTGCTGCGCCGGCGGCTGCGCCTGCAGCGCTACTTCTTGCTCAAGGACTCGGCCCGGGAGATCCTCCGCGCGCCGGTGCAGCTGCTCGCGGCCGGCCAGCTCCCGCCGGAGCAATTCGCCACATTGGAGCGGGAGGCGAAGACCCGACCCGGGCGCGACGCGCTGCACGAGCTGCTGCTGGCGGCGGTCACCCCCGAGAGCGCGCCGCACATCTCTGAGGCGCTGTTCGCGCTGGGCGCGGTCGACGACTGGGCACGCCGGGCTTTCGGTCGTGCCAGGGGCAATGCCACGGTGGAACGTGCGGTGCAGCGCACCTGGCTCGAACGCACCAGCAGGACCAGGGCGCCGCTCACCGACGGCCTGCGCCGCCTCAAGGTGTTCGCGCTGCGCCGCGCGCTCGCCGTGCGGTCGCTGGCCCACCTAGCGCCGGAGTTCTCCCAGCCCTTCCTGGTGGAAGCCGTCGGCGACCCCGCCAGCGAGGTGCGCGAAGTGGCGATCGCGGGGATGGGACGCAGCCAGCATCCGACGCTCATCGCCGTGCTGATCGAGGAACTGGAGCGGTCGGTCGACGCGCGGAACGACGTGTCGTGGCGCTGGCTCACGATGGCCCTCACCCGGTTCCGGCTGGAGCACCTCCACCACGTCGTCCCGGCCCTGCGCCACCAGAACCCGCAGATGCGGTACACGATGGTCGAGATCACGCGCCAGATCTGCGCGGAAGCCGCCAAGGGCGGCCTCCTGAACAAGAACGACTTCTCGCCGTCCGTCTACCAGGTGTTCCTCGAGGACCTCGTCTCGGACGCCTCGGCCGACGTCCGGGCCCGGTCCGCGGCCGTCATCAAGCACTTCCGCGACCGGCGCTCGGTCCGAGCCCTGCGGCTGCTGATGATCGACGAGAACGAGTTCGTGCGGCTCCACGCGGTGCGGGCGTGCAACGATCGCTTCTACAGCGACCTGCTGCCGGATCTCACCCGCGCCCTGCGCGACCCCCACTGGCGCGTCCGCGACGCGGCGGTCCAGGCCATGCTCACCTTCGGCGCCTCCGGCCTCGAGGAGCTCTACCGCGTGTTCCTGGAAGCCGAAGACGAGGACACGAGCCACCAGATCGTGGACGGCATGCAGCGCGCGGGGGCGATGCCCCTGCTGCTCGCGTCGCTCGCCACCGACGTCCGTCACTCCACGATGGCCACCGCCGTCTGCCAGAAGATGGCCCTGATCGGGGACACCGTGTACCTGAACCGCGCGCTCGCCAGCGTGGACCAGCCCAGCGTCCGGATCTCGCTCATGGACGCGCTGCTCGCGGCCCCCGACGAGGAGTACGTCGAGATGCTGGAGGCCATCGCCACGACCGACGACAGCGTCGCCGGGGCCCGCGCGTCCGAAATCCTCCGCCTCTCGGGCATCGTGCAGCCCGAGGGCCACTGAGCGCCATGCACACGTTCATCCTGAACGCCTCCGACTACCTGAGCACGATCATCGTGATCTACTTCGTGGTGACCAACGCGGTCTACACGGTGCTCATGGGCATCTCGCTCTACTCCGTGATCCTGCACGCGCGGTTCGGCGCCAGCCGTCGCCACGCGGTGCTGTCCACCTCGCCCGCGACCCCGCCCGTGGCGCTGGTCGTACCCGCCTACAACGAGCAGGACGGCATCGTCGGCACGGTCCTCTCGCTGCTCGCCCTCGACTTCCCGGAGAAGGAGATCATCGTCGTGGACGATGGCTCGAAAGACGAGACGGCGCGCCGGCTGATCGAGCGGTTCAACCTCGAGGCCATGGACCTCGTTTATCGGGAGTCCGTTCCCGCGAGGCGGCCGTTCGCCTTCTACCGCAACCCCGACCTGCCCGAACTGCTGCTCGTCTCGAAGGAGAACGGCGGCAAGCCCGACGCGGTCAACGTCGGGATCAACATGGCCCGGAGCCCGTACTTCTGCACCGTCGACGCGGATTCGATCATCGAGAAGGAGGCCCTGCTCCGGCTCATGGCGCCCGTCGTGCAGTCCGACGCGTTGACCGTCGTCAGTGGCGGGGTCGTCCGTCTGGCCAACGGCTGCACCGTGCGGGACGGTGAGGTCGTGGATATCGACCTGCCCCGGAGCTGGATCGAGCGGTGCCAGGTGGTCGAGTACGCGCGCACCTTCCTCTTCGGGCGTCCGGGGTGGAACGTGCTCGGCGCGACGTTCATCTGCTCGGGCGCCATGTGCCTCTTCCACCGCGAGACGGTGATCGCGGCCGGGGGCTTCAGCCGCGACACCGTCACGGAGGACATCGACGTCATCGCGGGCCTGCACCGCTACCTGCGGGCCCGCAAGATCAAGTACCGGATGATTTTCTCTCCCGACCCCGTCTGCTGGACGGAAGCGCCGCATACCGTGACCATGCTCGGGCGGCAGCGGCGACGCTGGCACCTGGGCCTCACCCAGACGGTGATGAAGCACGACGACATGATCTTCAACCCGCGCTACGGCGCCCTCGGCATGGTGAGCATGCCCTTCCACGCCTACGTCGAGGCCATCGGGTGCGTCATCGAAGCCGCCGGCACCCTCTTCGTGCCCGTCGCCTTCATGATCGGGGCGATGCCGATGTCGCTGTTCGCCATCATCATGTTCCTCGCCATCGGGTACGGGACCCTGCTGTCGATGGGCTCGGTGCTCATGCAGGAGCTCAACCTGCGCCGCTACCCCCGGACCCGCCACGTGCTGATCCTCATGGCCTACGCGGTCGTCGAGTGCGTCGGGTATCGGCAGATGGTGGCCTTCTTCCGCGCCCAGGGGGTGCTGCGCTACTTCACCGGCCGCACGGGCTGGGAGGTGGTCGTCCACAAGGGGGCGCAGGCCCGGTGAATCCCCGCCGACCGATCATTCCCCAGGGTTCCATGGGATAATCGGGCCGGGCTTCGGACATTCCATGATTGACGTCGGCACCCAGTTCGGCTCGTACCGCATCCAGGAGAAGCTCGGCGAAGGCGGCATGGGCGTGGTCTACCGCGCCATCGACACGGAGCTGCAGCGCACCGTCGCCATCAAGACGCTGCTCTCCGCGCCCGATGCCGAGAGCCTCTCGCGCTTCCTCCGGGAAGCCAAGGCGGCCAGCCGCCTCCAGCATCCCACCATCGTCACGATCTACCACGTGGGCGTCGAAGGCGAGACGCGCTACATCGTGATGGAGTACGTCGAGGGCCAGACGCTCAAGAAGATGATCAACGGGCGCGCGGTCAGCGTGCCCCAGATCTGCGACGTGGCCATCCAGGTCGCCGACGGCCTGGTCACGGCTCACGAGATGGGCGTCATTCACCGCGACATCAAGGCCGAGAACGTCATCGTCACCCGCAAGGGCCAGGTGAAGATCCTCGATTTCGGGCTGGCCAAGCTCCACGAGCTGCAGACGCCCGACACGGCGACGATCATGCAGACGGAGGCCGGGGTCGTGCTCGGCACCGTCAGCCACATGTCGCCCGAGCAGGCGATGGCCCAGGAAGTGGACACGCGCACCGACGTCTTCTCATTCGGGGTCGTGCTCTACGAGATGGCCACGGGACGCATGCCGTTTGCGGCCGCCACCGCGCAGGCCACGCTCGCCCGGGTGTTGAACCACGAGCCCGAGCCGGTGACGGCCGTCAACCCGAACGTGCCCACCGAGCTCGAGCACGTGATCAAGGAGTGCCTCCAGAAGGACCGCGCGCTGCGCCCGAGCGCGGCGGAGGTCCTGACGATGCTGCGGGGCGTGAAGGATGGGCTGAGCGGGCGGCCCGCGGCAGCGGGCAGCGACGCCACCGTCAAGATGGTCGTGCCCACGCCGAAGAGCGGTGCGACAACCGCCCCTGCGTCCGTGTCCGGCAAGCTCCGTCCGCTCGCGCCGACGCCGGCGGGCACGAGCTCGGGATCGAGCAAGGCGCGGCTGGCCCCCGCCTCCGGCACGGCGGCGGCCGCGGCAGCCGAAGCGGCACCGGTGCCGCTCGTCTCCCCGGCCGTGTCCGGTCTCAAGACGAAGTACCAGCTCTTGCGAGTCCTGAGACTCGCGGTGTCCGTGCTGACGCTGACGGTCCCGCTGGCGTTTTTCGCGCAGTTCATCATCGGCGGCGGTCTGATTCGCCCCGAGGTGATCGAAGGCACGGCCCTGCTGCGCTTCATCCAGGCCGTCACCACGCCGGTCCTGGAGCTGGCGACGAAGGTACTCACCTTCCGGACGGTCGTCGATGGCTGGAACCTGCTCCTGCCCGTCGCCGGCCTGGCCGCGTTCGTGCTGCGGCGGTTCGTCTGCCTGCCCTTCGAACGTCTGGAGCGCACGGCCAGGGAGCAGCTGGCGCAGGCGACTCGCGTCGAAAGCAAGGCGCCGGTGGTGACAACCGCCGCGCCCGTGGGCTCTCACCGCATGGCCATGCTGCGGGAGTACGCGGAGACCAAGAAGCTGCTCTTCCAGCAGAAACGGCGCCTGGCGTTCCTCTCGGTCGAGGTGGTCGATGCGGCGCGGATGCGGGCGGCCGAGGACAAGCTCGTCGTCGAACACGCGTTTGCGGAATATCGGAAGTTCGTCGATCGCATCCTGTCGAGCAACAACGCGTGGAAGACCGCGTGGCGGTCCGACACGGTCCTGGGCGCGTTCGTCTCCCTCGATGCGGCCGTGCGCAGCGGCCAGGAAATCCTCCAGCAGCTGCCCTGGTTCAACGACGGCGTGCACCAGCTACGCCACAAGTTCGAGGCGCGCTGCGGCGTGTCCGCCGGCGAGGTCGTGGCGCCCGACGACCGCGAACTCGACGAGATCACCGACGAAACGCTCGACCTCGCGCGGCAGCTCCAGGCGGGCGCCGCCCCCGGTACTCTGCTGCTCACGCGCGACACCCTGGGCGAAGCCGCGGACCACGAGGGCTTCGCGCAGGCGGATCAGCCCGTCGCCGGCCAGGACGTCCGCGTCTGGAAGGCGCGCTAGACCACTCGACTCAGAGGCCATATGCTCCGACATCGCCTGTTGCCCCTCGTCGCGGTTGCCACCCTCGTCGTGGCTGCCGGGTGTGCCCCTGCCCCCCGCCAGCGCGCCGTGAAGGGCGCCCCCGTCACCGCCGGACCGGGCACGACGCAGGCGGCGAGATCGTTTCTCGAGGGCCGCTGGACCCTGATCACCTTCGACGTCTTCCCGCCGGGACAGCCGCCCATCGCGGTCGCCGGCGAAGGCTCGCTGCTCTACGACGCCTTCGGCAACCTGAAGATGGACATCCGCGTCGAGGAGCAGACGGGCCGGGCGCTGGCGCGCGCCGGAGTGCCCGTTCAGGCCGGCGTGCTATCCATCGAGGGCCGCGCCGTCATCGACATGCCCGGCCGCAAACTGACCTACGTCATGGAGGGCCAGCCCGCCCCCGGCGTCCCGTCCGGCCCGCTCGCCACCAACCGGCCCCGCCATTGGGAAGTCAATGGCGACGAACTCGTCTTGACGACAAAAGACGACAGCGGCAAGCCGCTCTCGGTCGCGCGCTGGAAGAGGCGGCCAGGATAGCCTCAAACGGCTGGCGGCGTGCGGCTGGCGGCGCGCGGCGCGCGTGTTTCGCCGTACGCCGTACGCCGTTCCTTTGCCGTACGTCGTACGCCGTACGTCGTACGCCGTACGCCATACGTCGTCCGCCGTCCCGTGACAGCCGAATCGTGACAGCCGTCTCAGGCTGGGACAGGGGCCAGGGCCTCGGCCGGCACCAGCGCCGCCACGTCTCGAGGGCAGGCTGCCCGATTCCGTCCAGATTACCGGCCCGACCTGCCCCGGCGCCGAGACAAGGCTCTCGTGGCCTGCCGCTTGCTACTGGCAGATGACATATGGACAGCCCGATCCGTATCGAGGCAGCACCGTCGGTGGGCACAACGGAGGATGACATCCGGCATCGACAGCGGCACGGACGCCCGGCCAACAACATCGTCTGGGTCGGCCCCTCACGCTGAGGACCGACCGCGGGAGCGCCGGGCGGCTGCTGCACCGTCCGGCGGAACCGCGCTCACCAGGGCCGGTGACAGGCTGTCAGGGATGACCGAACTGGGCGGCGCGCGGGATCAGGTCGAAGAGCACCGCATCTGGCAGGATCGTGTGCCACTGCCCTGCCAGGCGCGCGTAGCCCACCAGCAGCACGAGGGGCACGAGCACCGCGAGTGCCACCACCCACGGCCGGAGCGCGCGAACCGGGCCCCAGCTCATGTCGAGAGCATCCTTCGCAGGGCACACCTCCACGCACGTCAGGCACGCCGTGCACTCGGCCGACCGGATGGTCCGGACGCGATCGACCGGCAGCCGTGACGGGCAGGCTACGGCACATTTCGCGCAGTCGATGCACGCCTCCACATTGCGACGGATGCGTGCCGGGCTGACGAGCGACACCAGGCCCAGCAGGGCGCCGTACGGGCACAGGTAGCGACACCAGGCGTTCTGGACGAACACGGAGGCGACCACCAGGCCGAACACGACCAGGGCGGCCGTCGTGCCCATGCGGCGGAAGAAGTCGAGCATCTTCACGTCTGCCACGAGACCGTAGGGACTGACGAGAAAACTCCGCAGCGCATCCGCGGTCATGCTGGCGACGGCCGCGACGAAGAGGCCCATGAGGATGTACTTGAGGCTCCGCAGGGGAACGTCCAGCCACCGCGGCAGGGCCCAGGTCCGGCCGAAGATGGCCTCCCCACCCTGCCAGAGCCACTCGGACACCGTGCCGATCGGGCAGAGCCAGCTGCAGAAGGCCTTGCGCATCAGCAGCGTCGTGGTCAGGAAGGCCACCAGAAGGAACAGGCCCGCGGCGTGGAGCTCCGGCAGGTTCCCCGTCAGCCAGACATACCTGAGCTTCATCAGGGCGGCAATCGGGAGCCAGGCTTCAACGCCGGGCGGACGGCTCACCTTCAGCGAGGCCCCCCCGGTTTCGTAGAAGCGAACCCACGCATAGAACTGGACGCCGATCCACACGTTCAGCAGGACGAACGCGGTCTGGACCAGGGGCCGTACCCGTGCCGTCGGGTCCGGAACACGTCGTGTGAACGGCTTTTTCGATGAAGGGCCGGGGTCGCCGACGGGGTCAGGGCTGGGGGGCCGTCGTGCGGCCCCCCCGGGAACGAGCGGCAGGAAGGTGCGTCTGAGGGAGGACATCCTCGATTCCGCGTTCAGCCTACTGCCGGGTCGCGCGCGGTCACCATGATCGGGATCATGGCTCGGGCCGTCGCTCGGGCCGGCAGGCCTGCGGGCTACTGCTTGCGCTCGGCGCGCGCCTTGATTTCCTGCTCCAGCGTGTCGAGCTTGGCCTCGGCTTCAGCGGCCGGGGTGCCTGCCTTCTTCTTCTCGTCCGGCGAGCCGGTGAGGTGAGCGGCGCTCGGCTGCCACGACGGGCCAAGGGCCGTCGCCGTGCCCTGCGTCGCGTGCTTCACGCCTGCCCAGGCCTTGGTGGCCGCGTACTGCGCGACCATGGCGATGCCGATGAACGGCAGGAACATGGCGAAGGCCGCGCCCATGAGCGGGGCGAACAGCAGCATGCCCAGGACCGGGATCCGGAGGTAACGCGCCGACGAGTTGCCGTCGAGCTGCCCGCCGCTCTTGCCGGAGATGGTGCTCAGTGCCCAGGAGTCCAGGTTGAAGTAGAAGCCCGCCTTCACGTGTTCGCCGCCCTGATACCGTGCCATGGTGTCCTCCCGCAAGGGCCTCTCGCTCCTTGCATTCTCAGAATACGGCCGCGTCTCGGCCCGCACCATCTGGCCAGGACCCGGTTTCGGAGGGACAAAGTCCCGAGTGGCATCGGGAAAACACCCGATGCGGTATGCTGCCCGGCGGTTCCCTCTCTTGAAGCAGCCGTTCACACGCGCGCTCGGGGTCTTCGACGCCGCCATGGTGGTCGTGGGCGGCATCGTCGGGGCCGGGATCTTCATCAACCCGGCCATCGTGGCGCAGCGGCTCGACACGAGTGCGCTGGTCCTGGGGGCCTGGATCGCAGGCGGCCTGGTGGCCCTGATCGGTGCGCTCGCCTATGCCGAACTGGGCGCGCTGTTCCCGCGCGCGGGCGGGCAGTACGTCTATCTTCGCGAGGCCTATCACCCGTTGGTCGCCTTTCTGTACGGCTGGGCGCTGCTCTTCATGATCGAGGGCGGGGCCGTGGCCGCCGTCGCGATGACCTTTGCGGAGTACGGGCTGCGGCTGACCGGCACGCCAGCCTCGGCGCCTGCCGTGCGGGTCACCGCGATCCTCGCGATCGTCGCGGTGTCGGGGGTGAACTACGTCGGCATCCGACCGGGCAGCCGGGTCCTCAACGTGTTCGTCCTGCTGAAGGTGGCCGCGCTCGCCGTGCTCATCCTCGTGGGCCTGGCGAGCCCCGCGCTCGAGGGCACGCACGCGGCAGCCGCGAGCCCTGCGGCGGGGGCCGTGTCCGCGTCGGCCACGGCGACGCTCGTGGCGTTCGGCGCGGCCCTCATCCCGATCCTCTTTTCCTATGGAGGCTGGCAGAACGCCAACTACGTCGCCGAGGAAATGCGCGACCCCCAGCGCACGCTGCCGCGCGCGCTGCTGCTCGGCACGAGCCTGGTGGTGCTCATCTACGTCACGGTCAACGTCGCCTACCTGCGCGCGCTGGGGGTGGCCGGCCTGGCCGCGACCGGCACGCCGGCAGCCGACGCGGCCCGTCACTGGTTCGGGGCGACCGGCGACCTGTTCGTCACGGCGGCCATCGCCCTCTCGACGTTCGGATTCCTGCACCTCTGCGTGCTGGCCCCGACACGCGTCTACTACGCCATGGCGGCTGACGGCGTGTTCTTCGAGGGCGTGGCGCGGCTCCACCCGCGCTATCACACGCCCTCGCTCGCCATCGTGCTGCAATCCTGCTGGGCGACGGTCCTCGTGCTCACCGGCACGTACGGGCAGTTGCTCGACTACGTCGTCTTCGCAGACTGGATCTTCTTCGGCCTGACCGTCGGCGCGGTCCTCGTGTTCAGGCGCCGGCTGCCAGGGGCAACGCGGCCCTTCCGCATGCCGGGCGTCCCGTTCACGCCGGCGGCCTTCGTTCTCGTGGCCATCGCGGTCGTGGCCAGCGTCGTACGCGTCAGCCCGCGCCAGTCGCTGATGGGCGCCGCGCTCATCGCGGCAGGCATTCCTGCCTTCCTCTCCTGGCGGCGCATCTCGGGCACACGCGTGGCCGATCGGTGACCCGTGGCGACCTGACGGTCAACGGGCACCGGCCAGGGCGCAAACGGCCTCGAGTCCACGTTCCAGTGCGTCGCGGGGTCCTCCGAACGACAGCCGGAAGTGCGCCGGCGCCTCGAAGAAACGGCCGGGCACGACGAGCGTCTGGTGCTCCCCGAGCAGCCGATTGGCGAACTCGCCGGCCAGGGCCTCGTCGCGCACGCGCGGGAAGACGATCATGCCGGCGCCCGGCGGCACGAACTCGAGCGCCGGACAGGAGCACAGGGTCTGCTCGACGAGTGGCCACTGCGCGGCGAGCAGCGACGTGGTCCGCCCGGTCAGCCAGTCCAGCCGCGCAAACGCACGGGCGGCCAGTTGCTCTGCGGGAAACGCACCAATCACGTCCAGCAGGTCCCGCGTGCGGCGGATGCGCTCGGCCACCTCCTCGCCGGCCACCACCCATCCTGCGCGCAACCCGGGCAGGCCCCAGGCCTTCGTCAAGCTGTTCGTCACGACGAACGGCCCCTCGAGATGCGCCGCTGAGGGAACGGCCGCGCGCCCTGGCAGCGTCGCCCCGCGATACACCTCGTCCACGAGCACCTGCGCGCCCACGCGGGCGGCGGCACGCCCGATCGCGCGCAACGTGTTCTCGTCGAGCACGGCGCCGGTGGGATTGTGCGGGTTGGTGACCACCACGAGCCGCGTCCGATCCGTGACGGCTGCCGCCACGTCGTCCGGCGGGAGCTGCCACGCCTGCGACGCGTGGCGCGCGACGCGACGGACCCTGGCGCCCGCGAGCGCCAGCAGCGCCACGAGCGGGTCGTACACCGGGCGCTCGATGACGACCTCGTCGCCCGCGGACAACAGGGCCAGCACCACCAGCGCGTTGGCACCCGACGCGCCGGCCGCGCAGGCAATGCGCGACGTCGGGACGCCTTCGAAGCCGGCGATGGCCTCGACGAGAGGCGCAAAGCCGTTGTCGTTCGGGCCCGACAGCGAGAACGCCTCGGAGGCGCGCGCCTCGTCGCCGAGCAGTTCCGCGGTCGTGACCGCGCGCATGCCGGACGCCGCCAGGTCGTTGAGGGCGCGGGGCCGATGCTTCGCCCACTGCATGTAAGCCGCCGTGATCATGCGTGAAGCATAGCGGGTTTCTTCGCGCGCGGCCCGAGTCCGTGGCGCGTGCTATCCTCGGGGCTCCGATGTCCAGGGAGGACGTCCTGTCGCCATGCCCCGACGCGCCTCGCCCCGCGTGACCCGGCTCTTCGCCCCAGGGGACCCCGCGGCCACGCCTCACCTCGAGTCGGCCGCTGGCCACGCCGCCTGCACGCTCGATCCCGTCATCCACGAGCGCATGCGCCTCGCGATCGTCGCCATGCTCGCCGTCAATCCGGCCGTCAGCTTCGCCGACCTGAAGCGCAGCCTCGGCATAACCGACGGCAACCTCAGCGTCCATGCGCGACGGCTGGAGGAGGTCGGCTACATCACCAGGAGCAAGGTCCGCAGGGGCGAGGAGGTTCGGACGCACTATCGGCTGACGCCGGCGGGTCGTCGGACCCTGGACGGCTACCTGGCCGGCCTGGAGGCCGTGGTCCACGCCGTGCGCCTGAGGTGAGCATCGATTTCTGGGCGACGGCGTTTGATGCTAAAAGTAAAGCATGTGCCTTGGCGTGCCCGGCCGCATCGTCGACATCAACGGACTCGTCGCCACCGTGGACTTCTGGGGCGTCAGACGGCAGGTTCGCCTGGAACTCGTCGACGCCCCCGTCGCCATCGGCGACTACGTCCTGAATCACGTGGGCTTCGCCATCCGGCGTATCCCCGAGGAGGACATCGAGGGCACCCTGTCCCTGTACGAGCAACTCCTCCAGGAGAGCGAACAGGACCTCATGGCCGCCGACGTGCGCGGCGAGATGGACAGCACGCAGGAGCGCGACCGTGAGCGGGGTTGACCTCGCCCCGACAGGCACGGCGCCATGACCACCACTCGCCGCACCCCGCTGCCGCGCATCGACGACCGCATCTCGCTGAAGTACGGCGCTGGCGGCCGGGCCATGCGCGCACTCATCGAAGGACTCTTCGCGCAGGGCTTCACCGCCACGGCCGACCCTGACGATGTGACGCTGGCGGCCCTCGATGACGGGGCGGCTCTCAAGGTCGGTGATCGCTGGCTCGTGGTGACCACCGACTCGCATGTCGTGAAGCCCTGGACGTTCCCGGGCGGTGACATCGCGCGGCTGGCCGTGTGCGGCACCGTCAACGACCTGGCCGTGATGGGCGCGACGACCCCTCTCGGTCTCACGTGCGCCGTCGTCATCGAAGAGGGGTTCGCCCGTGCGGACCTCGAGGCGCTGCACGCCTCCCTGCGCAACGCCTGCGACGAGGCCGGCACCACGGTCCTCACCGGTGACACGAAGGTCATGGGCCACGGCGAGCTGGACGGCATCGTGTTCAACACGTGCGGCGTGGGCTGGACGACGCGGCCCGTGACGGACCGCGGCCTGCGCCCCGGGGACGCGCTCATCGTCAGCGGCATGATCGGCGATCACGGCATGGCCATCATGGCGGTGCGTCACTCGCTCGCCCTCGAGGGGGACCTGCGCTCCGACGTCGCCCCGGTGAACGGCCTCGTGCGGTGCGCGCTCGAGGCGGGCGGCACCGCGATCACGGCCATGAAGGATCCAACCCGTGGCGGGGTCGCCGGGGTGCTGCACGAGATGGCCCAGAAGAGTGGCGTGGGTGTGCTCATCGAGGAGCGCAGCCTGCCAGTGCGCCCCGCCGTCCGCGCGGCCGCCGAACTGGTCGGTCTCGACCCGCTCGTCGTCGCCAACGAAGGCAAGGTTGTCTTCGGGGTGCGTCCCGAGGCGGCCGACGCCGTGCTGGCGGCGCTGAGGACTCACCCGCTGGGACGGGAGGCCACCGTCATCGGCCGGGCCACCGACGAGCGCGTCGGGTCCGTCGTGCTCGACACGGGGTTCGGCCGGCGCCTCGTGGCCGAGCCCGAAGGTGAGCTGCTGCCGCGGATCTGCTGATGCACGAGTACTCCGTCGTCTCGAGCCTGCTGGCCACCGCCGAGGCGCAGGCGCAGGCCCACCGGGCAACGAGCATTCGACGGGTGACCGTGCGGATCGGGGAGCTGTCCGGGGTGGAGCCGGACTTGCTCGTGTCCGCGTTCGAGCTGGCCCGCGAAGGGACGATGTGCAGCAAGGCCTCGCTCGAGGTCGAGCACATCCCGGTGACGTGGGCCTGCCGCGCGTGCGGCCGGCCGATCGCGGCCGGGGACATCCTCCGATGCCCGGAGTGTGGCGCGCCGGCCAAACTCGTCAGTGGCGGCGAGATCCTTCTGGCACAATTGGAGCTGGAGGTCGCAGATGTGTGAGACCTGTGGCTGTGGGGACCCACGGCTCGTGCCGATAGAGGTTCACGAGAAGGTACTGGCGACCA
>CAYLZN010000081.1:0-19226 GCA_964387935.1 uncultured Vicinamibacteraceae bacterium | reverse complement strand
GCGAGGGAACGCGGGTGCTCGCGGCGCCGGCGGGGGCGGTCGCCATCGCCCGTGCGGGCCGGGGCGTTGCCGAGACGCCCGGGCCCGACCGGTCACGTCAAACAGAACGCGGGGGGAGAACCGCGTTTGTTCTACCGGCGTCGCCGCCGGCACTCGCAGGCGCCTGGCCCTGCCGGGAGCCGGGCAGGACGCCGATGTGGGTCCAATCTCAGCCTCCACGCAGGCTTCCACCCGCATAGAGACAAAAGGATCCAAAGCAAGATTGAGCCCAGACTTGAAGTCCCGAAAATCCGGAGCCTTTTTCCTGCCAGAACGCGATTGTTCCGCTCTGAGTGTGATTTTTGTCTGATCTGGTAGCTACTTCCTGCGGCTCATGATCAGCCCCCCGAGCCCCAGGAAGCCAAAAATCAACGCCTGCACCGCCACGCGCGATTGCACCGGCGTGGAGGAGAATGCGAGGTACAGGAACCCCACCCCCACCGCCAGAATCAACCCATACACCGCCCGCATCACCACCCGCGCCCGCGCCCGCGTCTCCGCCGTGTCCGCCCCGAACCTCCGCGCGAACACCACCAACCCCACCGCCGCCACGACGTCCAGCACCGCAAACAGCAGCCAGAACATCCGGGTCCGCACCGGCCCCTCGGGCGTCCCCACCACCGGCTTCAGCATCCGCTCGTACAGGAACGCCCCGAAGCTCGACCCCAGCAGCGACCCGAACACGCCGTACAGGAACGCATACCCCATGTAGACCGCTTTGCGATCCTCCGGCGCCACCAGCCCCACGAAGCTGTAGTACTTCGGGTGCGCGGTCATCTCCCCGATCGAGAACACCGCAATCCCGAGAATGAACACCCACGGGTTCTGCGACGCCGCCAGCAGCAGGAAGCCCACGGCCCCGAACAGCATGCCCGTCACCATGGTCGGCAGCGGCTTCTTCTGCTTCACGATCCGGCTCACGAGCACCTGCAGCAGGATGATGGTCCCCGCGTTGATCACCGTGACGTGCTCGGCGTCGAACGTGAACGTCCACGGCAGCCCCACGGCATTGAACCACGAGGTCACCGCCCGGCTCACCGGCTCGCGGTTCACGAAATCCCGCAGATACCACAACACCGAGCCGAAGTTCTGGAAGTAGAGGATCCAGAACCCCGAATACACGACGACCATCAGCATGAAGCGCGAGTCCGCCAGCACCTCGGCGGCGCCGACGACCACCTCCCGCAGCGTCTTCCGGTTCTCCGGCCGCGGCGGATCCTGCCAGACGAACAGCGTCGGCAGCAGCATGAGGCCCGTGTAGAGGGCCGACGCCACGAACACGTACGTCCACGAGAACCCCTTGAGCACGCTGACGATCAGCGGCGCCAGGAACGCGCCGAGGTTGATCATCCAGTAGTAGATGCCGAAGCCGAACGCGGAGTTGGTCTCATCCGTGGTCCGCGCGATCGTGCCGCTGATGATCGGCTTGAAGAGCCCGGAGCCCGTCGCCATGATCAGCAGGGCGAGGAAGACGAGCGCGTACGTCGACGACTGCCCCGCGGCGAAGTAGCCGGCCGACAGCAGCGAAAACGCCACGAGCAGCAGGCGACGATAGCCGTAGCGGTCCGCGAGCGCGCCGCCGAGGATGGGCAGCACGTAGGTGGCGGCATAGACGATGCTCTGGAGGAACCCCACGGACTGCTCCGTAAAGCCGAGGCCTCCTTCGCTGACCTTCGCGGTCAGGTACACCGCCAGCACCGAGTTCATGCCGTAGTAGGCCGCCCGCTCGAAGAGCTCCATCACGTTGGCGACCCAGAACGTGCGGGGAAAGGCGCTGCGCGGTTGCGTATCAGTCATGAAAAACCTCGTCCGGCTTGCGGCTTGCGGCTTGCGTCGGGCGGCTCACGACGGCTGACGGCCTGCGGCGGGCGGTCGACCTACGGCCGCCTGCGCGGCCCTGGCCGCCAGCGCGCGCTCGCGAACGCGCGCGATGTCGTCGTCGGTGAACACGCCGTTCACGCCCGAGATCGCGGCCAGCTTCATGCCGTGCCGCAGGCCCAGCCTGTAGATGTCCTTGACCTTCTGCCACTCGATGTTCCGGCCGATCGTGAAGGTCTCGAACCGCCCCTCGAGCGCGAGCACGATGGTCTCGGCGAGGCACGCGTAGGCAATCCCCGGCGGCAGCCCGATATTGCGCATCTTCACGTCGCCCGGCAGCAGGATCTCGCCCGACTCGATCACGAGCACGTCGGGCCGCTTCGCCACCTCGCTCGGCGGCAGGTCCAGCGGCCGCGCCACGACGGTGATCACGCATCCGGGCTTCACCTTCATGATGTCGAGGATCTTCTTCCCCGCCCCGGACGTGGCGGTGACGATCATGTCCATGTCCGACAGGAACTCGTCCGGCCTGCTCGCCAGGTGCAGCTTCGCCTGCGGCGTGTCCTTGAGGACGCTCTCCTTCAGGGTCAGCAGCTTGGCGGCCTCGATGGACACGAGGTGGACCTCGTCGACGGCCTGCGCCAGCAGCCGCGCGCAGGCGGAGCCGATGGCGCCGGTCGCACCGATGACCATCGCCTTGCCCTCCACCCGGCCGCTCGACGTCAGCGGCACCAGGCCGAGGCGCCGCACCGCGTCCGCACCCGCCCAGAGGGCCGCCGACGCGCTGTAGCTGTTGCCGGTGGTAATCGGGATGTCCGCGCGCTTCGCCACCGTGACGCCGGCATCGCCGACCACCTTGGTGAACGCGCCCAACCCCATGATCTGCGCCCCGAGCTTCTGCGCCATCCGTGCGGCGGCTTCGAGGCGCCGATAGGTGAACTCCGGGCTGTGCGCGAGCAACTGCTTCGGCGTGCCGCCCACGGTGATCAGCCAGCCCTCTGACGACACGCCCGCCGGCGACTCAACGCCGGTGACGGTCGAATACAGGAACGGCGGCGAGTGCGCCATCACTTTCTCCAGGATGTTCATGCCACGGCGGCCCGTGGCGCGCGAGAGCAGCTCCACGGGCTTGACGGTCTTGAAGTACTCCTGTGACAGCGGGTGGATGACGAAGGCGAAGCGGTTGATGCGACGCGGGCGCCCTGTCGGATACAGGAGCCGCGGCGCGAAATCGAGGCCGCCGAGGACGTGCAGGTAGTCGTCGTGCAGCACCTCGTCGCGCGGCTTTTCGATCGTCGCGAGGATCATCGCGTCGAGCACGTTGAGGCCGACGACGCGGTCGAGCAGCTTGGGCGTGCGGTCGATGACGACGATGACGCCCTTGGCCCCGAGACGCGCGAGCGAGTCGTCGGTGATCGACGAGGTGAGCACCACCTTGTCACGCAGTTCCCCGGCGGTGAACGACTCCAGTTCCTGGTACGGCGCGACCAGGAAGTGGGCCCAGGCCATCGCCTTGCGCAGCGCCCCCCGACTGAGCGCCAGTTGCGGGGGCCCGTCCTGGGCCAGCGCGCGCGGCGTGCGTCGCCGGCGGAGCCGGGCGCGTGCGGCAGCGTAGGTCTCGAGCGCGCGCAGCGAATGCAGGACGATCGGCAGACCGTCGAGCATCACGGGGTCCGCAAACGCCAGGTTCTTCGTGTACTCGGACAGGATCGCCGCCGAGCGGTAGTTCGACATGCCCGACAGGAACACGGTGCGGGCGTTGGTGAAGTAGTCGCCCTCTTCCCGCTGCACGTGCCGGACTGCCCATTCGTCGAAGAACAGCCGCAGGGCGGCGCCGGTGGTGACCGGCACGCGCGACACGGCCCGCTCGAGCCGCGCCGTCAGCCGGTCCGTGAAGCGGCGGGTCCCCACGACGGCGTGGTCGCGCACCATGCCGATCCCGATGGCATCCGCGGCATCCTGCGCCTGCGCCAGCAGCGCCTCCGCCCGGCCTGGATCACCGTCAGTGCCGACGCGGCGCACGTGGAAGGTCTCCCCCAGGAACTCCGTGGTGAAGTCGGTGTCGAGTGCCGACGGTCCGAGGCTGACGCTCACAATCCGCTTCATGCTGGCCTCTTGCGGTCCGCGCTGGTGCGGCATGATACACGATAGACTCTGGGCCGGCCGGCTCGTGGCTCACTCACGACTCCCCTCCTGGCTCGCACCCGCCACGGCGTTCGCGCTCGCCCTGCTCGCCGGCGGCCTCGCCGTGCGCTTCGGCGTCTTCGCCGCAGCCGGCGCGGACGCGTATGGCTACGTGAGCCAGGCCGACCTGTGGGCGCAGCGCACGCTGAGGGTGGCGCAGCCCGCCGTCCTGCAGTTGCCAGGGCTCGTGACCGACGAGATGGTCGCGCCGCTCGGCTATCGCCCAGCCCGCCGCGTCGGGCTCCCCGGCGGCATCGTCCCGACCTACCCGGCGGGACTGCCCATGCTCATGGCCCTGGCAAGGGTCACCGCGGGTCCGCGGGCCGTCTTCCTGGTCGTCCCCGTGCTGGCCGCGCTCACCGTGTGGCTCGCGTTCGTAGCGGGTCGGCGGCTCGCAGGTCCGCGGGCCGGATTGGTGGCGGCCCTGCTGCTG
Organism: uncultured Vicinamibacteraceae bacterium; assembly: GCA_964387935.1. Classification (GTDB taxonomy): domain Bacteria; phylum Acidobacteriota; class Vicinamibacteria; order Vicinamibacterales; family JAFNAJ01; genus CAYLZN01. Next base: position 14,752 of record CAYLZN010000081.1, on the reverse strand, counting down.
CTCGCGAGCCCCGCCTTCATCGCCGGAGCGCTGCGGCCGATGAGCGACCTGCCGGCCGCGGCGTGGTGGACGCTGGCGCTGGTCGCAGCGACTGCCGGACACGGGTGGGGATGGGGAGCGTTGTCGGGCACCGCCACGTCACTGGCGATCCTCACGCGACCAAACCTCGCACCCCTCGGCCTTGTAGTCGCGCTGCCGCTCCTACAGCGGGTGGTCGCCAATGCTAAAAGTAAAGACCTGACCCCATGGGTGTTCGCCGTCACTGCGGCCGCAGGTCCCCTCGCCGTCGCGCTGATCAACGCGCACCTCTACGGGTCGCCCCTCGAGTCCGGGTACGGCCGGCTCGACGACATCTACGCGATCGAGCACATGGTCCCCAACCTGCGGCGGTACCTGCCGTGGCTGGTGACGTCGCAGTCACCGCTCGTGCTCGTCGCGATCATGGCGCCCTTGATGCTGGGCACCGCGACAGCCTGGCTGTACCTCGCCTTCGTCGCTGCCACCGTCGCCGTCTACCTGCCATACCTCGAGTTCGAGCACTGGACGTACCTGCGATTCCTGCTGCCCGCCTATCCGGCGATGCTCGCGCTCGTCGCCGCGACGCTGGCGCTCGTGTCCTCCAGGCTCCCACGCGCATGGGGCTGGGCGGGCACGGTCGCGATCGTCGCGGGCTTGACGGCCCACGGCTGGATCTTCGTGGCGCGCGACGGCGTACTTCGGTGGGCTGCCGATGAGCAGCGCTACGTGACGATGGGCCGCTTCGTCGCCACGTCGCTTCCCCCCGACGCGATTGTCCTTGCCATGCAGCACAGCGGCAGCGCGCGGTACTACTCCGGACGGCTGACGCTGCGCTACGACCTGATCGAACCGGCACAGCTCGACCCCGTGCTGACAGGACTCACGGCGGCAGGCTTCAGACCGTTCCTGCTCCTGGAATCCTGGGAGGAGGACCGTTTTCGCGAACTGTTCGCCGGGACGTCCGCCTGGGGCGATCTCGACTGGCCGCCGATGGCCGAGACCGAGGCCTCGCCCATCGTGCGTGTCTACGACGTGCGCGATCGGGATCGCGCCCGTGGCGGTGTGACCATCGACACTCGTGTCGTGCCAACCATCCCTCGCGAGCGCTTCCCATGAAAGTCCTGCGCGTCGTCAGGGGGCTCGTGGCCCTGCCCCCGGCGCCGGCCCCAGCACTTCCACCTCTCCCATCGTCCACGGCGGGTCGCTCGTCCGACCCACCTGCCGAAGCCTCAGGAAGCGCGCGGTCTGCGCGGGGATGTCGATCGTGAGCGGCACGCGGCGCTGATCGATCAGGGCGCCGCGATAGATCAGGGGCGCCGTCGCTCCCTGCCAGGCGGACATCCAGGTGCGCCCCTCCGTCGAGACGTCGATCTCGAGCGCCCTCGGGGCATGCGTCACGAGGCGGCCCAGCCACAGGCGCACACCGACCACCGGCGCGGCGTGCCCCAGGTCTGCGATCACCTCTTCCGAACCGTCCTGCGGGGCTTCCGTGCTCCAGGCCGTGTCCACGTTGCCATCGATGAGCGGGCCCGTGAACGCCTCGCGGCCAGCCATCGCCGCCTGCCGGACTCCGCGTAGCGGTGCAGGGCGAGCAGCGCGATCGGCATGCCGAAGGCCGCGAGCAACTGGACCTGCGGCAGGTGGGCCACCCAGTACGGCGAGAAGCCGAAGGCCGTCCCGCTCACCAGTGCCGCGTCGCGCCGCCGGTTCAGCGCGTGCACCAGGGCGTAGGCCGTGACGGCGCACAGGGGGAAGGCCAGCAGCAGCGTCAGGTTGTGCGCGAGGAGCGGCGTTCCGCCGAGCCATTGCACCACGGTTGTGAAAGGCGCCAGCGCGAGCAGGTGCTCCGAGAACGCGATCGCCCCGCGCGCCGGGTAGAAGATCGGCGCATCCCACCAGACCGCGGTCAGCGGGCGCTGGTGCGCGTTCCACCACATGATCCACGTGTTCAGCACCGCATCGCCGAGGTCGTCCGGCACCGACGCGGCGAGCGACGTCACCAGGGGATACGTCCACCAGGCCGCCAGGGCGGCGTAGGCGAAGAACACGGCGAACAGGCGAGCCAGCGACCGCAAGGCTCCTCTCACTCGGATAACCGGCTGCCGGGTTGCGGCGCGCGGCGCGCAGCCAGCACCGCGGTCGCCCGCCGTTCAATCCAGTCAAGGCCGAGTATTGTAGGGCCTGCAGACCCAGGGCGTTCGGCGGCGTGCGGGGCCCCTTCAGCTTTCTGCCGACAAAAGTCTCCCTTTTTCGCCCGCAGACCAAAAACCGCAGATCGAAACGCGTGAATCCCGACGCCCCCGTTCCCCTCCGCCTGGCACGCTTCTGGCTGACATTCCCGCCAGTCCACTTCAGCAGGGTGCCTCGCGCCCAGCGGTCTCGACCCGACAGACGGCTTCGCCGCTTCGGGCCCGCCGCAAGGAGGTCCACGTGGGTCGAACCGTCAGATGTCTCGCCTCGCTCACCCTGGCGCTCGTGCTCCTCCAGAGTGCCACCGCACGGGCCGACTCGATCGTCCTCAGCAGCGGCACCTTCGCGCAGCCCTCGCTGTCGGCGGGCAGCGCCCACACGACCGGCACCGACCTCACGTGGAACTACACGGGCAACTACTCGGACCTGCGCTACCGCGCGTACGTCAGCACCTGGGCCGGGCTGGGCCTGTACCACTCCACGAACATGGGCTCCGGCGATGCGACGAGCAACACGAACTACGGCCCCGACGTCCCGGCAGGGACCCCGGCCTACACGGGCGTGGAGTTCTACTACATCGCGTTCTCGCTGCCGAGCGACGCGCTCAACATCTCCCTGGCGTTCACCCGGCAGGGTGCCGACGATCGCCTCCAGATGATGTTCAACGGCTCGGTCATCGGCTACTGGGGCGGCTCGGGCGGCGTGGGCCAGATGGTCGGTCTGGGCTCGCAGCCGACGCTGTCCAGCGTCACCTTCAACTCGACGTTTGCCAACAGCCCGACCATCAGCACGCAGGCGCTGTTCAACGTGGGCGGGACCAACGTCCTCCGGTTCTGGGTGAACAACACCGGAACGTCGTGGGTCGGGGCGGGCGTGACGCCGCACGCGTGGGGGAACCCGTCGGCGCTGGACGTGCGCGCCACGCTGACCTACGACCGGGCGGCGCCCGTTACCGCGATTCCCACGCCGGAGCCGTCGAGCCTGCTGCTGCTCGTCTCTGGCGCCCTGGTGGGCTACCGGCGCCTGCGGGCGAAGCCGTAGCCAATTCAATCCGGCTTGTGGCTTGCGGCTGCCGGCGTGCGGCCAGCGGCGCGCGCCGCGTTTCCCGGCGTCGTCGATCAGGGCCTGCCCGGCAGGTCGCGGAGTGCGCGGTCGAGGCCCTCACCCGTCACGTGCAGCGAGTAGCGGTCGCGCACGGTGTCGAATGCCGCCGTGCGCAGGCGCTCGGTGAAGGCCCGGTCGGTGAGCGCACGCTGCAACTGGGACGCCGTCATGACCCGATCGCCAGCCGTGAAGCACAGGCAGGTCTCGCCATCGCGCAGAAGCGAGCCCGTCACCAGCGGACGGGACGCGACAACGGGAATACCTGCCGCCATGGCTTCGATGACGACGAGCGCGACGGGCTCCGCGTTGACCGAGTAGAAGCACAGCACATCGTGCGACAGGAACAAGTCCCGCAGCCGTTCCAGTGGCACGGGGTCTGCCAGCGTCACCGCATCCGCGGCGCCCGCGGCTTCGATCGCCCGGGCCAGCTCGCGACGATAGCCCTCGTGGCCTTGACCGGCGACGGCGGTGAGCGTCACATCGGGCAGGTCCGCCCGCAGCGCGCGCAGGGCGTCCACGAACAGGTGCAGCCCTTTCTCGGGCACGAGGCGCCCGACCCACAGCAGGCGCCGGCCAGGAGCAGGCCGCTCGGGCAGCGTCGCGGGGACCTCGACGCCCAGCGGAACGACGCGAGTCGCGTCGGGACGGAATCCTCGCGCGAGGGCACGCTCCTGCCAGCGTGCAGACGCGAAGCACGCGAGGCGAACAGTTGACGGATCGAGCGGGCGATAGAAGAACGGGTGGGCCCGTCCTCCGAGCCGCGCCCGGGCGACGACGCGCGCCAGGGTCCAGTGGACCGGTGACCACCGATCGTCGGCAATGAAGCCGGCGGCGTACGGCAGTGCGGCGGGGTGCCTGGCCTGGGCGAGGGCGGCCGCGCCGGGCACCGTATCGAAGTCGGGCAGCGTCATCACGGCGTCGAACGCCGGTGTCGCCGTGAGCGCGCGCTCGAGGGCGACGAGCTGCGCGTTGGCGCTCTCGAACAGGGACGCGCGCCCGACGACGAGAGAGGCGGCCCGCCGCAGGGCGACGGCCCGGGCGCTATCGGCGGTGTGCAGCCGCGGCCAGGCGTTCGCCACGCGCAGGGCCAGCGATCGACCCGTTGGCGTTTCCCCGCGCGAGCCTGGTGCACCGGACGCCTGCCGTGGCGCGATGTCGGCCCACGATGTCACGTCCCAGCCGCGCCGCGAGAGCTCCCGCGCAATCTGAATGGCGGCTGTCTCGATGCCCCCGACGAATCCCGGCGGACGCACCGGCCCAACCAGGAGCAGCCGGGGGCTCCTAGGCATTGCGCGGCAGCACACGGGCCGGATTCCCGACGACGGTGGTGCCCGCCGCGACCGGCTTCAGGACGACGGCGCCGGCGCCGACGGTCGCGTCGGGCCCGATGTCGACGTCGTGGCGGATGACGGCTCCGGCGCCCAGGAAGGCGCGCGCGCCGACCACGACCGCGCCCGACAGCACCGCGCCCGGTCCAATCGACGCGCCGCGCCCGATCCGGTTGTGGTGGCCGACGAGGGCACCGCGGTTGACGATGACGTGCGGCTCGAGTTCCGCGTGCGTCGCGACGACCGCACCGGCGCCGACGATGCAGCCCGGCGCCACGCGCGCCCGGCGCGAGATCTGCGCGGAGGGGTGGCAGACGCGCGCGAAACGGAAACCACGCGCGTCCATGAGGTCGATGAGGACGAGCCGCTGGGGACTGACGATGCCGGCGACCAGCTCGCAGGCGGCCGGGGCCACGGGGAGGTCGTCGACCCAGTAGACGGGCAGGCCCTCGAGCCGACGCCCGCACTGCCGGCGGTCCAGACTGTTGACGAAGCCGAGCGGCTCGAAGCCGCCGGCGGCCTCGGCGATGTCGAGGGTCTCCTGCGCGTACGTGCCGTCACCGAGGATCAGCAGCGGAATGGACATCGTGGACCTCAGAGCCTGAACAAGTAGCTGACTTTCAGGAAGAACCCGTCCCTGATCCGCTCGAGGCGATCGGTCGTCGGGTCCTGCCGCGCCGCCAGGGCGTTGCCGTACCCGAGGAACACCACGGTACCCGGCGTCGGCTGGTAGGAAAACAGCGCGTCGAGGCGCAGCAGTCTGGACTCCGTCCGCAGCGCCCGCTCGTACTCGCCGGTCGCCGCGTTGCGAATCGCGATCGGCAGGTTCGTCCGGGAGTCGTCGCGCAGGTCGTCCACGAACTGCCCGTCGTACTCACCGACGACCCGCACGAAGATGGCGCGGGTCACCTGGTATTCCACCTTGACCCGTGGAATTCGGCGGATGCCGACGTAGGACTGGTCCGTGCGCCGCTGGTAGGACTGCAGCTGGTAACGGGCATCGGCGCGCAGCCGTTCGGTCGGCCGCCACAAGGCGCCGAGGCTCACGAACATGATGTCGGCCGACGCCCACTCGTAGAAGTTCTCGTCCTTGCCCCACAGCACGAAGCCGTCGAGCGTCACCCCGGCGCGCTGCGGCGTGTCCCAGGACACGACGTAGTCGAGGTTCGAGAGCCGCGGCGTACCGACGAACGGGCGCAGGACCGGCTGCCCGTCCACGGTGTCGATGAGCGCGTAGTCCTCGTACAGGTCCTCGTCGAAGCCGAACGTCTCGACGAGCACCGAGCCGCCGACGCGCCACCCCCCGCGCAGCGTCACGTTGTTGTTCCAGTGCAGCTTGCGGTCCTGCGCGCTGCGCCCGGCGGTGAAGTCGTCGTACTTCCAGGTCCCGTCCAGGACGATGTCGCTCGTGAAGCGCTCGACCCGGGCGTTCGGAGCACCGGGGAAGATCGCCTGGTTGGTGAGCGCCACCTGCGCCACGCCGGCGCGGCTGATGAACCCGGCTGCGGCCCGGAAGGCCTCGTCCACGCCTCGCGCCAGGTAGCGGAACCCGTAGCGCCGGCCGGTGCGCGTCGCCGTCACCTGCCACAGCGGGGCTGTGGTCGTCACGCCGGCCACGTCGTTGTGGCTGACGGCGCCCTGTGCCTGGAGGGCGTAGATGTCCGCGAACACGAGCCGTGTGTCGACTCCCGCGACCCGGTTCGAATCCGGGCCGGCCACACGGTCCGTGTAGACCAGCCCGAGCTTCGACTGCTGCCCCACATCCTGCTGCAGGCGTGCGATGGTGAAGATCGGGTGGTCCTCGTGCGATCGCGAGAATACCTCGTCATCGACCGCCGACAGCACGGCCAGGCTCGTCGTCGGCGTGACCTTGCCGGTCAGCTTCACGGCGCCTTCGGGTTCGACGATGCGGCGGGTGTAGATCAGGTTGTTGGGCGTCGAGAACTGCTCGATGGCGTCGAGGAAGAACGGGCGCTTTTCCGGGAAGAACACCGCCTGGCGCGGGTCGAACTGGAACTGCCCTGCGTCCGATTCCACCTGCGAGAAGTCGGGGTTCACCGTGCCATTGAGCGTGAGGTTGGCGGTGAGGCCCCAGCGCACGTTGATGCCCACCTCGGGCGAGTCCGCGTCGTACTGCCAGTCGCGTTCGACGTTGCGACCGTCCGCGCGCGCGGTGACGAAGGGATTCAGGTCCAGCACGAGACCCCGTCGGAGGTCGGTCAACGCGCGCAGGGTCCCCGACTGAGCGAGGAACGACGCCTCGTCGCGGCGCGCGGGCGCCCAGGAGTCCTCGCGTCCCTCTCCGGCGAGGACGCGGGTGACGTTGAAGCCCCAGTCCTGGGTGTCCGACGCCTGGTAGCGCAGGCTCTTGAAGGGAATCCGGACCTCGATCTCGAAGCCCGTGTCGGTCAGGCAGCCGCGGGACTGGAAGACGAAATCCGGGCTCAGGTCGGGCGCCTCGCGGCCGCTCGTGAGGCCGCCGAACCCACCGCCCTGCGACACCGTGCCTTCGACCAGGGCCCCGTCCGCCTGCACGCCCAGGGGGTTGACGGCGAACACGAACGCCTGGCGGCTGTCGTTGAACGTGCTGAGGAAGAAAACGATCTGGTCGTCGGTGTCGAGGCGGTCACGGTCGGCGAGGGTCGCGCGCACGCTGCCTGGCGGCGCCTCGGCGCGCACGCCGAAGTAGATCGCCGTGGGCGCGTACCACACGAGGACCTCCGTGCGCAGGTCTGCGGGCGCGTCGTCCACGGGGCGATATCTCGAAAAGCCGGTGAGCACGGCAGCGCGCTGCCACACCGGCTCGTCGAGCCTGCCATCGATGACCGGGGCATCGTCGACGCGGGGTGGGGCGATGACGAGCTGGCGGTCCCTGCCGCTGTGGATGCCGGAGGTGGGTGCGGCGACGGCCGCCCCTGCGAGCAGGAGGAAAAATGGGGTCGGGAGTCCTTTTCGCAAATTGTGCGATCTCCACCACCACCGAGCGGCCATTGCCCTACTTTTTCGGGTATCCAACGGTCTGCGCCAGGACGCTGAGCTGGGTGGGACAGAGATTCAGCGCAGTCCGTCGGCCGTCTGGCCGGTTGAGGCCCCACGCCGCCCAGAACAGGTTGGAGAGCGTCTGAGAAGGCAGAGCCTCGAGGGCGAACTCGCGTGCCGACGCGCGCGCCTCGAGCACGGTCCCGAGCGCCAGCACCGCGCCCACCGCGCACACCCACGAGACAAGGAATCGACGACCCATGGTGAACTCCGTCCCGCCCGTATTCTGGATCGAAGCGGCTGCTCTCGGCGCGGACGCCAGGCCCACGGTACCCGGCTCGGCCCCCCCGGCCCTCGGCAGGCGACACCCGGCACTGCTACCATCGGGTGTGCTCCCATTCATCCGTCGCCGCCACGCCTGCCTCGCCCTCCTCCTGCTCACGACGCTCGCCGCCGTCGCGGCCGCAGCGCAACCCTCCGCGCCCGCGTCGCCGACGTCGTCCTCGCTCGTCCCGCTGATCGGGGACGTCCGCGAGGGCCGGCTCCCCAACGGCCTGCGCTACTTCATCCGCGCCAACCCAAGGCCCCAGGGCCGGGCGGAACTGCGCCTGGTCGTCAACGCCGGGTCGGTGCTCGAAGACGAGGACCAGCTCGGCGCGGCGCACTTCATCGAGCACATGTGCTTCAACGGCACGAAGCGGTTCCCGAAAAACGAGTTGATCTCGTACCTGCAGTCGGTGGGCGTGCGGCTCGGCAGCGACCTCAACGCCAACACCGGCTTCGACGAGACGACGTACATCCTGCCAATCCCGGTGGGTGATCGCGCGCTGCTCGACACGGGCCTTCAGATCCTCCGCGAATGGGCCGGCCATGCCTCGCTCACCGACGCCGACATCGACAGCGAACGCGCGGTCGTCCTCGCGGAACTCCGCAGCGGCCAGGCCGCCGATGCGCGCGTGCGGCGCCAGATGATGCCCCGCATGTTCAACGGCAGCCGCTACGCAAGGCGACTGCCGATCGGCACCGAGCAGAGCCTGCGGACGATGACCCCGGACGCGCTGCGCCGCTTCTACCGCGACTGGTATCGCCCTGACCTCCAGGCGGTCATCGTCGTGGGCGACATCGACGTGAACGACATCGAGCGCCGCATCAAGGCCGTGTTCGCGGACCTGCCCGCGAGGCTCGACCCGCGGCCTCGGCCCAGGATTGTGGAGATTCCGCCGCGTATCGAGGCGGACGCGCTGGTCATCATCGATCCCGAACTGCCCTCGGGCCGGATCGACATCACGTCCTACGTGCGCCCGCAGCCGTCGATGGCGACCATCGGCGCCTACGACGACCTCCTGAAGGATCAGCTCGTCAACCGCATGCTCGGCCTGCGCCTCTTCGAGCTGATGGACCGGCCCGTCCGCCCGTACCTCGGCGCCCGGGCCGCGCGGGCGCCCGCGGTACGCGGATACGAGTCGTTCGTCGCCAGCGCGGCCATCGCCGGCCAGGATCCCCTGGAGGCGGCGCGACTCCTCGCCACGGAAGTCGAGCGCGCCCGGCGCTTCGGCTTCTCCCCCGACGAACTCGACGCCGCCAAGCGCGCCGTGGTCAACAACTACGCCGAGGCGAATGCCGAACGCAACACGTCGGAGTCGGATTCGCTGGCGGACGAGCTCGGGCGCCACTTCCTCACCGACGAGCCCGTCCCGGGCATCGCGTGGGAGTACGCGCGCGTCAGCGAGTTCATTCCGCCGCTCACCCTGGACGCCGTCAACGAGCACGCGCGCCAGGTGCTCGACGAGCCCGTCAGCGCGCCGTTCGTGACGCTGACCGTCCCCGCGGCGCCCGGCGAGGCCAGCGCGCTCGAGGCCGCACTGCGTCGCGTGGTCAGCGAAGTACGCCAGTCCCCGCTCGAACCCTATCGCGGCGTCAAGATCGAGACGCAACTGCTCGAGCGCGAGCCGGAGCCCGGCCGGCTCCTCGCCGAGACGACCGATGCCGTGTTCGGCACGACCACGCTGACGTATGCCAACGGCGTCACGGTGATTCTCAAGCCCACCGACTTCAAGAGCGACGAGATCCTGCTCTCCGGCGCGCGCTTCGGGGGTCAGTATCTCTACGGGCAGGCCGACCACCAGAACGCGGCGCACCTCATCGAAACGATGGACGCGATGGGCTACGGCACGCTCACCCCGACCGCGTTGCAGCGATTCCTGAGCACCCGACAAGCCTTCGCGCGCGTCCAGTTCGGGCCGTACACCGAGGAGGTCAGCGGCGGCTCCACGCGTGGCGATCTCGCGACGCTCCTGCAGCTCGTCTACCTGAAGCTCACCGCGCCGCGGCTCGACACCGCGCGGCTCGAGGCGTCCCGCACGGCGCTCAAGGGGTACCTGGCGACGATGTGGAACAGCCCGGGGAACCAGTTCGAGGACTTCACGTTGGCTGCGCTGTCACAGGATCATCCGCGCGCCTCGCGCGTCCCGAAGCCTGTCGATCTCGACCAGGTGGACGCCGAACGTTCGGTGGCGATGTATCGCGAGCGCTTCGGCAACGCGCACGGCCTGACGTTCGTCCTGGTGGGCAGCCTGGCCGCCGCGGAGGTCAAGCCGCTGCTCGCACGCTACCTCGGGGGCCTGCCCGCCTCGCCGCGCGAGTCGCGCTACCGCGACGTGGGCGTGCGCTTCCCCACCGGCCCCCTCGAGCGCGTGCTGAACAAGGGCTTCGACAACAGCGCCCTCGCCATCGTCTACAGCGGCCAGCGGCCGTACTCGATCGCCGAGGTGCTCGGGCTCGAGGCGCTCACCGAGGTGCTCCGGCTGCGCGTGACCGATCGCATCCGCGAGGAGCTGGGCAGCTCCTATTCGCCGGGGGTGACCGCACGCTTCAGCAAGATGCCGGTCGGCGAGTACGCGCTGCGGTTCTCGATCGGCTGCCCGCCCGATCAGATGGCGGCCGTGGAACAGGCCATCGACGAGATCATCGCGGCCCTCCAGGCGAACGGACCGACGCCGGCCGAGCTCGAAAAGGTCAGGCGGACCTGGTTGAACGAGTACGACGCGCGCACGAAGACCAACGCCTACTGGGCGCAGCGCCTGATGACGCGCGCGATGGACCAGGCCATGGACGAGGATGCGGACTACCTGGCGCGGGTGAACGCGCTCCGCGCGCAGGACGTCCAGGCGGCTGCGAAGACGTATGCGACGCGCGGGAACCGGGTGCGGTTGGTCCTGGAGCCGGAGCTGGTGGTGAGGTAGCGCGCCCCTCGGCGCACCTCAACACCCCTCGAACAGCGACTCCACCTGGAGCCGGAATCCTGGAAGGACACCCGGTTCGACGAGGACATCACCTGGCCGAAGTGACACAGGATCGGCATTCGAAAGGTACCGCGTCACGCTGCGCGTGCGCGGGCGAACGACCCAGACGGCCCTGGTGCCAGCGGAGAGGTAGTCGCGCACCTTGTGGAGCACGTCACGTTCACTCTGTTCCGGTGACTTCACCTCGACAGCGAGATCGGGCGGACCTTTCCAGTAGGCGACGGGAAGGGACTTCGGCACCCTGGCGCGCGCGACGAACGAGACGTCTGGCGCCCGGACGGTATCCGGGTCGCTCTTCAACTTGAAACCGGCTTCGACCAGCGTCGTGCCCAGCTTTCGCGATTCGACATGATTTGCCAGAGCCGCCAGCACGCGGGCGGCGCACACCCCGTGCATGCCTCCGGGAGGTGACATCGTCGTCAGCCTCCCCTCGACCAATTCACGCCGCATCTCGTCGTCTGGCCAGCGCAGCAGTTCTTCGGCCGAGAGCACACTGTCAGCTGAGGGCATGTTCGTCCCTCGCCGGTCACGTCTCTCGCGCAGGTTCAATCGTCGTGCCGAACGCAGGTCCTGAACAGTCGTCGGCGTTTTTCGGCCACTCTCGCCCCGCGCGCTCACCGGCCGTCCACCCGATGCGCCCTGGCGTGACATTCGCTTCATCCTCGTCGCAATGATACATCGTCGTTTTCTGCAATCGAGGGGGGCCGCCTCGATCTTCGCCGGGACGCGAATCCGCTTGATTCGGTGCGTTCTTCCTTTCACCATCAGGCACGTGATGAGCATGCAGCGCATGACACGACTCAATCGACCAGGACGAGGGTCTACAGCCGAGTGGCGCCAGCCCCTGACGGGTCGCGGTTCACGCGGCCGACGCTCAGGAGTTTTGTGCGTGGTCCTGGTGGCCGCTGCGGGGTGCGCAAGACTCGCGCCGGTGAGCGCGCCGGTCGTGGCCACGCCGAACAAGCGTGTCGAGGTCCGCAACGGTGTCGTCGCGGCCTCTTCGGCCGACGCCGCCGCGGCCGGACTCTCCATGCTGCAGCGCGGCGGCAACGCCGTGGATGCGGCCGTCGCGACCGCGTTCGCCCTCGGCGTCGTCGATCACTCGCAGACCGGCATCGGCGGGTACGGCGTCGCGACCATCTGGCTCGCGAAGGAGCGCCGAGTCGAGGTCATCGAGTTCATGGGGCGCACCGGCGGTGACGCGGCGTGGGGCGCCCCCGACCCGGAGCGCATCGGCCCCGTCAACGCGCGACTGGCACTCGTGCCAGGGTTCGTCGCCGGCCTGCTCGAGATGCACGCGCGCCACGGCGCCCTGCCGCGGGCGACGGTGCTCGAACCCGCTATTCGCCTGGCCCGCGACGGCTTCGTCGTCGGCCCGCTGATGCATCGGGTCATCGGCTCACAAAAGGAGAAGCTGTCCGCTGTTCCCTCGGCGTCGGCCATCTTTCTGCCCGGCGGAGTCGTGCCCCCCCTTGGATCCACGCTGGTGCAATCGGAACTCGCGGAGATCCTCGAGGCGATCGCCCTGAACGGGGCGCCGGCGTTCTACACCGGGGAGTACGCGCGGCGGACGACCGAGCGCATCCGCGCAGCCGGCGGATTGCTGACGGAGGCCGATTTCGCCACCTACGAGCCCGTGACGCGCCGCCCTGCGTGCAGCCCGTTCCGTGGATTCACCGTGCTCGGCGCGGGCGGCAGCGCGGCGGGGCCGTACGTGATTGAGATGCTCAACGTCGCCGAGGCAGCGGGCGTCCCGCGGCTCGGCGATCCCACGACGACGCCGGAGGCCGCCACACGCCTCGCGGACGCGCTGTCGGTGGGCGTGCAGGATCTCCGTCGGTATGGCGGGGGGCCCGAGTGGGCCCCGTCGCCGGTCCGCGGCGTGACCGCGACGACCTACGCGACCTCACGGGCCGAGTGGCGGCCACCCAGCGGCCCGTCGCCGGAGCCTGCCCCGAACGCGTGGGCGCACGAGAGCGCGCCCGTGCCCACGGCCTGTGCCGTGTTCGACCCCTACCCCGCCGGCACGCCGCCCGCGGCCGCACCGCCTGTCTCTGGCGCTGCCGACGAGCCTGACGCAGGCTTCACGTCGCACCTCGCTGTGGTCGACGCGAGCCGCAATGCCGTCTCGCTCACCACCAGCATCGGCATCCTGTTCGGTTCTGGCGTGCACGCCGGCGGGATGTTCCTGAACTCCAGCGGAAACCTCTTCCGCCCTGGCACGCGCGCGCCCAATCGCTCGCCTTCCAGTTCGGTCGCTCCCATGATCGTCATGGAGCGAAGCGAGCCCCGCCTGGTCGTGGGTGCGGCGGGCGCGGCATACATCCCTGCCGCGGTGGCACAGGTGATCCTGCGCGTCGTGGGCCTGGGCCAGGACCTCTACACGGCGCTCGCGGCTCCACGCATGAACGCATCCGTCACGTCTGGAGCACTCGAAGCGGAGGCAGGCTTCACGCTGCCGGTCTACACCGCGCTGGGCACGCACGGCTACTCGCCGTCCACGCGGATCGCCGACCTGGCGTTCGCCGCGGCGCACGCCATCCACGTGCGTTCCGACGGCACGCTGGTGGGGGCCGCCGATCCTCGCCGGGACGGGGCCGCCCTGGGGTACTGACGGCGCCTGGTTCTCGGTGCTCGGCGCCCGGCGAGCGGCGAGCGGCCCGGCTGGCACCGCGAGTGTGGCGTCCCCGACGGGACTCGAGCCTGAAGGCCGAGCGCGAAGCGCGACGGCCGAGCGCCTGAGGCCCGGCGCGGGGCGCCAACGGCCGAGCGGGCGAGGCGTTGGCGTCCCCGATTTGCGCGAGTTGGAACCAGCTCAGGGGATGGCTGAAGGCCGTGGAGGGGCTGAGGCGGGCGGCGTGAGAGGTCGGCTTTGGCCGGCCAACGAGGCGAATGGCGCGTTCACCCTTCGGCCGGGCCCTCCGACCTGGCCGCCCGGTCGACGACGACGGAATTGCACACCGTCGGGGCATTCGTCGAGCCGGTGAACATCTCACTCAGGAGGATGCTCGCACCACCGCTGGCGTCGATGGTCAATACGCCCGTCGATGGGGCGATGCCTGGAAATCCCGTGAAGTCGGTTCGGTCGCAGAAGACCTGCAACTCCTCCGCGACCTCTCGGAGCAAACGGGACACCGGCCACTCCTGCTTCTGCCTACTCTCTGGCTTGAAGTGGCGTTCGGCGGTGAGATGCGCAACCTGCCTGTTCGCCCGTGCCAGGAGGTCATCCCAGCGGTTCTTCCGGCCCGTTACAGTCCTCCATGAGCGGCCGCCGACGAACTGCCCAACGTGTAGATCGCCCTCGTCAGGACTGGCGAAGAAGAAGTTCGCCAACTGTCGGAAATGCAGCACGAACGCCTCCAGCAGGAGGTTCGTCAAGATCGCGTCGCCGGAATCCTTCGCGGCTTTCACGCGCTCCGCCGCCGCGACAAGCATGTTCCATTCGTAGACGACAGGTTCGAGGTCCTGCTCCTGTTGGGAAGTGAGCGGCATGGACTGATTCTACGGCGATGCGCCAAGCTAGCCCGCGCGCCAGCATCGTGGCCCGTGGCGAAAAGCGTGGCTAGCACCACCGCTGCCGCAAGCAGTATGCCAAGGATGGCTGACAAGGCCCGCCAGTGATATCCTTATTACCATCAATATGTTGAAGGTACACTTTTACTTCGCCGCTAACCAAGAATGGACCACTGCTGCTCGGCAGACGTGACCCATCCTGAGATCACGATTTGTCTGTGGTGTTAGGCAGACGGGGTTGGAGAGGGGCGCGGAGCAGGTGTGGGGCAGTCCTTCCGTTCGTTCTGAGTCTTCAGAGTGAGCATTGATGGCGGCAGG
>CAYLZN010000080.1:9667-19250 GCA_964387935.1 uncultured Vicinamibacteraceae bacterium | reverse complement strand
CGCGAATCCGACCCAGATGAGCACGCCCGCCACGGCCGTCCCGCTCGCGGTCGCGTACAGCCCGGCCCGCGCGCGCTCGCCCGCGCCGCCCCCCGGCGGCGCCCCTCCGCGGGCACGCCGGCCGAGCGTGCGATCGAACAGCCGGATGGTCGTCTCCATCTCGTGCTCGAGCGAGACGACCGCCAGGCGCGTTTCGCTGATGAGCATCACGCTGCCGGCAAACAGCACGAGCGTCCCCAGCACACCCAGCGTGCTGGGCACCCAGGCAACGTGCGACACGAACGCCGTGAGACCAATCGCCACCGTGGCCGCCACAAACAGGCCGAGTGACACGTAGTACGCCGTCAGCGCGCCTTGAACGAGCCGGCTTCGTCGCGCGTAGAGCCCGAGCTGCACCTCCACTGGCGCACGCGCTCCTGCGTGAGCTCGCTCTCGTGCGCCGTGGCCAGCTCCGCCGCCTCGGCACTGAGCTGACGCACGCGATCGACGACCCGCGCCAGGCGCGTGGAGGTCGAGAACACGAGCGTGCCGCACGCAGAGATGAGCACGGCGGGCGTGATCATCGCGCTCAGCAATGACAATCCCGTGAGGGTCCCGTTCATGGTCGGCGTGGACCGAACGCGGCTCGCGCGGTGACCGGCTCGATGGCGAGCATGACCACGAGGACGCCGAGCGCGCACGGCAGCAGGAGGGCTGCCAGGCTCGGCTTCGACGACAGGACGACCAGGGCTCCGGCGATGAGCAGCAGTGCGTACAGGGTGTCCACCACCACGAGCAGCCAGCGGCGCGGTCCCAGGATGTCCACCGGGGTCATCCAGCCGCGGCCCACGAAGAACGCCGATCCCATGCGCCACACGGCCGACATCGCGAAGATACCCAGGGCGACGAAGAACAGCCAGTTGCGCGGAGGCTCCGCCGGCATCCGCTCGCGGACCATCCAGAGCGGGATGAGGAGCAGGCCGTTGACGATGGAGACGACCACCTGGTGGAACCTCCACCACCACACCGGCGGCCGGTCCAGGTGCACGTCCTGTGTCGCCGTGTGGCCCGGCACGAAGGTCGGTGACTCGCCGAGCCGTGCCCGGGCTGCCCTCAGATCCGCCAGCAGCTCGCGGGCGGACCCGTACCGCAGGTCCGGGTTCTTCTTCAGGCACCGCGCGACGATCTGTTCGAGGGGGCCGAACTCCAGCGCCCGCCGCGACGAGAGCGGCGGCGGTTCCAGCTGCAGGATGTTGAGCAGCGTCGTCTCCCGCGTCCGACCCGAGAACGGGTTGGCGCCCGTGGCCATCTCGTAGAGCACGATGCCGAGCGAGAACAGGTCGCAACGATGATCCACACGGCCGCCCTGCAGCTGCTCGGGTGTCATGTAGGCTGGCGTGCCGACGAGCAGGCTCTGTGTCTCGGTCCTGGGTCTGCCCTCTCCGAGCGGCTCGAGGCGCGCGATGCCGAAGTCCACGAGCTTCGCGCCGCCGCCGACGGGCAGCATGATGTTCTCGGGCTTGAGGTCGCGGTGGATGATGCCCGCTTCGTGCGCCACGCTGAGGGCCTCGGTGACAGTGATCGCGAGGTCGAGCAGGGCGGCGGGCTCGTACGGGCCCTCCTCCTCCAGGCGCTCCCGCAGGTCGCGCCCGCGAACGAACTCGGACACGAGGAACGGGATGCCGTCCACCTCCTCGAACGCGTACAGCGTGGCGATGCCCGGGTGCTGCAGCCTGGCCATGGCCTCCGCCTCGCGGCGAAAGCGCGACACCTGCCGCGGATCGCCGGCCAGCTCCGGCGCGACGAGCTTGAGGACCACCTGCCGGTGCACGTTGTCCTCGGCCAGGTAGAGCACGCCCATGCCGCCCGGCTTCAGCGGACGGATGACCGTGTAGCGACCGATCTTCTGCCCGGCCGGCAGCCGTCCTGGTGGCAGGGGGCTGGCCCGCTGCTCCTGTGTCTCGCCCTCGTCGCCATGCGCCAGCAGGTCCTCGATCTCCCCTCGATCCTCCGGGAACGACGCGCAGGCTGCATCGAGAAAAGCAGGCCGCTGGGCAACCGGCAGCAGCCGGGCCTGAGCGAACACCTCGCTGATTCGACGCCACCGCTCCGCCGTCATGCCGGATGCCTCCGGGTGCTGCCCTCTTCGGGGCACCCCGAAGGTCAGCTTACTCCTCCGGCCGATCCGTCACAACGCGGGCGACCCCGACCTCGCGCGGCAGGACGACTTGCCCCACACCGGGCCTTCGACCGATACTTCGCGAGGGGCCGATGAACCTCCCGCGATGAACGCCCTCACTTCCGGATGACGACCCCTCGAGACCTCACAGCCCTTGGCTGGGACGCCCGCGTCGAGGAGGCCTTCGCCCCACATGCGGCCGAGGGGTTCGAGCCCGGGCGCGTCATTCTCGAGCACCAGCACATCTACCGCGTCACGACGGGCCACGACGAGCCGCACGCGACCGTCTCGGGGCGATTCCGCCATACGGCCGCCACGCGAGCCGACTACCCTGCGGTCGGCGACTGGGTGGCGCTCGAACGTCGCGCGAGCGGAAGCCGTGCCCGCATCGTGGCGGTCCTACCACGCCGCTCGCGGTTCACCCGCAAGGTCGCCGGCCACGAAACCGAGGCCCAGGTCGTCGCCGCCAACGTGGACGTCGTCTTCCTCGTGGCGGGTCTCGACCGCGACTTCAACCTGCGACGGATCGAACGCTATCTCGTCACCACCTGGGAAGGCGGGGCGACGCCGGTCGTCGTCTTGAACAAGGCGGACCTTTGCGAGGACGTGGCCGGCCGGCGGGACGAGGTGTCGCGGGTGGCGCCGGGCGTCGCGGTGCACCCGGTGAGCTGCCGCACGGGCGAAGGACTCGACAACCTCCTCGGCTACATCGGGCCGGGGCGAACGGCGGCGCTCCTCGGATCGTCGGGCGTCGGCAAGTCCACGCTCATCAACCGACTCGCAGGCTTCGAGCGTCAGCGCACGCGGGAGGTCCGCGAAAAGGACAGCCGCGGACGTCACACGACGTCGCATCGCGAACTGGTCGTGTTGCCTTGTGGCGGCCTGCTGATCGACACGCCGGGCATGCGCGAGCTGCAGCTCTGGAGCGTCGGCGAGGCCATGCACGACACGTTCGACGACATCCGCCAGGCCGGCGCCGGCTGCCACTTCCGCGATTGCCGGCACGACACCGAGCCCCGGTGCGCCGTGAAGGTCGCCGTGGAAGCGGGCGCGATTCCACGCGACCGGCTCGAGAACTACCTCCAGCTCCAGCGGGAGCTGGACCACCTGGCCGTCAGGCAGGACGAGCGCCAGCTGGCCGAGGAGAAACGCAAGGACCGCGTCATCCATCGCGCCCAGCGGCTGCACAAGCCCCGCGAGTGACGCCACATCCCGGAGACGACGTGTTCCCATGCTCAAGGCTCAGACGCTCTTCACCGCCGCACCACTGCTCGTCGTGCTCGCCAGCGCCGTACTCGGGGCCCAGGCCGTGACGTCACGGACCGCGGTTCCGGCCTGGCTGGATCCGTACCGCGAGGCCGCGTCGCGTCTGATCGGCGCCGCGTTCGCGGATCACGCGGCCTGGCATCGCGTGGCCGAGGTCACCGACACGTTCGGGCCACGGCTCAGCGGCTCACCGGCGCTGGAGGCGGCCATCACCTGGGCGGCCGCCCGCATGCGCCAGGACGGCTTCGACGAGGTCCGTCTGGAACCCGTGAAGGTCCCGAAGTGGGTCCGGGGGCGGGAGTCGCTGTCGGTGGTGAAGCCGTTCCCGCGACCGCTCGTGATGCTCGGCCTCGGCGGCAGTGTGAGCACCTCGTCGAATGGCCTCGAGGCCGAGGCGGTCGTGGTCTCGAACTTCGCAGAACTCGAGGCCAGGGCCGCGGACATCCGCGGACGCATCGTCGTGTTCGACGTGCCGTTCACGACCTACGGTGAAACCGTGCAGTACCGCGGCGTCGGCGCGTCGCGCGCCGCCCGGCTGGGTGCGGTGGCGGCGCTAGTGCGATCCGTCGGGCCCGTGGGTCTCCGCACGCCCCACACGGGCGGTGTGAACTACGCAGATGACGCCCCGCGCATTCCGGCCGCCGCCATCACCGCGGAGGATTCGGCGGCGCTCGCTCGCCTCCAGCAGCGGGGTGAGCCCATCGTGCTCCGGCTGTCGATGGAAGCCCGCATGGAGCCGGACGCGGACTCGGCCAACGTCGTGGCGGAGATCCGCGGACGCGAGCGGCCCGAGGAGGTCGTTGTCCTCGGCGGCCACTTCGACTCGTGGGACGTGGGCACGGGGGCGAGTGACGATGCGGTCGGCTGCGTGGTGGCCTGGGAGGCCGCGCGCCTGATGAAGGCCCTCGGCCTGAGACCGAGGCGCACCGTGCGGGTGGTGCTGTTCAGCAACGAAGAAAACGGCCTCCGCGGCGGCCTCGCGTATCGGGATCGCCATCGCGACGCGCTCGCGCGGCACGTGCTCATGGTCGAAGCCGACCTCGGGGTGTTCCCGCCACTCAGCGTCGGCGTGTCAGGGAGCGACAGGGCGCGCGTGCGGCTGCGCGACATCGCGACGCTGCTCGGAGGGCTCGGTATCAGGGTCGAACCCGGAGGCGGCGGCGCGGACATCGGGCCGAGCGTGCAGGCCGGCGACCTTGCCGGCGGCGCGGTCAGCGGCGACCCCGGCAAGTACTTCATGATTCACCACACGCCCGCAGACACCGTGGACCGGATCGACCCGCAGGACGTCTCGAAGGCCGTGGCGGTGATGGCCGTGTGGGGCTACCTGGCGGCGGAGATGCCGGAACGCTTCGGCGATCCGCGCTGAGGGCCGCGCCTCGGTTCGGCGCCAGCGAGCTTGACGTTCAGCCGCGTCGGCGCACCGAGCCCGACAATGACGGTCAGGCGCTGCTCCCCCCAGCGCGGGTGGACGATGCGCACCTCGTGCTCGCCGAGCGGCACCGACAGGGTGCCGGTCGGCGTGCGCCCACGGGGCTCACCGTCGACCCAGACCTCCGCCGGTTCGTCCGTGACCACACTCAGCATGCCCGGAGGCAGGGTCACCGGCACATCGACGACCTGGCCCGCAGCCACGGTCACCTCATGCGCGCTGTTGATGCCGAACTCGTCGTTGACGAGCTGAAGGCGTCGGCGGCCCGCGGGGACGAGCACGCGCCCACTCGATGTCGACCCGAATGACTGACCACGCTCGGTGACCTCGAGCGGAATGCGCGAACGCACGGAGACCCAGCCGGCCAGAGGGACGAACAGCGTCAGTCTCTCGGTCGGCGCGAGCGTGAATCGGCGCTCGACACGGACGGCGCCCAGTGCCACGACCAGTTCGTGATCGCCCGGCGGCACCGACTCGAGGGCAATTGGCGCGCGCCCCTGAGGCACGTCGTCCAGCGTGATCGAGGCGCCACCAGGCTCCGTGTTCACTTCGAGAGCGCCGGGGTCGGTCCCGAGCTGCATTGGCACCGTGATCCTCCGGGTTCGTTCGCCCGCGACGTCCACCGTCATGGTGCCCATGCCAAGCGCCGACTTGGCGGTGATCTCGTACCGCCCCGGATTCAGCGCCACCGACACCGGAGATTTGCCTCGGTCGAGCCCGTTGATCAGAATCGTGGCGCCGCCCGGTTCGGAGGCAACCTCGAGGGTCGAAGTCGGAGGCCCGGCGCGACGATCCTGCCAGCGCAGCCACTGCCAGCCCGCCACGGCGAGCGCCACCGTCGCCAGCACCGCGACCGCGCCCCACCGCAGCACGCGTGTCCAGCGGGCGGCCTGCGGCGGGGCGGCGGCAGGTTCTGCCCTGCGAGGCGGTGGTGCTGCCGGTGCCCGCGGCGGTCGGATGGGCGTGGGGGACCAGGGTGTTCTGACCGCCGCTGGCTCACTGCGCCGGAAGGACGTGAGGTCGTGCGACTCGGCGGAGGGGGACGCATGGAAGTCGTCCCACTCGAGAGCCATCGTGTCGAGGTTGCCGAGCCCCGACAGGAGTTGCTCCGGTGTCCTGTCGCGATCGAAGGCGAGCGCGCTCGACGTGAGGTCGACCTCGTGCCCGGTAGCTGGTCGTGCCTGCGGCACGATGGGCGGACGAACGACCATCCGCGGCCACGTCCGTTCGTGGGCGCCGCCGGGGCCATGCCCACCGCTGGCCTGCTCCGCACCGTCCGAGACGAACGGCCACGGTGCCAGGCTCTCGGGTATGGCGTCCAGGCCCTCGGACACAGCCACGTATCCGCCGAGGTCGGACAGCAGGTTCTCGAGACCATCGACAACAACGGGGATTGTGGGAGGGACTTCGGCGGTGGCCAGGCAGAGCGCGTGGCTGAGCCAGTCGAAGAGCCCCGAGCCCAGCGGGAGTCGGTTGCCGACCAGGTCCGTTTCGGTCGCATTGCCGAGGAGGGGCGCGAGCTTGCCCGGATACTCGTCCGGTTCGAGGGCACGGCCCAGCAGGAGTTCCAGGACGAGGATGCCGAGCTGGCAGGCGTCGGTGGTCTCTCCGAAGCTGGCCGCCACCGAGGGGAGCGGAACCGCCACGCGCGCCTCACGCCACCAGTCCTCCGGTGAACGCTCGGGCTGCGCAGCCAGAAGGGCCCCGAGACCTGCCTCGAGGAGCAGCACCCGGCCGCCCGGCGCCAGCGCAATGCGTTCGAGCGCGACCGCGCCGTGGAACGCACCGGCCTGGTGCTCGGCAATAGCCCGCAGTGCCCCACCCGCCTGGAGGGCGATGTGCAGAACACAGCCGGTGGGAAGGAAGTCGTCGCCACGGGCGGGCAACCACGAGGACAGGCGCCTCCCGCCTGCGTAGTCGCTGACGAGGACGGGCCGACCGCCTTCCCGGGGCAGACGCTGCACCTCCCGGGGCACCCTGAGACTGGCGTGCGCGACGTCGCTCAGGTCTGAGACGGCTTCACAGAAAATGGCAACCGCTTCGGGGTCCAGAATGAGGGATTCGGCGAGGATCAGCCCCTCCGACCGGAGGCCCGTGGTCGCTTCGACCACGATCCGGTCTCCCAGGGCGTCTGAAAACCCCCGCCAACGATTTCGCAATCCGCGTCCGGACTCCGGCCACATGGGTCCCAGTCCAGTATTCGGCAGCGCACCCCCGAAAGCCCACTCGGACCGGGGTGTGGGTGACACTGCGGCGCGCGTCGGCGGGCCGTTCTACTTCTTGTGGACGAGCCCCTTCAGGGCGGCGAAGAAAAAGCCCCGGTAGTGGGGGCTCTTGTCATTGTGGCAGGTTTCGCACAGGCGCTGCGGGGGAGACTTGACGAGCCTGGCCTTCGAGGCGTCACCGGCCGTCGCGGCCTCCACGTGAGCCTTGCCCGCCCCGTGGCAACTCTCGCACTGCACGTTCGCGTTGACCACGGTGCCCGACACCTCGACCGGCGTCTTGGGTCCGGTGACGTGACACCCCACGCACTGGCTGCCCGCCTGGCGCTCCTCGGCACTGAGCCGACCCAAGGTCCTGGCGTGCTTGGTCTTGGCCCAGGCCTCGTAGATCTCCTCGTGACAGGACTTGCAGCCTTCGGCCCAGACGAAGCCCTCGGTCCCTGGCACCTGGGCGGCAGCCTGCGCCGCACCCTGAGCAGGCGGTGCCGCGGCCGGCGTCGCGGGTTGCGACGGCGCCGGGGCTGGGGTCGGGGCCGCGGTCGGAGGAGTTTGCGCATGGGCGAGGCCGACCACGACGAGGCCGGCGAACATGACCAGACAGAATGTGCGACGCATGGGACGCTCCCGGGGGTGGCGGCTTCGCCCGCTGCTGTGACCTTCCGCAAGGCCAGTGCCATTCGGCGAGCCGGCGTGAGAGCCGCGAAACTGGTCTGATTCTGCCCAATCCACGTGTCCGGCGCGGTGTCGCCGGGCCCGGGGTTGTGGCGGGCACTCCAACTGCCGGGATCTCGGCACACCGCCAGAGCGCCCGCGTCTCGGCACGAGGGTGCCGGGCCAGCGACGGGTCAGTGAACCCCCTGCCCCATTTGCAGCAGTGCCGGGTCGGCCCCCAGTCGGCGGATGGCGGTTTCCCACATCTCACTGGCCGGGATCTCGAAGACGAGATCGAGATCGACGGTGGCCGTGAGCCAGGCGGACGCGGCCAGTTCCGCGTCGAGCTGGCCGGCGGCCCAACCCGCGTACCCGGTCAGAACCCGCGAGCGCTCCACGCCGGTTTCGATGAGCCGCCGGAGCACGGCCGGCGACGACGTGAGGAACAGGCCTTCCAGCAACTCCACCGCCTCCGCATCGTCGGGATGGTTGCCGAGCAGGATCCAGCCCCGCTGTGGTTCGACGGGACCGCCGACCCACAGGCGGACTCCGCTGTTGGACGCCGGCGGGGGCGTCAGCTTCACGGCGTCGGCGACCTCGGTTTCGCTCGGGCGGTTGAGCACGAGGCCAAAGGCACCCTCCGGGTTGTGTTCGCAGAGGAGGACCACGGTCCGTGCGAAGTTGGGATCCATCAGCTGCGGCATCGACACGAGGAGCGTCGGCGCAAGCGATGGCGTGTGGCCCGACCGGTCATCCATGTCTTTCATGATACGAGCCGAACGAGCCTCCGCGCTACTCTGCCGCCCTGTTCGCCAGCGCCGCCTCGAGGTTGCGTCGGAGGCCGGCGACCTTCGTGCGGCGCATCGCGCTGCCCTTGAGCGCCCGCCGGAGCTCCTCGTCGGAGCGGGCAGCCAGATCGGCGACCTGCGGCCGGTCGAACGCGGCCCGTGGCTGCCAGGCCGGGTCGTTGGAGACGGGAGGCGCCTGGTTCCACGGGCAGACCTCCTGGCAGATGTCGCAGCCGAAGACGTGCGCGCCCAGCGCGGCGCGCCAGGCGTCGGGAATCGGTCCCTTCGCCTCGATGGTGAGGTAGGACAGGCAGCGCCGGGCGTCGAGCCATCCGGGCTCCACGAACGCTCCCGTCGGGCAGGCCTCCAGGCACAGCGAGCAGGTGCCGCACCGATCCGTCCCGGGCTCGTCGGGCTCCAGCTCGAGACTGCACAGGATCTCGGACAGGAACAGCCACGAACCCAGCTCCGGGTTGATGAGACAGCAGTTCTTGCCGATCCAGCCGAGGCCGGCGCGCTGAGCGAACACGCGCTCCTGGATCGGGCCGGTATCGACGTAGGCGCGGGCCTCGAACTCGCCGGCCTGTCCGCGCATCCAGCCGAGCAGCGCCTCGAGCCTGGCCGCGATGACGTCGTGGTAGTCGTCGCCCCAGGCGTAGCGCGCGATGAGGGCCTCGCCGGGGTCGGTGACCTGGGTCGAATAGGGCCGGTCGGTGTGATAGTTGGTACCCAACACGATCACCGCGCGGGCCGACGGGAGCACATGCCGGAGGTCCGCGCGGGCGTGCGCGGTCCGCGCCAGGTAGTGCATGTCGCCGGCATAACCCCGGGCCAGCCACTCGGCGAAGACGGCGAGCTCGGGACACGCCTCGGCCGGCGCGATGCCGCACAGGTCGAAGCCGACGCCTCGCGCGGCGGCCTTGAGATGGGAGGAGGTGAGGGTCGTCACGGGGACGACGACTGCAGGCGGGACGCCGGCCGCGACCGGCGTCCCGCGCGTCGAGGCCTACCGGCCGCGCACCAGCTGGCGGAGTTCAAAGACCTCGTCGCTGAGGCTGACGTCGCC
>CAYLZN010000080.1:7845-9657 GCA_964387935.1 uncultured Vicinamibacteraceae bacterium | reverse complement strand
CGCACCAGCTGGCGGAGCACGTACGGCAGGATGCCGCCGTGCGAGAACGCCACGAGTTCCTCGGGCGTGTCGATGCGGACGACCGCCGTGAACGTGATCGGGGCTCCGGCACCGCGCGCCGTCACGGCGATCTGTCCGCGCGGCTGCAAGCCGGTGGCGATGCGGTCGATCCCGAACACCTCCTGCCCCGTCAACTTCAGGCTGGCCGCGCTGTCGCCGGCCTTGAACTGCAGCGGCAGCACGCCCATGTTCACCAGGTTGCTGCGGTGGATACGCTCGTAGCTCTCGGCAATCACGACTTTCACGCCGAGCAGCGCCGTCCCCTTCGCGGCCCAGTCGCGGGACGAGCCGGAGCCGTATTCCTTGCCCGCGAGGATGACGAGGGGCACGCCCTCCTGCTTGTAGCGCATGGCGGCGTCGTAGATCGTCATCTGCTCGCCGCTCGGCATGTGGCGCGTGAACCCGCCCTCCACGCCCGGCACGAGCTGGTTGCGCAGCCGGATGTTCGCGAAGGTGCCGCGCATCATGACCTCGTGGTTGCCGCGGCGGGCGCCGTACGCGTTGAAATCCGCCGGGGCCACGCCGTGCGCGATGAGGTACTTCCCGGCCGGGCTGTCGGCCTTGATCGATCCGGCCGGCGAGATGTGATCCGTGGTCACGCTGTCGCCGAGCACGGCGAGCACGCGGCCGCCCGCCAGGTTCTCGAGCGGCGGCGGATCCATGGCCAGATCGTCGAAATACGGCGGATTGCGGATGTACGTGCTGTCGGGCTCCCAGGCGAACACTTCGCCCTCCGGCACCGGCAGGTGCTGCCAGCGCACGTCGCCCTTGAAGACGTCGGCGTACTTCTCCCGATACATCGAGGCCTCGACAACGCCGAGGGCCTGCTGGATCTCGCGCTCGGCCGGCCAGACGTCGCGCAGGTACACGGGCTGACCGTCCTTGCCCGTGCCGAGCGGCTCGGCGGTGAGGTCCAGCGTCATACGCCCTGCGAGCGCGTACGCCACGACGAGCGGCGGCGAGGCGAGGTAGTTGGCGCGCACGTCCGGCTGGATCCGGCCCTCGAAGTTACGGTTGCCGGACAGCACCGAGCACACGACGAGGTTGCGGTCGCGGATGATCGCCGACACCTCCTCGGGCAGCGGTCCGCTGTTGCCGATGCACGTCGTGCACCCGTAGCCCACGAGGTGGAACCCGAGTTGTTCCAGGTACGGCAGCAGGCCGGCCTTCTGGAGATACGCCGTCACCACCTGCGACCCCGGGGCCAGGCTCGTCTTGACCCACGGCTGCCGCGTGAGGCCCCGTTCCACGGCCTTCTTCGCGAGCAGGCCGGCGCCGAGCAGCACGCTGGGGTTCGACGTGTTGGTGCAGCTCGTGATCGCCGCCACGACGACGGCCCCGTGATCCAGCGCCGCCAGCGTCGGCGGCGGCGCCACCGCCACGGCCGTCCCTCCCGACGCGCCCTTCGCCTTGGTCGGCGCGGCCAGCATCTGGGCGAGCGCCTCGGCGAACCTGGGCTTGGCGTGCGTGAGCGACACGCGGTCCTGCGGCCGTCGCGGCCCCGCGAGGCTGGGCTCCACCGTGGACAGGTCCAGTTCGATGACCGCGTTGTACACCGGATCCGGGGAGTCCTTCGTGCGGAACAGACCCTGCGCCCGGCAGTACTCCTCGACCGTCATCACCTGCTTCTCGTCGCGGCCGCTCAGGCGCAGGTAGTCGAGCGTCATGTCGTCGATCGGGAAGATCGCAATGGTCGATCCGTACTCGGGTGACATGTTGCCGATCGTCGCGCGATCGGCAATCGTGAGGTGC
>CAYLZN010000080.1:0-7835 GCA_964387935.1 uncultured Vicinamibacteraceae bacterium | reverse complement strand
GGGCCCGAAGAACTCGACGAACTTGCCGACGACGCCCTGCTTCCGCAGGATCTCCGTGATGGTCAGCACGAGGTCCGTCGCCGTCGTGCCCTCGGGCAGCCGCCCCACGAGCTTGAAGCCCAGCACCTGCGGGATGAGCATCGAGATCGGCTGACCGAGCATCGCGGCCTCGGCCTCGATGCCGCCGACACCCCAGCCCACGACCCCGAGTCCGTTGACCATCGTGGTGTGCGAGTCGGTCCCCACGAGCGTGTCCGGGAACGCCTCCCAGATGCCGTCGCGGTACACCTTGCACACGACCCGCGCCAGGTACTCGAGGTTCACCTGGTGGACGATGCCGGTCTCGGGCGGAACGACGCGGAAGTTGTCGAACGCCTTCTGGCCCCACCGCAGGAAGACGTAGCGCTCGCGGTTCCGCTGGTACTCCAACTGGCTGTTCAGCTCGAAGGCATCCGGGCTGCCGAAATGATCGACCTGCACCGAGTGATCGATGACGAGTTCCACCGGCTGCAGGGGATTCACGCGACGCGGGTTGCCGCCCAGCTTCGCAATGCCCTCTCGCATGGCGGCCAGGTCGACCACGGCCGGCACGCCCGTGAAGTCCTGGAGCAGGACCCGCGCCGGGGTGAACGCGATCTCCTTCTCGCCGGAGGCCGTCGGGCTCCAGCGCGCCAGTGCCTGGATGTCCTCGGCCTTGACGAATCGCCCGTCCTCCTGGCGCAGCAGGTTCTCGAGCAGGACCTTCAGCGAGAACGGCAGCCGTCCGACGGCCGGGTATCCCGCGCGCTCGAGCAGGCGAAGGCTCGAGAACCACACGTTCTCCCCGGCCACCTGCATCGTGGTCCGTGTGCCAAACGAATCAATGGGTTTCATGGCGGTATCCCTCGAATGAGGCCTGGCGAGGCGATAAACGGCTCATGGTATCACGCGGTCGGCGGCCACCTCGTTCACGAGGATCCCGAGCCCCTGGATCTCGACCTCGAGACGATCCCCGGGCTGCAGGAACACCGGCGGTCGCCGCGCGAAGCCCACACCGGGCGGGGTGCCGGTGAGCACCACGTCCCCCGGCTCCAGCGTCATCGTCGCGGTGAGGAACTCGATGAGTTGCTGCACCGTGAACACGAAGTGGGACGTGCGAGACGACTGCAACACCTCGCCGTTGCGGCGCAACTGGATGGCGAGATCGTTCGGGTCGGCGACCTCGTCGGCCGTGACGATCCACGGACCGAGCGGAGCGAAGGTATCGCAGGACTTGGCGCGGACCCACTGGCCGTCGCGCTTCTGAAAGTCGCGCTCGCTGACATCGTTGGCATTCATGTAGCCCAGCACGACCTCGAGCGCCGCGCCGGCCGCGACGCCGCGCGCGCGGCGGCCGATGACCACCGCCAGTTCGGCTTCGTAGTCCACCCGCGAGGCCCCAGGCGGCAGCACGATCGCCCCACCAGACCCGATGACCGCCGTCGGGAACTTCGCGAAGATGATCGGCGATACGGGAACCTCCATCCGTGCCTCAGCGGCGTGGTCGCGGTAGTTGAGCCCGACCGCGATGATCTTGCCTGGTCGTGGGACGGGGCTGCCGAGCACGCACGCGTGCAGGTCCGTCACGAAGCCCGCCACGCGCAGGTGGACGAGGAGACGCTCATCGACGTCGAGCACCTCGTGCAGCCGCAGCAGGGCCGTGAACCAGGGGGCGGTGGTGTCGTACCAGGCCAGGGCATTCGAGGGTGGCTCCAGTCCGCTCGTGGGCCGCCACCACGACAAGGCCCGGGCGGCATCGATGACGACGCGCCCGCCCGCGACGACGAGGCCGACGCGCCAGTCAGGACTGGACCCGGCGTGGGCAAGGCCCGCGGGCAGGAACGTCGCCAGTCTCATCGCGCTATTCTAATGGCGCCGTGCACGAGAATTACGTCCCCCTCGCCGGCTGGGCCGGCGGTCACCGCATGACGGTCTACGCCTGGGCCCGGGCCCGCCGCTTCCCGCGTCTGCCGCCCCCCGAGCTGCGCTACTTCGACGTGGCCTCAAACGCCCGTGTCCTCGCGCTGTGCTACTGGCAGCCGAAGAAGCGATCGGCTGCCACCCTGCTCGCGCTGCACGGCCTCGAAGGCTCGGCCAACGCTCACTACATGCAGGGTCTCGCCGACAAGGCCTTTGCGCGCGGCATGAACGTGGTCCTGCTGAACCAGCGCAATTGTGGCAGCACGGAACACCTCTCGGCCACGCTGTACCACTCCGGGCTCACACAGGATCCGCGCCTCGTG
The DNA here is from genome assembly GCA_964387935.1 of uncultured Vicinamibacteraceae bacterium. Classification (GTDB taxonomy): domain Bacteria; phylum Acidobacteriota; class Vicinamibacteria; order Vicinamibacterales; family JAFNAJ01; genus CAYLZN01. The sequence continues at coordinate 5,574 of CAYLZN010000080.1, read as the reverse complement.
CTCGAGGAACTGATCGACGTCGACCGTCTCGAGCGCCTCGCCGTCGTCGGCTATTCGCTGGGGGGCAACCTGACACTGAAGCTGGCAGGGGAGTACGGGAGGCACGGACCGCGCGCGCTGTGCGCCGCCGCGGCCGTCTCGCCCACGATGGACCTCGCCTCCTGCGTGACCGCGCTCGAACGCCCGGCCAACCGGCTCTACGAGTGGAATTTCGTCCGGAACCTCAAGGCGCGGATGCGCCGGAAGATCAGGCTCTTCCCGCACTTCTTCTACAAGGCGCCGTTGAGCCGGATCCGCTCGGTGCGCGCGTTCGACGATCTCTACACGGCGCCGCACTTCGGCTTCGGCACCGCAGAGCACTACTACCACCAGGCCAGCAGCATCCGCGTGGCCGACCGGATCGCGGTCCCGACGCTGATTCTCTCGGCCGCCAACGATCCGTTCGTGCCCCCGGAACAGTTCTCGACGCCCTCCCTGCGGGACCACGCGAGCCTCACGGTGCGAATCGAGGCGGAGGGGGGCCATTGCGGGTTCGTCGAGCGCGCCCGCGGCGCCTACGACGGATACTGGGCTGAGGAGGCGGCGGTCGGCTTCGTCGAACCGTACCTGCGCGAGCCCCCGGTCGCCCGGACGTCCCCTAGCGCGACGACTCCGGCAGGTGTTGCCTGAACCGCTGTGCGAAATCCGGTCCGAGCGCTTCGTCTTCGTGCTTGAAGTAGACGAACGCGTCGCTCCACGCCGCCTGGCCGACGACCTCCCCGGCCCACGCGCCGAGCTGTGCTTCGGTGTACCCCTCGTCGCGAAGCCGCAGGTAGCCGAAGCTGGCTGTCGCCACGAGGGGCGTGCGCCGGTCCTCGCTGTCAGCCACGCACAGGGCGACGTTGCGCGCCCTCAGCAGGTCGAACACGGCGGCGTCCCACCACGACTCGTGGCGGAACTCGAACGCGGCGCGGGCCCCCGGAGGCAGCAGGTCCACGAACGCCGCCAGACGATCCACGTCCACCTTGAGATTGGGCGGCAACTGGAACAGGAGGACGCCGAGCCGCGGGCCCAGGGTCGCGGCCGCGCCGCAGAAGGCGCGCAGCGGGTCCGCGCAGTCCCTGAGCCGCCGGTCGTGGGTGAGGCGCCGCGGCGCCTTCAGGCTGAACGTGAACGTCTCCGGAACGCGCGCCGCCCAGGAGTCCAGCAGGGCCGCGGTCGGCATGCGATAGAACGACGCATTGATCTCCACCGACTGGAACTGCGATGCGTAGTACTCGAGCATGGCGGCCGGCGGCATCCGCTCCGGATAGAAGCGACCCCGCCATTCCGCGTGGTTGTAGCCTGAAGTGCCGGTGTGCACGCGCACGAACGCCTCCCGTGGCGACCGGGATCGGCCAGCGGGGCCCGAGCCTGGAAACGCCGGGCTCGACGGTTACCAGCGGGGCTGCTGCCCGCCGCCGCGGAACCCGTGGCTCTCGCGCTCGCCGCCAGGGCGGGCCGCTCGCGGACGCGCCTCGTTCACGACGAGCGCACGGCCATCGAGCATGAACTGATGGAAGTCCGCGATGGCCTTCTGCGCGCCGTCGTCGCTGGCCATTTCGACGAATGCGAACCCGCGAGCCCGGCCAGTGCCCAGGTCCCGCATGACCTGGACGTCCGTCACAGGCCCGGCCTGAGAGAACAGGGCCGTCAGGTCCTCATTGGTGGTCTTGAACGGCAGGTTGCCTACATACAGTCTTCGCCCCATGCTCGCCTCTCGCACCCGCACGGCGCCGGGACCCCGACGACCATGACGCGACGCAGCTCCGAGATGGGGCTGGCGCCGGGGCCGGCCGGACTCGTTTGGAAGGTCTGCGGAAGTATACCAGAATAGTGCGCATGAAACGGACGTTCGCCCTCCCGGTGCTGCTGCTCGCCACGGCCTGCGGCCAGGCCCCGGCACAAAAGGAATATCCCCTTCGGGGACAGGTGCTGGCAGTCCGCCCCGACATCCGGGAGGTCCGCATCTCGCACGAGGAAATCCCCGGCTATATGGCCGCGATGACCATGTCGTTCGGCGTCAAGGACGCGGCCGAGCTCGCCGGGCTCGGGCGTGGGGATGTCGTGGCCGCCACGCTGGTGGTCACCGACACCGACGCGTGGCTCATCGGCCTGAAGAAGGTCGGCCACGCGGAGGTCGAGGAGAGCGAGGCGGGCGCCTCCGGCTCGGCCTCAGCGCCGGCGCGGCCGGCGCCGGAGCTCCTGGAGCCGGGCCAGGCGGTCCCCGACGAGGCCTTCGTTGATCAGAACGGCCAGCCGTTCTCACTCGCGGCGGCTCGTGGCAAGGCGGTCGCGCTGACCTTCATCTACACCCGGTGTCCGCTGCCCAACTTCTGCCCGCGCATGGACCGGCACTTCCTCGCGGCCCAGCGGTTGGTGGCCGCCCGGCCCTCGCTCGAGGGTCGGGTGCAGTTCGTGTCGGTGTCGTTCGACCCGGCCTTCGACACACCGCCGGTCATGAAGCAGCACATGGCGAGCATCGGCGCGGACGCCTCGTCGTGGCACTTCGTGACCGCCGACCAGGACACCATCGAGCGCTTCGCCACCCGGTTCGGCGTCTCCATCGTCCGGGAGGACGCCGGCACCCTCGAGATCGTGCACAACCTGCGGACCGCCATCCTGGCGCCTGACGGCCGCCTCGTGACCATCCTGAACGGGGGGGACTGGACACCCGAGCAGCTGCTCTCCCAGTTGGCGGCGATCCTGACGTCCTGATGCGGCCCACGCGGGACCAGTTCCGCCCGGCCGAACGCGAGCTCGTCGAGCGCCTGCGCTCGCCCGCCGCCGTGCAGGCCTACCTGAACGCGCTGCCCTACAACACGGAGGCCTCGGGCACGACGCTGCGCAGTTTCCGCGAAGTCGTCCGGCGTCGCACCGCACATTGCCTCGAGGCGGCGTTGTTTGCGGCGACGGTGCTCGAGCAGCACGGCTACCCGCCGCTCGTCCTGAGCTTCGAGTCGGTCGATCGGCTCGACCACGTCATCTTCGTGTACGACCGGGCCGGGCGGTGGGGCTCGGTGGCGCGGTCGCGTGATCCGGGCCTGCACGGCCGGCGACCGGTGTTCAGGCGCCCGCGGGACCTGGCCCTGAGCTACGTGGATCCGTACGTCGACCACACGGGCGCCATCAAGGGCTACGCGGTGGTGAACCTCGACGAGGAAATGGACGGCTACGACTGGAGATTCTCGCCGCGCAACGTGTGGAAGGTCGAGCAGATGCTGATCGACGTCCCCCATCGCGCGATCCGCATCTCACGCGCGCGGATTCGACGCCTTCGCGAGGCGTACCTCGCATTCCGGCGTGCACACGGCGACCGCAAACCCGTCGAGATCTACCGGAATCGCGACCGCTGGACTCCGGTCCCCCGCGAGTTCCTGGCCGGCCGCCGACGCTAGTCGAGCTCCCAGTCACGAAGCGGCTTGGTGACCGGCTCCTTCTTCGCCTGCTTGAGGGCCTCCTCGAACCGCTTGGCGAGCGCGTCACCCCGCGTCTTCTCGGCTTCGAACGAGTCGCGGAACATCGCCTCGCGTCGCTCCGCCGCCTGCTCCAGGATGCGCTGCGCCTCGCCCAGTTCCGGCTTGTCGCCACGCTCTGGCTGCTCGTGCCGGACGATCCGGCGGTGGTTGGTGTCGAACGTGAGATGGGCCCCGCAGCAGGGGCAGGGAACCTGGATTTCGGACTTGAGTCGAGCCATGGCGCCTCTCGGTGGGTGCAGCCGTGCCACGCCACCCGCCATATCATAGCGACGTCCGGCCTCCTCCCATGTCCCGTTACCTGCACCTCCGCGTCGCGACCTACAACATCCATCGGTGCCAGGGGCTCGACCGGCGCGTCCGTCCCGACCGAATCGCCGCGGTCCTGCAAGCGATCGGTGCTGACCTTGTCGCGCTCCAGGAGGTCGTCGGAGCCGGTCCCGGAGGGCGCGGCCAGGCCGAGGAACTCGGTGCCCAGCTCGGACTGGGCTGGGTGATGGCACCCACCCGCCGCTACCGCCAGCACCTGTTCGGCAACGTGATCCTCAGCCGGCACCCGATCGTCCACCACGCCCAGTCGTCGCTCACGTGGCGGACCTGCGAGCCACGATGCGCCCAGCGCGCCGACGTCCACCTGCCCGGCGGTGGCATCGTCCACGTCTACAACGTGCATCTGGGAACGGCCGTTCTCGAGCGGCGCTACCAGGCCGGGCGTCTGTCGGCGATCCTCACGGACCGGCGCGTGCGTGGCCCCCGCATCATCATGGGCGACTTCAACGAGTGGACGCGCGGGCTCGTGACCGACATGATGAACCGCCTCTGCGACAGCGCCGATGCAGAACAGCCGGCGCGACGCCGCCGGAGCTATCCCGGGGTCCTGCCGCTGCTGCAACTGGACCACATCTACTATCGTGGGGACGTGCGCGTGGCAGGCGTCGAGCAGCCCCGCAGCCGCACGGCGCTCGTGGCGTCGGATCACCTTCCGCTCGTGGCGGATCTCCTCGTGCGGCCCTGACTCACCTCGCGCGACCCAGGATGAGCTGCAGGTCTCCCAGAGCGCGTGCCCGGAAGCCGGCCTCGCACGTGGCCAGATAGAAGTCCCACATGCGGATGAAGCGCTCGTCGAAGCCCAGGGCGCGCACCTCGGGCAGGCGAGCGAGGAACGCCTGCCGCCAGCAGGCCAGCGTCTCGGCATAGTGCGGCCCGATGTCCTCGACGCGCTGCACCGCCAGGGGCGTGCGCGCCTTCATGGCCTGGCAGAGCTCGCCGAGCGACGGCAGGAGACCGCCGGGAAAGATGTACTTCTGGATCCAGTCGCAGTGACGCGCGTAGTCGTCGAACCGGTGGTCCGGGATGGTGATGACCTGGATGCCGACCAGCCCTCCCGGCGCCAGGCGCTCGTGGCACGTCTCGAAGAACGCGGGCCACCGCGCGCGCCCCACGGCTTCGAGCATCTCGATCGACACGATCTTGCTGTAGCAGCTCTCGATGTCGCGGTAGTCGCACAGGCGGACGTCGATGCGGTCGGCAAGGCCAGCCGCGGCGATGCGTTCGCGCGCGAGCGCGTGCTGCTCGCGCGAGATGGTGACGCCGGTCACGCGGCACCCGTACGTTCGCGCGGCGAACATGGCGAACGCGCCCCAGCCGCAGCCGATCTCCAGCACGTGGTCGTCCGGTCCGAGCGCGAGTCCCTCGCCGAATCGCGCGAACTTCCGCTCCTGCGCCTGCGTCAGCGACTCGCCAGGATGGTCGAAGACAGCGGCAGAGTAGGTCATCGAGGCGTCGAGGAACAGCGCGAAGAAGTCGTTGCTCAGGTCGTAGTGCCTCCGGATGTTGCGTCGGCTGCCCGCGCGCGTGTTCGTCCGGGCGAAGTGCATCAGGTCGTTTGGCAGGTTCAGTAACGACGTGAGCCGCGACTCGGTGCTCACGGCGTGCTGGTTCAGGATGACCAACTCGACGAACCGGGGCAGGTCGTCCGAGGTCCAGTCACCGGCCATGTACGATTCGCCCGCCCCGATGTCGCCGCGCAAGGCGAACTCGCGCAGGAAGCGCTCGTGGTGGATCCGGAGCGTAGCGTGGG
>CAYLZN010000079.1:16725-19320 GCA_964387935.1 uncultured Vicinamibacteraceae bacterium | reverse complement strand
CCAGCGCCGAGGGCGGCATGAACGGCATGTTCAGCGAGATGACGTACTTCAACGGCGTGCAGGAGACCGTGCCGGACATGCTGAAGAAGTACGACGAGTGGGGCGGGCCATCGACGTATCCGCACATGGCCGCGGGCTGGGCGGTGGCGGGCGACGCACCGTTCATGTGGACCAAACAGGTCGCGTCGAACTTCGGCGGCACGCGCAACGGCATGGTGATGTTCTGGCCGAAGCGCATCACGGCGAAGGGGGAAGTGCGGTCGCAGTTCCACCACGTCATCGACGTGGCGCCGACGGTGCTGGAAGCGGCGAGTCTCCCGGGGCCGAAGAGCGTGAACGGCACCGTGCAGGTGCCCATCCAGGGCGTCAGCATGGCGTACACCTTCGACGCGCCGAAGGCGGAGAGCCGTCACAAGGTCCAGTACTTCGAGATCTTCGGCAACCGCGGGATCTACGCGGACGGGTGGTTCGCGGGGACGCTCCATCGGGCGCCGTGGGAGATGCTGCCACGCCGGCCGCTGCTCGACGACATCTGGGAACTCTACGACACGCGCACGGACTTCAGCCTGGTGAACAACCTCGCCACCCAGAACCCGACCAAGCTGAAGGAACTCCAGGACCTGTTCCTGAAGGAGGCGGCGGCCAACCGTGCGCTGCCCATCGACGACCGTGTCGTCGAGCGCGTCAACGCGAAGATCGCTGGCCGCCCCGACCTCATGGGTGACCGCACGTCGCTCACGCTCCATGCGGGCATGCGCGGGATGTCGGAGAACGTGTTCATCAACATCAAGAACCGTTCGCTCACCATCACCGCGGACGTCGACAACCCGCCGGGCGGGGCCAACGGCGTCATTCTCGCGCAGGGCGGCAGGTTCGGCGGCTGGAGCCTCTACATGAAGGCCGGCAAGCCGATCTACGTCTACAACTTCATCGGCCTCGAGCGCTTCACCGTGGCCTCGCCACAGGCCTTGCCGGTGGGCAGATCGACCATCCGCCTCGAGTTCGCCTACGACGGGGGCGGGCTGGGCAAGGGTGGCGTGGCGACGATCTTCGTGAACGACAAGAAGGTGGCCGAGGGGCGCATCGAGCGCACGCAGTCGATGATCTTCTCCGCCGACGAGACGGCCGACGTGGGCGAGGACGATGCGACGCCGGTGACAGAGGACTACAAGGCGTACGACAACAAGTTCACCGGGAAGATCCTCAAGGTCACGGTCGACGTGAAGCCGATGGGCGAAGGCGTGAAGGCTGCAGCGGCCCAGGCAGGTGAAGAGGCGGCCAAGAAGATCGACGCCGCGAGGTAGCCGGCGACGGCTCACGACGGATCCAGCCACTGGAAAGCCGCCAATGCGGTGCCAGTGGCTGGGGCCTTGCCCGACCAGTGTCTCCGCTCGTCGGCCCGGTCGCCAGGGGGACCGCCGTCTCGGTCCGGTGGCGCGGCCGATTCACCGCACGCGCACCACGCCGCCGAGTGCCCGGGTGCCGCCGTCGAGTGCGTCCGGTAGAATGGCGGTGAGACGTCACCAGCCATGGCGCCAGCTTCCTCTATCGACTCGCCAATCCTGACCGACATCATCAGGCGCCTGGTCGCCGCGTACCAGCCGGAACGCATCTATCTGTTCGGATCAATGGCGCGCGGTGACGGCGGCCCGGACAGCGACTACGACGTTCTGGTCGTGGTCGCAGACGACGTCGAACCGGAGCGCAGCGCCAGCCGGCGCGGCTATGAGGCGCTGGTCGGGACCGGGTACGCGGCGGACATCCTCGTGTGGCGCCGCAGCGCGTTCGATGTGAGGCTGTCGCTGGCAGCTTCCCTGCCGGCTACGGTGGCTCGAGAAGGACGGCTTCTCTATGCAGCCTGACGCGGCACGTCTGGCGGACACCCGCGCCTGGCTTCGGAAGGCGGAGGGTGATCTGCGAGCGGCCGCCGTCGATCTCGCCGCAGACCCGCCTCTGGTCGAGGACGCCTTGTTCCACTGCCAACAGGCTGTCGAGAAGGCGCTGAAAGGCATACTGACCTGGCACGATGTTCCGTTCCGCAAGACCCATAGCCTCGAGGAACTGGGGCGCCAGGTCGTGACACTGCACAGTGAACTGCAGACCCTGGCCGACCGCGTCTCGCTCCTCAGCGAGTACGCGTGGAAGTTCAGGTATCCCGGCGAGGTGGATTCTCCGGCGCGCGCGGAAGCGGAGAATGCACTCGCGCTCGCCCGGGAGGCGCACGCCACCGTCGTCGCGGTCATCGGCGACCGGCTCTTCTGACGAACGTGCGCTGGCTTCGGTGGCTGCGCCACTGGAGCTGCCGGAGTGACGCTCCCCCCATTGCAAGAACTTGCAAGCGGAGTCCGAATAGCGCCAGCCCGGGGCCACGGACCGCCAGCCAACGTCACAGCCGACCCCGGATTTCCGGGGTCGGCTGCGTGGCGTCAGGCTCAGGCAGGGGGCCGTCGCGCGGCGCGCTCGGCCCACCGGCTCGAGTCCCGCGCGTGTCGTGCCCCGCCACTCCGCTCACATTCGTTCGCGTCATGCCGGGGCCGACGGGCTCAGGCAGGGGGCCGTCGCGCGGCGCGCTCGGCCCACCGGCTCGAGTCCCGC
>CAYLZN010000079.1:0-16625 GCA_964387935.1 uncultured Vicinamibacteraceae bacterium | reverse complement strand
CTCCGCTCACATTCGTTCGCGTCATGCCGGGGCCGACGGGCTCAGGCAGGGGGCCCTCGCGCGGCGCGCTCGGCCCACCGGCTCGAGTCCCGCTCGCGACTCGCCCCGCCACCTTCACTTCGCTCAGCTGTCGGGGCCGACGGGCTCAGGCACTCGGCGGCTGAAGCCGCCTCGGGCTCGAGTCGCCCGCGACACACCGTCGAGGCAATTGCGCCGGTCCGTTGAGACGTGGGCTCATGGCCGTGAGCCCGCAGTACGGCAACCTGCCACACCGTTCTTGGGGTCGCCCACGCACTCGTCGAGTTGATGGCGCGTTCCTGGGTCCACGCTGGCCATGCGGCGGCGGAGCTCACGCAACATGGGTCCGATAGACGAGCGTCCTGAGGGGTCCCACAGCGCATCAGGGTTGGCCGGCGAGACAGGGGCCATGATGATGGCTCGCGGGCCGGTTGCATTAGAATCGCGCCCGGGCACCCTTGAGCAACGGCGACGGCCACCGAACGCGACGAGATCTGGAGCATGGATTTCGTGGCCCACGAACTCGCCGATGGCCGCCGCTCCCGATTCGAGGGCTGGGCCCCGATGAATACGCTCGGAGAGCGACGTTGACCGCTGCAGAGTCACTCCCGTAGTGGTCAGAAGAAGCCGGTCCTCTCACCCCCCGCGGATACTGAGCAGGCAGGAGGATTCCCATGCTGTCTCGTATTGTCGGTACGTTCGCGCTGTCGATCGCGATGCTCGTCACGGCCCAAGCCTCGGCACAACCAGCCGCGGATGTGGCGACCGATCCCGAGGTGCTCGGCCAGCAACGCCTCCTTTCGGCCTGGCTCGAGGGACAGATCGCCTACCGAGGCCTCCCCGGCATCGTCGTCGGGGTGGTCAGCGATCAGCGGCTGATCTGGGCGAAGGGCTTCGGGTTCGCGAACGTCGCAGCCAAGGTCGCCATGGCGCCAGGCACGAAGTTCCGCATGGCCTCGCACAGCAAGCTGTTCACCGCGACGGCGATCATGCAACTGCGCGAGCAGGGCAAGGTGCGGCTCGACGACCCGGTGACGAAGTACCTGCCGTGGTTCAGACTCCAGCCTGCGTCGGAGGACGATGGGCCGATCACCATCGAGCAGTTGCTCACGCACAGCTCGGGGATGCCGCGTGAAGCGGGCGACCACTGGACGACCTACGACTTCCCGACGGGCGACGAGGTGCGCGCCCTGATGGCCGATCGACGGGCCGCGTTCCCGCCCGCGACGCGATGGAAGTACTCGAATCTCGCCTACACGGTGGCCGGCATGGTTGTGGAGCAGGCGAGCGGCCTGTCGTGGGCCGACTACGTGCAGCGGAACATCTTCGGGCCGCTTGGCATGACGTCCTCGAGTGTCGACCAGGACGTCGAGGGCCTGGCCGTGCCGTACAGCCGGCGGATGCCGGACGGTTCGCGCGAGGTCCTGCCGTTCGTCGACGCGCGCGGAATGGCGGCGGCCACCGGGATCACGTCGACCGTCGAGGACATGGCGAAGTTCGTCTCGGCGCAGTTCCGGCGGGGGAAGATGGGTGGCGCGCAGATCCTCAGTACCGGTTCGTTGCGCGAGATGCACCGTCCACGCTCGATGGAGACCGACTGGCAAGGCGGCAACGGCGTCGGCTTCGCGGTGACGAGGGAGCGGAACAAGACCTACCTCGGCCACGGCGGCGGCTACCCGGGCAACACGACCCAGACGTGGCTGCAGGTGGACGACAAGGTCGGTGTCATCGTCCTGACGAACACGAACGACTCGGACCCGAATGCCATCGCACGTCAGTTGATGGCCACGGTGGGTGAGGCGGTCGCAAAGGCCACCGCCCAGAAGCCCGCCGCCGTGACGTGGGACCCGAGTTGGGCGCGATTCGCCGGCCTGTACCGCGGGCGCGGCGGCGACTCGCAGGTCGTGCTGCTGCACGAGCGGCTCGTGATCATCACGCCCAACGGTCCGAACGTCGACCGTCCCATCACGCTGGAGCCCCTCGGCGACGGGCGATTCCGCTACGTGGCCCCGACGGGCGGAGGTCCCGTGGGCGAGATCGTGCGGTTCGAGGAAGTGAACGGACGTGTGACCCGCATGATCACTGGCGACAGCTTCGTCGAACGCGTGCAGACGCCCTGACGGCCGGTTACGGCCGGCGCTGCGGGCTCAGGTCTGCCCTCGCACGGTCGAGGGGACCTTCACGCGCGGGGGCGCAACCCCGGAGGGGATCGTCGGACGATCAGGGCACTCAAAAATCGTCTTGACCATTCTTCAGCAGCCACTACAATCGTCGCAATGATCGAACGCCCGCTGTACACCGGGCTCTGGCGCGAGCTGGCCGCCGACAAGGCCATGGTCTTCATGGCGGGCCCGCGCCAGGCGGGCAAGACCACCCTGGCCCGCAGGATCGCAGACGACTACGCCAACCGCGCGTACCTCAATTGGGACGTCGTGCCCGACAGGGTCCGCCTGCTGCGCGATCCGTACTTCTTCCAGACAGTGGATCGGCGCGACTCGTCCACCCCGATCGTCGTGCTCGACGAGATCCACAAGTCTCGCGGCTGGAAGAACTACCTGAAGGGCGCCTACGACCGGTTTCACGCCGACTTCGTGTTTCTCGTCACCGGGAGCGGCCGGCTGGACGTCTACCGCCGGGGCGGCGACTCGCTCGCGGGCCGGTACAGCCTGTTTCATCTCTGGCCCTTCACCCTCGCGGAACTGGCGGGCCGGCGAGCCGCGCTGCAGACCTTCTGGACGGACCCGACAGCGGTCGTCGTCGACGCCGATCACGCGGCCGAGCAGACCTGGCGTCGCCTGGCCGAGTACTCCGGCTTCCCGGAGCCCTACGTGCGTGCAAAGCCGCGAGCCTATAGGCGCTGGTCCACCACCTATCACAGCCAACTGATTCGCGAGGACATCCGCGACCTGACCGGCATCGCGTCGATCGGCAGTCTGGAGACCCTCTTCTCACTGCTGCCCGATCGGATCGGCAGCCTGCTGTCGGTGCCCGGCCTGGCCGAGGATCTGAAAGTCGCCTACAACACGGTCCGCACGTGGCTGGACGCGCTCGAACGGTTCTATCTCGTGTTCTCGATCGCGCCGTGGAGTCACCGGGTGACCCGCGCCACGCAGAAGGCCCGCAAGCTGTACTTGCTCGACTACGCGATGATCGCGGATCGGGCCGCGCGGTTCGAGAACATGGTCGCCGTCGAGCTGCTGCGCGCGGTGACCGTGTGGAACGACGGCGGCGACGGGCCGTTCGGCCTCCACTTCGTGCGCAACAAGGAGAAGCAGGAGGTGGACTTCCTCGTCACCGAGAAACGCCGCCCGCGACTGCTCGTGGAAACCAAGACGGCCGACACAACCGTCAGTCACGCGCTTCTGAAGTTCCAGGGGCAGCTCGGCGTACCCGCCGTGCAGCTCATCGACCAGGGGACGACGTACAGGAAGATCGTCCACGACCGCCTCACGGTGGTCGTGGCGCCGGCGTGGATGTGGCTCCCCAGGCTTCCTTGACACTCCTGCGCTGGAATCGCCGCGGGCGCGGATATGGCCGGTGGCCGTCGCGCGGCGCGCTCGGCCAACCGGCTCGCACCGATCCCGAAGGAGGAGCACTTCGGGGCGGCGCGGGCCCCCGATCCAACCCGACCCCCCGAGCGTCTCAGTAAAAATGTCACGCCACACGTCTCGCCCTCTCGCGCTCCTCGTCCCCCTGTTCCTGCTCGTCGCGGCGGTCGCCCAGGCACAGGTCCCGGCCCCGGCCAATCTGCCCAAGGTCGCGCCCCCGCCCAACGCGCCGCCGCCCTTCCGGGAAGGATCGCTCGACTTCTCGTTCCTCGCCGCCACCGGGAACTCCGACGCGCAGACGATCGGCCTGTCTGGAGACATCATCTTCCGGCCAGACGACTGGGAGATCCGCAATCGCGCCGGCTTCCTGCGCGCAGAAACGGATGACGAGTTGACGGCGGAGGCGTTCTTCTACAACTTCCGCGCGGCGCGGAAGATCACGCCGCGCCTGTCGGCCTACGGCCAGTACGATTACCTCCGCGACCGCTTCGCCGGCATCGACCACCGCAACGTCCTGACCGGCGGTCTCGACTACCTGCTCGTGGACCAGGGACCCCATCGCCTGTCGCTCTTCGGCGGCCTCGGCTACCTGAACGAGCAGCGCCTGGCCGGCGACGACATCTCGACGGCGGTCTTCGACGCCGGATGGGCGTACCGGCTGAAGTTCTCCGACACGGCCGAGTTCACCGACGATTTCCGCTACGACCAGTCCCTGTCGGACGGCGACGATTGGCGCATCGGCCACACCGCGGCGTTGTCCGCGAAGCTCACGAGCCTCTTCTCGCTCAAGGTCTCGCACAACATCCGCTACGTGAACGCCCAGCCGCCCGGGTTCGACAAGACGGACACGATCACCGCGGTCGCGCTCGTGGCGAAGTTCTGAGGGGTCCCCTCCACAGGCGGGGTGAACGCGTGCTGGCCCAGGACGTGTCCCACGTCCTGGCACCGGCTCGACCTGAGACACCCGCGCATGCGGCCCGGGGTTCCGCGTGCGCCGAAATCCTCGGAAGTCCTCGCCCTCGACCCCCTCCGGCCAGCTGGCGTGCTTCTTGCCCCTGATGCGGCATGGCCGAGGACACCGCATCGTGACCGCCCAGCGACCCACGACACCCACTCGTTCGCTCGCCCCACGGTCCCGGGCCGGATGGCTCGCACGGCTCGCCGTGTCGACAGTGGCCCTGGGTGCCTGGGGAACCCCGGCAGCCGCGCAGCCCGCTGCTGCCATGTCAGCGACCCGGCCTGAGGCGCTGACGGGTCAGACTCTCTCGGCGGAGGATGTCGCGAAGCTCGACACCGCTGTGGAGACGACAGTGGCCCAGAGCGCGCGCGGTCGTCGGGTCAAGGTCATCCTGCGGGCCGCGTCAGGGCGCCGAACGGCCCTGAAAAACGCGGTGACCACGCTCACGAACCGCAGCGTGAAGGAGTATTCCGGCCTCGAGGCGATCGCCACCGAGGTGTCCGTCACGCAACTTCGACAGCTCCTGGCGAGCGAAGACGTCCAGCGGGTCTCGCTGGATGCCCCCATCGCGCCTCACTCCCACACCGACGGCCGCATCCTCAAGGCCACCCTCGGCCTGCCGAGCGGCGTCACCGCGACGACGAGCATCACGCCACTGGTCGCCGCAGACGGCGTGGCGAAGGCATGGGCGGGCCGCGGGATGGTCGTCGCCCTGGTGGACTCCGGCCTGGAGCCCTCGAAGGACATCGCCCCGGAGCGCATTCTCGCGTTCCACGATTTCACCCGACTCGGGGTAGCCGCCGCGCCATCCGACGCCTACGGCCACGGGACGCACATCGCGGGGCTGATTGGAGGAACGGGGGCGATGTCCTCGGGCGCGTTCGAAGGCATGGCGCCCGAGGTGCGCTTCGTCGTCCTCAAGGTCCTCGGTGCGAAGGGCGAAGGCCAGACGAGCGACGTCATCGCAGCGCTGGAGTGGGTGCTCGCGAATCGGGATCGGTACAGCATCGACGTGGTCAACCTGTCATTGGGGCATCCGGTGTACGAACCAGCGGCAACCGATCCCCTCGTGGAAGCCGTCGAGCGCCTTGCTGGCGCCGGCGTGGTCGTGGTCGCGTCGGCGGGTAACTTCGGCAGGCATCCCCGCACGCTGGAGCAAGGGTACGCAGGGATCACCAGTCCCGGGAACGCGCCCTCCGCCATCACGGTCGGGGCCGTCGACATCAACAATACTGTCAGCCGCGATGACGATTCTGTAACCGACTGGAGTTCCCGGGGCCCGACGTGGTACGACGCCATGGCCAAGCCCGAAGTCGTGGCCCCCGGGCGCCGGCTGGTCGGCCCGGCCGCGCTCGGCAGCTGGCTCTACAAGGTGTACCCGGAGTTCCACGTCAAGGGGGATCAGGGCGCAACCTACCTCCGCCTGAGCGGGACGAGCATGGCCACCGGCGTGACCACGGGACTGGTGGCCCTCATGCTCGAAGCCCACGCGTCCACCGGCGCCGCGTCGAGCCTGTCGCCCAACGCCCTCAAGGCCATCCTGCAGGTCACGTCCATCGACATGCCCGGCCACGACCGGCTGACGCAGGGCGCGGGAGCCGTGAACGGGGCGGGCGCGACCCGCTTGGCAGCCTCGATTGACACTGGAGCACCGAGCGGCGAGTGGTGGCTCCGGACACCCGTGTCCCCATCCGACAGCTTTGGAGGCCAGACATACAAGTGGGGCCTCCAGTTGCTCTGGGGTCAGGGTCTGCTGTGGGGTGAACTCGCGTTCGTGAACGAGCCGGCCTGGAGCCTCGGCATTCCGTGGGGTGACACCTCGATCTGGAGCGACCGGGCCGTCTGGGAGCCCTGGACGGTGTGGACCGACAAGGTGGTCTGGTTCGAACGCCTGGTCTGGGGCGACGACATCGTCTGGGGCGACCGGATTGTCTGGGGCGATCGGATCATCTGGGGGGACCGGATCATCTGGGGCGACTGACACCGAGTCGAACTCCCCTTGCACCACTCGCGCCGCCGGTGTTTCGGCGACCCCTTTTCCCGACAGGCGTCGAGCGTTACAGTCAGGGCGCCATGAGTGCGCTCCAACTCCTGACCGGTACGACCGTGCTTCTGCTCACCGCGGCCGCCACCTCCGCATCGCACGATGCAGAAGACCTGGCCGATCGGCTCGAAACCCGCGTGCCCCACCTGATGGCGGAGGCCGTCGTGCCGGGCGTGCAGATCGCCCTGATCGGCAACGGCACCACGACGTGGCACCGCGCCTTCGGCCTCGCACACGCCCAGGCAGGCACGCCCGTCACGGACGCGTCGGTCTTCGAGGCCGCCTCGCTCACCAAGCCCCTGTTCGCCTACGCCGTGCTGAAACTGGTCGCGGAGGGACGGCTGGATCTCGACACCCCTCTCGTGACGTACCTTCCCGGCCGGTACGACCTCGAGAGCGATGAACACCTGAAGGCCGTGACCGCGCGCCACGTACTCAGCCACCGCACCGGATTTCCGAACTGGCGGCCGACGGGCCAGCCCCTGAAGATCCACTTCTCCCCCGGCGAGCGTTTCAGCTACTCCGGCGAGGGGTTCGTCTACCTCAGCGCGGTGGTCGAACGGATCACCGGCGAGACGGTCGAGGCGTTCGTCAGACGACGGGTGTTCGAGCCGCTTGGCATGACGAGCAGTTCGCTGGTCTGGCAGGCGCGCGACGAGTCGCTGAAGGTGTTCGGCCACGGCGTCATCGGCAACGTCACCGGCCGCAACACCCCCTGGCGCCCCAACGCGGCCTCGAGCCTCCAGACGACGGCGCAGGATTACGCGAAGTTCGTGGCTGCGGCGATCGCCGGCGTCGGCCTCCGGCCCGACCTGGCGCGTCAGATGGTGAGCCCTCAATCGCGCCTCGACCAGGCGGGGTTCAACACGATCACGACATCGCCCACCGGACGGCTCGCGCCGTCACTGGCGTGGGGCCTCGGCTGGGGACTCGAGGAGGAGACGGGTGGCTGGTCGGTGTGGCACTGGGGCGACAACGGCCCGGTCAAGGCCTTCGTCATGGCCTCGCCCTCGGAGAAGTCCGGCCTCGTCGTCTTTCTCAACTCGCAGAATGGCCTCTCGATGGTCCCTGCCCTGATCCGCGAAGCACGCGGCCGACCGAGCGCCGCCCTCTCGTGGCTCGACGTGCAGGAACCCGTGCCGGCGCTCGCCCGGTTCGTGCAGACGATGCGCCGTGACGGAGTGGCGCGGGCACTCGACGAATACCGCGCGGCGCGCCGGGTGAGGCCCGACGAGCCCCGGCTCACCCAGCGAACGGTCAACGGCATTGGCTACGCGCTTCTGCGCGACAGCAAACCTCACGAGGCCGTCCTGGTGTTCGAGCTGAACGCGGAAGACCACCCCGACTCCTGGAACGCTCACGACAGCCTCGGTGAGGCCCTCGCCGCTGCGGGGGAGGCCGCACGCGCGATCAAGGCGTACGAGCGGTCCCTGGAACTCAACCCCTCGAACAGCGGGGCCGTCGACGCGCTGAAGAGGCTCAGGACGGCTCCGCGCGGCTGACCACCTGCTGGTCGGACGTCAGCGTGACGCGGTCGCCGGCGCCGTGGGGCCTGCCAGGCGCGGCCGGACCTCCGCATTTGCGAGGTCCCAGGCCAACTGGTACACCAGGCGCACCACCTTCTCCATCTTCGGGTAGTTGATTCTCTCGGGCCGATCGTTCGGCGTGTGGTAGTCCGGATGCAACCCGGTCGTGAAGAACACCGCAGGGACGCCACGCTGGAGGAAGGGCCAGTTGTCGCTTCGCCTGATGATGTTCTGCACGTGATTGTCGAAGACGGTCTCCAGCTCGAGGCGGGTTGCCGCGTTGGCCCGCTCGACGGCGGCACGCAAATCCGGGCTCCGGCTGAGGCCCACGGCGTGCAGGCTGTTGGCGTTGGACTCGGCGGACTGGGGTTCCAGGCCGCGGAAGCGGCCGTCGTCGCCCGCCGGAACCTCCTCGTTTCGGCCGATCATGTCGAGGTTGATGACCGCGGCGATGCGATCGAGCGGCACGGGGGCCTGCTCGACGAACGCCCACGACCCGAGCAGCCCCTGCTCCTCGGCGTTCCAGGCCGCGAAGATGACCGACCGCCGTGGCCGCTGCCCGGCCTGTGCGGCCAGCGCGAACGCCTCAGCGGCCTCCAGCATGCCCACCGTTCCCGATCCATCGTCGTCCGCCCCGTTCCACGTGCGCTGGCCGTCGGTGCCATCGTGGTCGTAGTGCCCGCCGATGAGCACGTACTCGGCCTTCAAGGCCGGGTCGCTGCCCTCGAGCATCGCCACGACGTTGTGACCCGGCAAGGCCCGGCGCTCGAGGTCCGTGCGGAGGTGCAGCTCCACGCCGGGGAGCGGCAGGGGCGTGACGCCGCCCGGCTGGTCGGCGCTGCGTGCCAGGTCGATCAGCGATTTTCCCGTCCCGGTCACCAGACGCTCTGCGGTCGCGACAGACACGGTGAGGACGGGAATGCGCACCTGCTCGGCCCACGTCATCAACGTGACGCGGGGCGCACGTCCGGGCTCGGCTGGCCACGCGCGCGAGGCCTGCGCGCCGAAGTCGGACGCGGGACCGGGTCGAACGGCGTGAACGTCGGCCACGAGGACGAGCCCAAGCGCGCCCGCGGCCTGGGCGGCCAGGGCCTTGGTCAGCGATTCGCCGGCGCGTGACGCCACCACTCCGTCAAACGGGCTCGCGGGATCCTGGGCGCCCGGTTCGCCTTCCAGGGCCAGCACGATCTTTCCCCGTGCTGCCGACCGGTAGTCGTCGTGCCGGTGGGTGGGCGAGTGGATCCCGTACCCGGCGTACACGACCGCGGCCTTCACATCGGCGTTGCCGCTGAAGCGCTGCGGGTAGTAGTCCTGTCGCAGTTTCAGCACGGCGTTGAGGCCGCTGGCCTCCAGCATGCGGACGGCGTTGGCGTCGCCCAGCACTGCGGTCATCATCTGGAACGGCTGTTCGAATCCACGGGCGTTCCCGAGCGGCTTCAGGCCAAGCCGGTCGAAGCGATGGCGGATCCACTCGGCCGCCGCGGCGTTGCCGAAGGTGCCCGTCAGGCGGCCCTGCAGCGCGTCGGACGCCAGGAAGTAGAGGTCCTTCCGGAGGTCATCCTGCGTGATGGACTGCAGTTGCGGCGCGGGGGACTGCGCAGCCACGACAGCCAGCGATGCGAGGAGCAGGAGGGCAACGGCACTGCGGCGGACAGGCATCGGGGACTCCAGAGTCAGTGAGTGTAACCCACGACGCCCGCCCTTCTACAGCTTGAACAGGTGATCGCGCAGCACGCGCGACTGAAGGCGACTGACCGGCAGCTCCTGTCCGTTGTGCAGCGTCACCAGGTGCGTCCCGCCGGGCATGACGTGCACGCGCGCGATCAGGTCGATCGACGCGAGCGCCCCGCGACCGAGGCGGACGAATCGCGCCGGGTCGAGTCGCGCGGCGAGATCCTTGAGACGGTAGGTGATGGTATGCCGCTCGTTGCGCACGGTCGTCAGGTGCAGCAGCTCGCCGTCGGCGACGACCGACGCGATCTGCGCCACCGGCACGAGCACGATCTCGTCGCGGCGTCGCACGGGGATGCGTTCGAGATACTCCGTCCTGGTGGCCTGCTCGTAGGCGACGGCCGCCGCCTCGACGCGCGTCGTCGCGTCCTCCCGCAGATCCGCCCGATCGAGCCGCTCCTGCGCGCGGGTGATCGCCTCCCGCAGGCGCGCCCCGTCGACGGGCTTCAGCAGGTAGTCCACTGCGTTCACCTCGAACGCCCGCACCGCATACTCGTCATGCGCCGTCACGAAGATGACGAGCGGCTGCGCCGATTTGCGCACGAGCCGTACCACGCCGAGGCCATCGAGCTCCGGCATCTGCAGGTCGAGCAGCGCGAGATCCGGCCGGTGAGCCTCGATGAGCCGGACGGCCTCCACGCCGTCTTCCGCTTCGGCGACGAGGTCGACATCGGGAAACCCCTGCAGCAACGCCGTCAGATACGACCGGGCCGGTCGCTCGTCGTCGGCAATGAGGACGCGAAGGCTGGGCGTCACGATGTCGTCCTCGCGATCGTCTCCGAGGCCCGCGCCACTGCGACCGGGACCGGCCCGTTCACCGGAAGGCGGACATCCACTCGCGCCCCCCGGCCCTCCTGCGACTCGAATCGCAGAGAGGCGAGCGAGCCGTATGCGAGCGTCAGCCGTCGCTCGACGTTGGAGAGCCCTACGCCTTCGCCCTCGACCTGCCGGTCGGCCCCGCGTGCGCCGGCGCCCGTGTCTGTCACGGTCACGCTCAGGTCCCAGCCCTCCGGCGGCATCAGGCCGCGCGCGGACTCCGGCGAACGCGGCACGAGTCGTCCTGTGATGGTGACCGTTCCCCCGGCGCGGCTGGGCGCGATCCCGTGTTTGACAGCGTTTTCCACGAGTGGTTGCAGGAAGAACGCCGGCACCGGAATGTCGCGCAGGGACGCCGGCACTTCAACGGTCACCTGGAGGCGCTGCTCGAACCGGGCGCGCTCGATGGCTGAAGTGGATGAACCCCGCCAAGGCGCTCAGCCCGTACGCGGCGATGACGAGCCCCCGCGCCTGCCCTCCAGGGACGTCGCGTGGCTGCGCGCGCAGGACCGAGTGCACGACGACGGCGGGCAGGCCGCCCAGGGTCGTGAAGGCCAGAGCGCCCAGCGGCCACGGGGCCGGCCCGAGGCCGAGGTCGTCCAGGCCATAGACGAGGATCGCGCCCAGGTTCCAGACGAGCCCCAGCACGCCCGTGGCGATCATCAGGCGGTCCGGCGCGGGCGCGGCGACGCGTACCGGCGCCCTCAGCGAGAGGACCAGCAGCATGCCGTATGCGGCCAGACCGCACAGGAAGCCGGCGAAATTCAGTGAGGCCGAGACGTGGTCGGGGTGCGGCGTCATCTGCGGTGCGGCCCTTCAAGTGTAGCGCCACCCCAGCGGAATCCCCGCACCGCTCATGGCGTCACACGGGCCATTCATGGGCCTGGACCGCCGCTCGTTGGAAAGGACGCCCAGCGCGCCGGACGCGCGCGAGACACTGAGGCCCAGGAGTTCACCCATCCCAATGCCTTCGGTCACCATTCCTCCGACCCGTGTGTTGTCCTTCGTTGCAGCGCTCGTTGGCTCGCTGCTTGGCGTTCTGGTCTCCTTCGCGGCCGCCCAGCCGCCGACCGGGCGAATCGTCGGGACCGTGACGCTCCGCGGCAGCAGCGAGCCCCTGCACAACGTCGCGCTGATCCTCCTCGGGACGAGTCGGGCCACCGTGACCGACGACGACGGCCGCTACGAGTTCGACGGCGTCGCGCCCGGGGAGTACAGCCTGCTCGCGCAGCGCGAACACCTGAGCGATGAGCGCAGGACCGTGTCGGTCATCGCCGGTGAGACGGCGACCAGCGATTTCTCGCTGGATCTGTCGGGCGCACACGAGCACATCACCGTCACGGCGAGTCCGGTCGGGGCGGTCTCCACGTTCGAAGCCTTCAACGCCGTCGCGGTCCGCGATTCGTTCGAACTCGCCAAGAACATGACGCCGACGCTGGGCGAGGCCCTCGATGACCTGCCTGGTGTGGCCACGCGCGCCTTCGGGCCCGGCAGCGCCCGGCCGATCATCCGTGGCTTCGACGGGGATCGCGTGCTCATCATGCAGGACGGCGTCCGCACCGGCGACCTGTCGAGCCAGTCCGGCGATCACGGGGTCAGCATCGACCCCGCGTCGCTCGAGCGCGTCGAAGTGGTCCGGGGACCTGCGACGCTGCTCTTTGGAAGCAACGCCATCGGCGGCGTGGTCAACGCGATCACGCCACAGGAGGCGTACCGCCACCGACCGTTGAAGGGGTTGATCGGGCAGGCCACGTCGGACTTCGGCTCGGCCAACGCCCAAGCTGGCGTCAACGCCGGCATCCAGTTCGGCGTCGGCGCCTGGCGCCTGTGGGGTGGTGGGGGCTCCCGCCGTGCGGGTGACTACGACACGCCAGACGGCGTGGTCCCGAACTCGGCATCGCGTCTGGCCAACGGCCGTGTCGGCTTCGGCTACTTCGGGCTGCAGCCCTATTTCAGCGTGGGCTATCAGGTCGAGGACGGACGCTACGGGGTGCCCCATGCCGGCGAATCCCACAGCCACGGCGAGGAGGACGAACACGCGGGCGAGGAGGCGGCCGACGAGTTGCTGATCGATCTCGAGACGCAGCGCCAGTCGGTCAGGGTCGAAACCGGCCTGCGGGCCCTCGAGACCCGCGCGGTGGAATCGGTGTCGGTCGTCCTGAATTACCTCGATTGGCAGCACGACGAGATCGAAACGGAAGATGGCGTGGAATCACTCGGCACGCGCTTCGACAACGAGACCTTCGTGATCAGGGCCGAGGTGGAGCAGAAGCGCGCCGGCCGGTTGTCAGGCCGCCTCGGCGTGTGGGGGCAGTTCCGGGACTACGTGGCGACGGGCGAGGAAGCGCTGGCGCCGCCCAGCACCCAGCAGGCGTTCGCGGTCTTCGGGTACGAGGAACTCGATTTCGGTCGCGCACGGCTGCAGTTCGGCGGGCGCCTCGAGCACAACAGCTTCTCGGCCGATGCGCGCGACGCCGAACACGGCCCGGACGACGGCCACGATCACACGATTGAACCGCCAGCGGTGCGGGACCGCACGTTCACCGGCCTGTCCGCGTCGGCGGGCCTCCACACCGCCCTCGGGGCCGCCTCCGCGTTCGTGGTGAACGTGTCCAGGACCTACCGGGCACCGGCGATCGAGGAGCTCTACAACTTCGGACCGCACGCGGGCAACCAGTTGTTCGAGGTCGGGAATCCAGACCTGGAGCGGGAGTCGGCGCTGTCGTTCGACGTGGCGCTCAGACACCGGTCCACGCGGTTCGAAGGCGAAGTGAACGGCTACTACTACCACATCGACAATTTCGTCTTCCCCGTGCAGACCGGCGAGATCGAGGATGGTCTGCCGGTGGGCGTCTTCCTCCAAGGGGACAGCCGCTTCGTCGGGTTCGACGCGCGCGGGGAGGTCGAGCTGACCGAACGTCTCGGGTTGACGCTCGGCGCCGGCTACGTCGATGCGCAGCTCACGGAGACAGGCGAGTCGCTGCCGCGAATTCCGCCGTTCCGGGTGACGCTCGGGCTCGAGATGGACTTCGGTGGGGTGACGGTGCTGCCCGAACTCGTGCTGGCGGCCGAGCAGGATCAGACCTACGGTGCGGAAACCCCCACCGACGGCTACTCGCTGCTCAACGTGACGGCGTCGTACCTGCTCGCGCGGTCGCACCTGGCGCACCAGTTCGCGGTGCGCGCCTACAATCTCACCAACGAGCTGTACAGGCGCCACACGTCGTTCATCAAGGACCTCGCGCCGGAAATGGGGCGCGGCATCGCGCTCACGTACTCGATGCGGTTCTTCTGATCGGTCATCGGTCGTCGGTCATCGGTTCTCGGTCATCAACCGGGTTCGCCCACTGGGTGTCGTCGGAGGCCAGGCGAGTCTGCGATGATGTGACGATGAGCAGCCGTCAGGAGCCTGCTCATGGGCGCCGGTCCGGCAGTCAGGAGACGATCTGCATCGGGTGGTGGCGATGCCCCCGACGCACGCGATACGTCTCGAAGTCGTTCCGATCGATGGTGAAGACGCGGCGGGTGCCCAGTGCCTCGGCAGCCGTCACCAGGGAAGCGTCCGCCAGATCCATCGCATGGTCAGCGTACAGCTCCATGAGCTCGAACGCCCTCGTGAGCCTCCGCCGGTCGAGGAACCACACCGACAATCCGCCTTGTTCGATGAACTCCCTCAAGCGGTCCGCCCCGGTGCTCGCTGGACCCAGGATGTGAAAGGCCTCGGTCAGCACCGGCGCCGTCGTCACGACCGGCTCCCGGATGTTCTTCAGGATGTCGGCACACCGTTGGTGCTGCCCGTCTCGAGGGTCGAAGAGGGCCACGAGCGGCCCCGTATCCACGAGGATCATCGCCGCAACTTCTTGCGGAGCGCGACGGCTACCCCGCGGCGCGTCTCGGTGGAGGGCGTACTCGCGTAGCCCCCTGGACCAAGTTCCAGCTGCCGATAGACGTCGTAGGGGCTGCGCCGCGACTCTTCGCTGACCCGCTGCCTCAGAGACTGCAGCCCCTGCTTGAGCGCTTCCGAAATGGGGAGTCCTGTGGCGTCCCGAATCTGTTGAAGGACGGCCTCGGCTTCGTCATCCAGTCTCACCGTCCGAGTGGCCACCGCGCACCTCCGTAATACGAAATGTAATACATTCGACATCGTCGCGTCAACGCGCGCTGCGAGCGGGAGCGCGCGCCGCCTATACTGACGGCGAGGCACTCGGCACATGGACCCCGACCTCATGGCCCGGATCACCCGCAAGCACGGGATTCGACTGCTGCTCCAGTTCGGGTCGACGGTCACAGGTCACGAGCACCCGCACAGCGACGTCGATCTCGCCGTCGAGTTCCGGGAAGTCCCCGGGTCCTTCGCCACGCTCGGCGAGGTGATGGAGGACCTGCAGTCGCTCTTCCCGGGGCGCGACGTGGACGTCGCCGTGGTCAATCGGGCCGATCCCCTCTTCCTGGATCGTATGCTTCGCTCGTGCCGCCTGCTGCACGGAGACCCGCGGCGGCTGAACGAGCTCAGGATCTACGCCTTCAAGCGCTATCAGGACCACAGGCGTTTCCTCGCGCTCGAGCGGCAGTACGTCGCCCACGTCCTGGCGCGGGCCGGTGCCTCATGATCGATCGCGAGCTGGTGACGAGGAGGAGTCTTCTGATCGCGCGGGACCTCGAGCCGCTCGGTGAGGTGGCGCGGGTCGACCCCGTGGCGTTTCAGGCGTCGCGGTCCGATCAGGTGCTGGCCGAACGTTACCTCGAACGGATCATCGGGCGCATCATCGACATCAAGTTCCACCTGATCACGGCGAGCGGTGCCGCACCGCCCGCCGACTACTACGCGTCGTTCGTCGAACTCGGTCGCCTCGGCGTCCTCGATGCCGCATTCGCGCAGCGCCTGGCGCCGAGCGCGGGCCTTCGGAACGGCCTCGTGCACGAATACGACGAGGTCGATCCGGTCAGGCTCCATGAGGCATGTCGCGCGGCGACGGTCGACGTTCCGCAGTTCCTGCGTGCGGTCGACACATGGCTGAGCGACCCGGGCCGCTGAGGCGAGTGGCAGCTCGAGGGCCCGAGCGGCACCATCCCGGCTCACCGACAGCACCCGCTGGTGATGCGGGGGCGACTATCGTCACGATGGCCTCGACGGCGACGCCCGTTCGCGATACGATACCGGCTCCGCCAACTCACTTTTCGAGGAGAGAACCCCATGAAGTTCATGATCACGTGGGAGATTGCGCCCAATCACATGCCGTCCGCCGTGGCCCGGTTCCTCGAGACGGGGGGCGCGCCGCCCAAGGGCGTCAAGATGCTGGGGCGATGGCACGGGACCGGTATCGGGTTCGCGCTGGCGGAATGCAAGGACGGGAAAGCGCTGTTCGAGTGGATGGCGCAGTGGTCCGACGAGCTGGAGCTCGGCGTCCATCCGGTGGTCGAGGACCGCGAGGGCGCCGCGGTGTTGAAGCGCGTTTACAAGGGACGATAGCGACGGCGCCGCGGGCCAGGGCGGCCAGGTCGCCGGAGTGGAACCAGCCGCCGAAGAACGCTTCGGCCATCACGGTCAGTCCCTCTTCGGCGAGGACGCGGACGTTCTGGCTGCCCGTGAGCGTGGCTACGCCGCAGGTCGGTGGGTCGGGATCCGATCGAGGGTATCCGCCAGGAGCCGCTCCGCGTGCCACAGGTCGTAGGTCTGCTGCAACCGCAGCCACAGGCCCGGTCCGTTCCCGCAGAACTTGCCGAGACGGACCGCCATCTCGGGTGTCACCGCCGCCTGGCCCGCCAGGATGCGATGGAGCGTCTGCCGCGCCACTCCCAACTGCCTCGCCGCTTCGGTCACCGAGAGCCTGAGCGCTGGCAGCACATCGTCGCGGAGGATCTCGCCGGGATGAACCGGGGGAGACTTCACAGGACGCCGAATCGGATATTCCTTGGCCACGGTGCTCACCTAGTCCCCTGGAACCGTGAGGCCTGGTAGAAGTCCCGGCGCGCGGCGCCCGACT
>CAYLZN010000078.1:0-19384 GCA_964387935.1 uncultured Vicinamibacteraceae bacterium | reverse complement strand
GCACATCTCGCAACGCCAAGGCAACGAGGCGCGCTACGTCGGCCTTCGGAAGAACCGTTCGGCGTTCTAGGCCGGGCAGGACCCTATTCGGTTGTCACAGAGCTTATCCCGCCTCTGTCGAGCCAGATGCCGTCGTGCTCCACGAGTTCCTTCCGCGGCCAGCCGAGCGTCAACAGGCCCTGGCCGCTCGGCATCTCCCGATCGAGCCACGTCATCAGCACACCGGCGTCATCGGGCAGCAGTCCGGCCCACTCGCAGCACACGTTCCAGACGCGGTCTCGAACGGCCGCTGTCATCTCGGGGTTGGTGTAGACACCGGGGGCCACCTCGAGCATGCAACTGGCCAGAAAACCCCGGAAACGAGCCGGGACATTCCGGGTCACGACAACGGTCACGGATCCACCGCTCCCTGTGGGCCGGCGGGCCGGTCCGCCAGCGGTTCGGATCCTGACGCCTGGCTCCCGTTCTCGAACAGCGCCTTGACGCGATCGATCATTTCCGGAATGACGCGCATCTCTCGAAGGGCGCGGCCCGCGGCTCGGCGGGCGTATCGTTCGAGCGGGTCGCTGCCGCGCTCCTCGAATTGCTTGACCGCCCGGAACGCGGCCGGAAGACACACACGCTCGCGGAACAAGTCGGCGATGTCCAGGCAGAACGCGCCTGCCGAGTCCTCGTGAATGAAACCCAGTTGCGGAATCGTGGAGGTTGCCGCAACGGCCACCATGGCCGCCGCGCGTAGCGCGGCCGATGTGTGGTTGATCGCCTGATTCACCCGGTCCGCCGCTTCCGGGTCGGCACGGTCGTAGCGACGGCCGGCCCACTTGATGCCCGCCTGCCTGGCCAAGTCGCGGTACAGGGTCTTGACCCGCGCGCCCTCGATGCCCCGCAGGACGTTCAGGTCCTCCGACGGCAGAACCTCGCCAAGTCTCCACGCGTACATCCGCCGCGCCACCTGTGTCCGCGTCCGTTCGTTCGCCCACAGCCGCACCTGCTGGCGCGCCAGCGCACTTTCGTCCTGGCCGAAGGGCATGGACGCGTAGCACCGCACCCCTTCTTCGCCCGTGACAACGAGTCCCGTGCCGTGACGCGCCAGAAGGCGCAGCGCGTCATGGCTCACGGTTGCCCCGGGTTCCAGGAAGATCACGCTGAGCGTCTGGAACGGGATGCCGTAGCGGCCGGATCCGAGATCGCCACCGCCTGCCGTCACGAACTCCAGCGTTCCGTCGGCCGCCGTCAACGTGCCGCGGCCCAGCCAGATGCAGCCGTGACGATCCGCGTGCGGAATCCGTGCCGTCTCCAGACCGAGGCGTCCTTCGAGCATCTCAAGACTCCGGAGGTCGCAGGAGGAGCATGCCGAACCCGAAGGCCCGATGGCGCCCGATGCCCCGCACGAGCAGTGACCGGAACGCGACGGGCTCCTGCACCCTGAGAGTACCCTCCAACACCGCATTCGGCCGTTCCAGCCGTACGTTGCCACGACGTTGCATGGTCTCGCGGCGGAACTCCGTGAGGCGTGCACGCTCGAGCGTGCTGGCGCCCTGACGCTGAAGCTGCGCACGAAGCCACTGCTCGTAGACGCGCTCGCGGTCGACACGATTCTGCCCGTCCAGGCCGATGGTCGCGTGAACGAAGGCGTCCATCTCGCGGTGTTTGACCCGGCCGCGTCGATCGGTGCCAAGGAGGCGGTCGCCTGGTTTTCGCGTCCGGACGATGGGGCACGTCCTCGTTCGGAATCCGAGGCGCTGTCCGGCCTCGAACGGTGGCATCTTGCGAGTCTCGCAGTCTCGAAGCAGCATACGGGCCGAGGGGCCCATTGCCCCCGTCAGGCTGTCGCGTTCCAGGCTCGAGTATGCAAGAAGGAAGAGCGAGTCGGCCAGTCGAGTCGAACTGGCCCGAAGGTCATCGACGGCGAAGTTGTGCAGAGGAATCGCAGCCGGCGCCGAGGAGGTGGCGAAGAGCTGGGCCAGGCCGGCGTGAAGCAATGCACCCTCGTCGACTTCCTGACCGAGATGATGTCGCGCGCCAAGGCGCAGGAGGGCGCGGCGATCGAGAATCAGACGAACAAGGTGGAGGGGGGTCGTCACACCGGCGCCTCCTCGTCGAGTCCGTCGGCCGCAATCCACTCGGTCCTGACGTAGCGACGCCCGTAGCGCCGATCGATCTGCGCAAAGGACAGTGGGACGTCGTATCGGACGTCTCCGTCGCCACCACGGGATTCGAGGATGACGCGCAGCGGCCCGTTGTCGCGCACTCGAGGGGCTGGCGCTGATCGCAGGGCGTCCCACGCAGTTCCGTCGACGACGCCCATAAGCGGAGGAACCGAGGGCGGGCAGGAGCGCCGCCCGAGGAAGAGTGGAAAGCGGGGCGAGCGCAGCGCCTCAGCGGTTAGGGCGACGAGGCCGTCGCTACCCTCGAGTGCCACGACAAAACTGGCGTCTTGCAGGTAGTACCGGTGGGTCGGCACACAGTCGCTGGTTCCGAACACTGTGTATCGCGCTCCCCGAAAGCGCCCGCCGCCAGCGGTGCGGTAGTCGTGCAACAATGCTCCCGCCCGATCGACTCGAACCCCCATGACAAGGGCCGACAGGGACGCGAGTGTGGCATCGTCGTCGCGCGGCATGCCCAGCGCAGCCCCAACGAGTCCGAGCACGCCGCTCTTCGTCGGTTCCCGTTCCGTATCGCGCACACCGAGCTTGCCTTGAGCCGACCACGCCTGGAGTGGCCCCTCCAGGCGAATGAGCAGGACGCTCACGACGACGCTCCGAGGGCTTGATTGGTGACAGCCTCGTAGAAAGCGTCGACCGTGGACACCCGATCCGGATGTCCGGTTCCCTGCGGAAGCTCCCGGTCCGCCCACGAGAGCCTGTGCCCTGAGCCGAGCACGTCCTGTAGCCGCGTCGCGTACGCTTCCAGCTTGGCTATGGAGTCATCCACCAGGTCCACGTCCTCGCCCCTGGGGCGCGCTGGCTTGAGAAAGGCATTCGCGAGTGAGAGCGGTTGGCCGCGGTCCCGCACCACAGCCAGCGCGTAGCTGGCGAAGTTGTGCGCGGCCATGCTGTTCTGTTTTCCCGTGGGGATTGCCGAGACGAACGCCCGCACGAACGCCCCGACCGCCCGATGAAGCAGTTCGCTCTCGTCGCTCTGGTTGGACTGCTCACCAAAAAGGTTCGATCGAAGAGCGTCCACGTCGAGCACCGCGTATCGGTAGAAGCACGAGGAGTTGAACTGGACGGTCCCCATCATGTCGGAGCCGGCGGTGTCCCTCGGCTTCAGGTCGTCGACGGCGGTGAAGAAGTCGAAGTCCATTTGCACGCGATTCGTCGAGATCGCATGGGCGACCTGACAGGCGGCGTCCACGTTCCACTCGGGCCTGTCAGCGATCATTCGGCCGAAAAGCGCGACATCGACGGTGCGACGCGCGTCCTCGAGGCAGCGTTCGATCGCATCCTTCACGTTCTTTGGATAGGCGCTCTGTGCAGCCTTCTTCGCATCCTTCTTGGCCGCTGCCTTGGATCCCCTGGTGGCACCTTCCTCTTGCGCCGTGTCGGCGGCCGAAGGAGAGATGGCGCCGGAGTTGGCGTGCAGAATCGACGCGATCTCGCCGACGATTCGCCTGGGGACGAAGAGCAGGTACTCGGTCTTCCACAGCTCGTCTCCAGCGCCCTTCTTGTTGCGTCCGAGACCGATGCCCTCAATCGCCCCGAGGGCGAGCGCCGTGGCACGGTCGGGCTCGTGGCCGTAACTGGTCTGCAGCGACTTCGTTACCTCGTGGGCGAGCCGCTTGGTGCGTGCGCCCTGCTGCTCCACATCCACGAGCCGCTCCAACTCAAAGGCCTGTCGCACGGCGCGCTTCTGGCATTGGCTCGAGATCCTCGCCCGACGGTGGCCGCCGAACTCGCAGTCCTTGGGCGCCCCCGTATCATCCCGGTTGAGGTTGGAGGGAGCGAAATTCTGGAGGAGATGCAGCTCGATCTTCACGATGGCATCCTTTCGTCAAGCGGGATCCGAGTTAGGCTCATCAGGGTCGCTTGGGGTCCAGAAGTCACGTGCCCAGCGGCGCCGCGCGCGGTCGGCGGGGTGGTCCCAGAAACGAATGGCCGTGTGCAGATCGCGCCAGTCGAGCGAGAGTCCCTCGGTCGCGACGAGCATCACGGCGTGTCGCAAGTGAGTGGGCAAGTCAGGGCGGCCTGCGCTCAGGAGTGCCCTGAAGCGCAGTTCGACGCTGTCGCTCGTGCGCGCCGCCACCCCGAGGGCCGTTGCGAGCGAGATCGGACCCGATTCCGGGTGCAGCGCAAACAGGCCCGCGAGGAGGAGGGCGTCATCCTCCGCCGGGCCTTCGTGCGGGACGTAGGGTAGCACCACCGGAAGGCCGTCGAGCGCGTGCTCAGGGTGCAGGCTGCGCCGCAGGCGTGCCAGCGTGGCGCGATCCTGGCGGGCCGCGATGGTCTCCAAGTGGTCCACGAGTCGGTCCGGTCGCGCGTCTAGATTGGTCATGGGTTCATGATTCCGGAGTTTGTGCCGCCATCTCCGAAGGCTGCCTCTGGGGGAGCTTCTGGCGCAGGGACCGTTCAGCGAGCGCCCGGGCCTTGAGCCAGCGCGCGGTGGTGTCCGGTCGGGCCG
Organism: uncultured Vicinamibacteraceae bacterium; assembly: GCA_964387935.1. Classification (GTDB taxonomy): domain Bacteria; phylum Acidobacteriota; class Vicinamibacteria; order Vicinamibacterales; family JAFNAJ01; genus CAYLZN01. Next base: position 14,764 of record CAYLZN010000078.1, on the reverse strand, counting down.
TGGCACTCCGGAAGGCGTCTTTGATGATGTCTCTCGCGCGAAAGTCGAAGGCGTTTGTCGCGCGTTCAGGATCGCCAAGTCCGCGGAGGAACTCCTCGAATGCGAGGCCTAGGGCACTCCACGCAGCAGGCACCGCGTTGAAGGAGTCGACGAGCGCGCGGACGTCGCCGGTGTCTGGGTCTCTCCCCGCAGGTGCCAGTGCCGCTCTGGCGTAGGTGAAGAGGGCGGTGCGCAATGCATCGACGCCTTCGCGACACCGGTCCAGGCTACCGTGCACCGCCGTGCGGGCGTCTGGGTCATTGAAGCAACGTGCCAGTGTCTGAACGCGTTCGACGCGCACCGCGTCGATCCTCGACTTCTCCGCCGCCAGTCCGAGCACCTCGACATCGAACATGGTGTCGCCACCAAGCACGTCGTGGGCCTTCACCGACGACACCATGTCGATGGCGCGCGGCCGCTCGAACGGCACATTGCTCCCTCGAGCGGTCTCGAACAACGCATCGGCCGCACGCCAGAAGCTTCGTTCGACGTCGATGCCGACGGGCAGGAGGCCCAGCTTCTCGTGCCGACGGTACGTCACCATGGGGTCGCACGGCGCGTCATCGGCGAGGCCTTGGCCCACGTTGTTGATGAATCCGGTCACTAGGCCGTTCTCGCCAACCAATTCCACGCGCCGACTCACCCACGTGAGCAGATCGAGGTAGCCGTACGGCCGCCGCCTGGGCTCACTGCTTTGCGGCAGCTCCCGCGGAGGAGAGGCTTGTTCCCACGAGCACGCGTCAGCGGCGCCGCCCGTCGGGATGGGTACGCCGTTCTCGGGGTCGTACTCGAGCAGGTTTGATATCAGGGTTCGAAAGAGCGTCGCACCGCGGAGGATGACGACGCCCGCCCTGGTCAGCGGGGCAGCCGTGGCCGCAGTGGGCTCTCCGGGTTTCCTGACAAGGCCCCCGGTCGCGAACGCATGGTGGGCGAGCAGCGCGAGAGCGGCCCGGCCCGGTGCCATCTGAGGTGCTGGCGACGGTGGCCGGTGGCGGAACAACTCTCGCCCTCCGCCCCAGCGCGCCCGTTGCACTTCGAGTTCGTCGATCGGGACAACGTAGTCGGCGAAGCGTTCTCGAAGCCCCCGTGTCTGCGCGAACGGGTGCGTGGGGTGGAACAGGTCCATTCGATTCTCGACACTGTCGAGGTAGGCATCGACGCGGGACGGGTCGAAGGCCCCGGACGACACGATGCCGCACCATTCCTCCATCGACCTGGGACCCGAGTAGGCCCGGTGGAGCACCGCAAGAAGGTGGCGCGTCAGGGCCGCCATGACCAGAGGCGATGGGTCGGCCAGGCCCCGTAACGTGTGCGCGCGCGCCAGCGTGTCACGCGTCGATAGTTCGGTAGCGATGCCATCGAGGGTCTCGACCGGAATCCAAGGTTCGCGCGTTAGATTGAAAGCACTCATGGCTTAAACCCAGAGGCTGGTTCTCCGATTCGCAGCCCCAGCTCCGGGTCGAGTTCGAGGCGAGAGTCGCCGACAAGGGCGACGCCGTCGGTGAACACCACTCTGCAACGATGTCGGAGAAGGGCGTCGTCCCCCCACTCGGCTGGACGAAGCGACACGTCCGCAAGGATACCGTGAACGACCCTCTTGTGAGAGACGTTGATAGTTCGTCTCGCGAGCCGCGCGGCGAGGACACGGTCGGGCTTCATGCCGAGGACAAGCGGCACATCATCCCTTTCCGTGACGAACACACCGTTGGAGCGACCCACGAGGCAGACCACCTGGACAGAAGGCTCCGCATCGCGAGTGATCGCCCGCAACTCTTCGTGAACCTCGGGATCATCGTCGTCGGCGAAGGGCGTGCGCAGGCTCGCGAAGATGTCGTCGTTGCTCGTCGGTCGGGGAAACAGACGTCCCTCGGCATTCTGCCGCTTGGCGATGTCGCGGCCGACATGCCTGATGTGGGCGTCGTACAGTGCGTCCTCGGCCGCTGGAAGGGGCAGACCATAGACTCGTTCGACGAGGTCCTCGATATCGTCTGGTAACGTAATCTGGGAACGGCCATCCAGGGCGCGGAGCGTCTCGCGCACCACCGCCTCGTCGTAGACGGCTGCCACACTTGCAAGGGGCACCCGGTCGAACGGCCCCTCGGAATGTACGACCCAAAGATGGGGCGACGGATGCCCGGCCGCCCGGTTGCGCCGGTCTCGATGGCGGTGGAGCCGACCGGAGCGTTGCAGCAGAAGATCGATTGGGGCGAGATCGGTTACCAGGAGGTCAAAATCGACGTCGAGGCTCTGCTCTAGGATCTGGGTGCCGACGACGATGCAGCGCAGTGGCCGGTGCAAGGCTCGATGCTCCGGCCCGAGCATCGCTTCGAGGCGCTGCTCGCGGGCGCTTCGCTCATCTGGCAGCATGCGCGCGTGCAGCAGCAGTCGTGGGATGTTCCCACCGACCCGGCCAAGCGCCTCGCATGCCGCCTGCGCCCGGTCAACGGTGTTGCAGATCCAGCCCGCGCAGCCCCCGCTGCGAACTTGTTCGACCAAACCATGCGCGATGATGGCCAGGTCATCGTCCACCCGCCGTAGGGCAATCGTCACGCTGCCACCTCGCGGCGTGACATGAGACGCGGAACTACCGTCTTGGTGCACGGTTGTGAGGCGCGGATAGGGCACGGCGGGTCCAGGCGCTCCGGCATGCGTACCCAGACCCCGGCGGTAGGCGTTGGCTAGCCACTGCCGCTTCACGCGGGGCAAGGTGGCGGACAGCAGTACCACGGTGGTTCCCATGGCCGCGAGCCACTCCACGAGGCGCTCGAGGATGGTGCTCGTGAACGTGTCGTAGGCATGCACCTCATCTAGGATGACAGTCTTTCCGGCCATTCCGAAGAGCCGTACGAAGGCATGCCGGGCGTGAAGAACACCCAGGAGTGCCTGGTCGATAGTGCCCACGGCATGCTCGGCAAGCAGCGTCCGCTTCCTGGAAAGAAACCAGGTCTCGGCACGAACACCGCTCGCGTTCCATTTGTCTTCATCGTAGACGGCGACCAGCCCACTGAACTCGCCAACGGTCTCCGCGTCGCCGTGCGCAAGGACGAGCGTGGACCGGTCTCCCGGTCCGACGGCTTCGAGAAAAGAACGAACACGTCCAATCATCTGGTTCGCAGTAGCCTTCGTCGGCAGTCCGATGTAGAGCCCGTGCTGGCCGAGCCGTGCCGCCACGGCGTTGGCAACGAGCAAGGCGCTTTCGGTCTTACCCTCCCCCATGGGTGCTTCGACGATCACGAGCGAGGGGGAACTGAGAGTCGACGCCACTGACTCGGTTGCCACGTGGAGCGGCCACGCTGTGTATTGTGGGAACAGCGTTCGAAAGGTCCCTGGTGGTGTCTCGACGCACTCCCGCATGCCAGCCCGATCCAAGGCGACGTCGGCTCGCAGCATGGCTGACGGCCAGTAGGCCGCGAGCGAGTCCTGCGGCGGCTCGTACGTAAACACATCCTCCATGGAGCCGATCCAGTCGGCGACGGCGGTGAGCCCCGCAAGTTGAACAACGTATGAGTGCTCGATGCGTGAAGTGGCCAAGCTGTTGAGCCCAACGAACGATCGCAGCGACTCGACAGCGTCGTGCCGCGCCTCCTCCCATCGAGGTGTGCGCCCACGCTCGCGGCTGCCCATGGGCTCGCGCGTCAAGGTCTCGTCGCGCGGGAATTCGCCGTGGTGGGCAGTTACAGCGCGCGCGAGGGCGAGCGCGTCGGGCGGTGAGATTCCGAGCGTCCGGAGCGCGTCACGGGCGAACACCAACCCGGCTGCTCCATGATGCCTCGCTCTGGGCGGCGGGTCGAGATCGAAGCCCCGCAATGGGAGGAGTCTCCTGGCCCAGTCCGTCTTTGACTGGAACGCGGGCGTGAACTTCCCGATGTCGTGCAGAGCTACGACGAACAGCAGCAGCCTGAGGGACGCGGGTTCATCCTCTGGAACCACCGCCAAGAGACGTCGCCGGAGCGCACGAGGCGAGTGCGTCGTGAGCAACCGTGCGGCAACGGCTGCGACGTCGAGCATGTGGCAGAGAATCGGATGAGCCGGGCAACCACCGCTCGGTTGAGCCTTACCCCAGCATTCCCACGCGGCGCGCCCACCCGCTGCGTCGATCCAGGCTTCCGGGGAAGCCGTCTCGCGAGGTCGCGAGCCGGCCGCATCGCCAAGGTCGGAGAGCAAGGTACGCAGGATGGTGCCCGTGGCGGAACCTGCCGGCCTCACGCTCATCAGTGTAAGGCCTGAACTGGGACCTTGGTTCCGAGATTCGCGGGACCTGTGAGCCTGGAACCACCGGGCCCACTGCTCGGCGCCGCCACAGCCACAAGGGGCGTCCAGTGCATGGACTGCCAACCTGCTGCCCCTGACAGCCGACGCGCGGCGCAACGTCGGCGCATCCCCACTCGGACGGCACCGGTTCCGGTTCTCCCTCGAGGGAACGCCCGGCGGACCGACACGGTTCCGGATCGAGTTTCCTGCGTGAGCCTGGTCGGCGCTTCCGGCTGAGTGCGACGCCCGCGCCGGTCGCGCCGTCGAAGGTCGTGCTAGATTCCCTGCATGCGCACAACCGTTCTGCCTCTCGCGCTTGCTGCAGCCCTGTCCGCATCCGCGTTGACCGCCGACCTTCCGGGGTCCAAGGATCCGCCCGGGATGAAGCGCTACGACGGATCCGAGATCATCGGGTACCGCGCGCCCAAGTTCGACGAGTACCTGCTGCCGCTCGGCCTGCCGAAGACCTTCAGCCCGCCGACCTACGAGAAGAGCCAGGCCCTCGAGGGTCAGGTGAGTCGATACACCTACATCGCCCCGGCCGGGCGCACGGCCGCGGAGCTGCTGCGCAACTACCGTAACGAGTTCCAGCGCCTGGGGCTCGAGATCCTCTACGAGAAGAAGCAGGGCGAGCGCGGGTGGTTTGGTCCGACCTTCGACAAGGCCGCCGACGAGGACGGCATCGGCCAGATCCTCGGCTACAACGAGGGCGAGGAACGCCTGCTCGTGGGGCGGACGAAAAGCTCGAACCCGACGCACTACGTGGTCTTCGTCACGGCCTATCGAGACGGCGTCATCCCGACGCGGCTCAGCGGCGTCGTGGAGAAGGAACGCGCCTTGGCGCACATCACCGTCGTCGCCGCCGACGTGATGGAAGAGAAGATGGTCTTCGTCAACGCCGACGAGATGAAGCAGTCGCTCCAGGACCAGGGCAAGGTCGCGCTCTACGGCATCTACTTCGACACCGACAAGGACATCGTCAAGCCGGAGTCGGACGCGACGCTCAAGGAGGTGGCCAAGCTGCTCGCGGCCAACGCCTCGCTGCGTCTCCATGTGGTCGGGCACACGGACAACCAGGGCAAGCCGGACTACAACCTCGACCTCAGCCGGCGGCGCGCGGCCAGCGTCGTGCGGGAGTTGACGACGAAGTACGGGGTGGACGCGGCGAGGCTCGACTCGTTCGGGGCGGGCGTGTACGCGCCGGCCGCATCGAATGCGACCGACGAGGGACGCGCGAAGAACCGCCGGGTCGAGCTCGTGCAGTGGTAGGAAGTTGAGGCGCCATGTCACCGGCACCGCGAGGACGCCGGCAGGTGGTTGTTCAACGACGCCGCCCGGTTGTTGGTGAACACGGTGCGCACGTCGGTCGGCAGGTCCATGTCCAGGTAACGGTCGTAGAGCGCCACGTTGGCGACCTCGTCGATCAGAACTCGACCCGGACGCCGAGCTGGAACTGCCGCGCCGTGCCGGTGCCGGTCGGCTGGCTGTTGAGCGGCGTCAACGCGCCGAAGGTCAGCGGCGTTGACACGAGGCGATTCGGATTGCCGTACTGGTCGATGTTGAAGACGTTGAACCCGTCGATCCGGAACTCGATCGACGAGTCCGCCGCCACCCGGATGCGCTTGGTCAGCGACAGGTCGAGCTGCCAGGCGCCCGGGCCGCGGAACCCGTTGCGGGGCGCGTTGCCGAACTCGTTGGCCGCGGGCGCTGCGAACGCCGCCACGTTCAGCCACCCCGTGGGCTCTCCCCCGGGGACGGCCTCCACCCCGGGGACCAGGTTCGGACGCTGGTTGACGTCGTTGCCGTCGGGCGCCGTCCGCGTGATCAGCACGTTCACGGGCCGCCCGGACTTCGCCATCAGCACCGTGCTGACGTTCCACCCGCCAAGGATGGCGCTGGCGGCGCCGTCGGTCAGGTAGCGGCGCCCGCCCCCGAACGGCAGCTCGTAGACGGCGTTCAGCACGAAGTTGTGGCGCACGTCGAAGTCGGACGGGCCCCACTCGCAGTCGCGGCAGCGCGCATCCTGCCACTCGCTGCCTTCGCCGTTGCCCGCGTTGTTGTCACGCGCCTCTCCGAGCGTGTAGTTCGCCTGCAGCAGGAGCCCATCGCGGAAGTTGCGCTGCACCGACAGCAGCAGGCCGTCGTACTCGGTCTCGCCGAGGTTCCCCTTGCGATCGATCTGCGTGGTCAGGTACGGCGCCGCCGGTCGCTGGCCCGTCACCGGGTCGATGGTGTTGATGAAGAGACGGTTGAACACGTTGGTCCCGCGGCTGCCGACGTAGGCCGCCTGCGCCACCCAGCGTCCCGCGAACTCGCGCTGCACCGACGCACTGAAGATCTGCGCCTGCATGTCGTCGCGATCCCGCTGCAGCGCCCGCGGCCGCTGGTTGGCGCGCGCGAGCGCCAGCGGCACGTAGGGCTCGATGGGATACGACGCGGGCGTCGTGAGATCCCCGCGCGTGGCCAGCGAATCGATCGCCGCCATCACATCGTCGTTCTGGCCCGTGGAGTAGTAGATGCCGTAGCCGCCGCGGAGCACGGTCCGGTCGTCGAGGGTCCACGCCAGGCCGAGGCGCGGGCCGAGGTTGTTCGTGTCTCCCTCGTACCAGGACGTGCCCTCGGGGCAGAAGAGCGACGCCGCCGTCGGCGGGCACTGCTCGAGATCCAGCACGGCGCCCCGGCCGCTGGCTTCCTGCATGACCGAGTAGTACTCGTACCGGAGCCCGAGATTCGCCGTCAGCGCCGGCGTCAGCCGCCACTCGGTTTGCCCGTAGGCGATGCCGTACCAGCGCCGGCCTTCCTGCAGCGGCAGCTCGCCGTCGATCCGGATCCGGTTGGTGCGGTTGGCCAGGAAGTCGTTCGTCGATCCCCACCGGACCGATGCGCCCGGGCCGTTGGCCACGTCCACGTGCACCTGGCGGAACTCCCCGCCGAACTTCCAGGTCGCCGACGGACGCGCCACGGTGACGTTGCCGAGATACGAAAAGGACTCGGGCCGCTCCTCGTTGACGACCGTGGCCCGCGTCGGGGTGAAGGCGCGCTGGATTTCGTAGCTTTCCGCGCCGAGCCCCTGGTCCACGCGGTAGAGCGGCGAACGGTTCCAGCCGAACTTGACTTCGCCGAGCAGGGTCGGGCTGAACACCTGCTGGACCTGCGCGGTGAAGTTCATCGGAAACGAATCGGATCGCCGCGTCTCGAGCAGGTCGCTGCGGACCTCGCTGTCGATGACGCCCTTCACCCCATTGATGCGCGTGATGAACTGGGTCCGATCGCTGAAGCGGTGGTCCACGCGCGCCAGGAAGGAATCCTCGTCCCAGCTCAGCTCCCGTCGCCCACTGTATTGGTCGATGTCAGGGTTGCTCGTCGGCGCCGTGCCCAGCGGGTAGGCGTTGATGATTGGGGCCAGGGCGGGCTGTGCCGCGAGCGTCCGCTCGCGGAACGCCGCACTGGGAACGAGCGCCGGCGTCTGGTTGGCGACGCCCAGCGTCTGGCGGAGTCCCTCGTAGGCCCCGAAGAAGAACGTCCGGTTGCGCACGATCGGACCGCCGGAGGAAAAGCCGTACTGGTAAAGCCTGAATGGCGGTTCCTCGGGCAGCGTGTCGAGCACGCGCCGCGAATCCAGCGCGTCATCCCGGAAGTAGGTGAACACTCCGCTCCGGAACTGGTTCGACCCGCTCTTCGACACCAGGTTCACCTGCGCGCCCGCGCCCGTACCGGACTCGGCGTTGTAGCCAGTCGAGCTGACCCGGAACTCGGCGATCGCCTCCGTGGACATCACGAGCCGAAGCGAGGCTTCCTGCCGCGGGTCCTTGATGCCCGTGGCGTCGACGCCGTCGAAGGTCCAGTTGTTGTCGTCGCGCGCCCGCCCGAAGAAGCGGATGTTGCCCTGGTTGCCCTCGCCTGTGTTCACGGCGCCAGGCGCGAGCGCCATCAGCGATGCCCAGTTGCGGCCGTTGAGCGGGATGTCCTCGAGTTGCGTGCCAGTCACCGCCGAGCCGATCTCCGCGCCCGTCTGCTGCAGGGGAGTGACCGCCGCTTCGACGACGACCTGTTCGCTGACGCCGCCGACCTCGAGCTGGAAGTCGAGCGTCCGCGTCTCGCCCACGCCCAGGCGAACCTCGGGGACGACGGCGGTCTGGAAGCCGTCTTTCGTGGCGCTCAGGACGTAGAGACCGGTCGGCACCGCGGGCAGCGAGTACGTTCCGCCGTCGCTGGTGCGCACCGCGCGCTTGAAGCCGGTCAGCGGCGACGAGACCTCGACGAGGGCCCCGCCCACGACCGCACCGGTCGCGTCGGTGACGGTCCCGTTCAGGGACGCCCGATCGACCTGCGCGAACGCCGGCAGGGCCAGGGTCACGATGATGATGACGGTGGGGAAGAGGACGCGGATGTTCATGAGCGCTGAGCGTATGCACCCAGTGCGACGACCCCGTGACGACCGCATGACATTCCTGCGACACGGTCGCCACAGCCGCGTTACATCCGGCTGGTAGCATCGCGATGTGCCCGGCTCCCGATCGGTGGGTCTCCTGGTCGTCCTCGCGCTGGCCGCTCTCTCCTGTCGGGCGCCCACGCCTGCGCCCACGGTGGTCACCGATCGCGTGGCATCGGATGCCGACGACCCTGCGATCTGGATCGATGCGCGCGACCCGACACGCAGTCTCGTCCTGGGGACGAACAAGGTGATCGCTCCCGAGGGTTCGCTCGTGGCGTTCAACCTGGAAGGTCGGGTCCTCCAGGTGGTCACCGGCCTGGATCGCCCGAACAACGTGGACGTCGAGTACGGCTTGCCCCTTGGAGGTGACATGGCGGACATTGCCGTGGTCACCGAGCGCAAGCGGCACCGGCTTCGCGCGTTCCGCATCGACGCGGCGACCCGCCGACTCGTGGACGTCAGCGGCCCCGACGGCATCCCGGTCCTCGCCGGGCAGCAGGGCGAGGCCGCCGAGCCCATGGGCATTGGTCTCTACAAGCGCCCGCGCGATGGGGCGATCTTCGCCATCGTCAGCCCGAAGACCGGCGGCACATCCGACTACCTGTGGCAGTACCGACTCGAGGACGACGGCGCCGGGACCGTGAAGGGGACGCTCGTGCGGCGGTTCGGCGCCTTCAGTGGTGCAGGACCCGATCCGGAGGAGCAGAACGAGATCGAGGCGGTCGTCGTCGATGATGAACTGGGCCACGTTTTCTACGCCGATGAGCAGTATGCGATCCGGAAATGGCATGCCGACCCGGATCACGGCGAGGCGGCGCGCGAGCTGGCGGTGTTCGCGCGCGACGGGTTCGCGGGGCAGCGCGAGGGGCTGGCCATCTACGCCAGCCCGGACGGTACGGGGTTCCTCGTCGCGACCGACCAGCGGCCGCGCGCCACGGCATTCCGGCTGTTTCGACGCGAAGGATCGTCCACGAGCCCACACGACCACTCGGAGGTGGTGAAGGTGGTGGCGACAGCCGCCGACAGCACCGACGGCATCGAGGCGACGAGCGTGGCGCTGGGTCCGTCCTTTCCGGCGGGCGCGCTCGTTGCGATGAACAGCGCCGACAGGAACTTCTGGATCTTCCGCTGGGACCACCTGGCGCCACGCTGAGCCTGCGGCCCGCGGCCCGCGGCCCGCGGCCAGCAAGGCTGAAGTCTCCGCCACACAAAGAGCGATTCAGCCAGTCAGGCCGCTGGATTCCCCCGTGCCCCTGATGACGCGTTACGATCCTGCTGGCGGCGGGTAAGATCAACTGTCGCTCGTTCCATTCCAGGGAGGCTGGATGCCGAAGGCGAGGGTCTCGGCCGGTGGCGGGTTCGCCGCCCTGACCTACACGTGGCGGAAGGGTCGCGACGCCGGGGGGATTCATCGGCTCTATCGCCGCCTGCGTGCGAAGAACGCCTGCAAGACCTGCGCATACGGGATGGGCGGCCAGCGCGGGGGCATGGTCAACGAGCAGGGCTCGTTCCCCGAGGTCTGCAAGAAGTCGATCCAGGCCCAGGTCGGCGACATGCAGCGACCGATCCCCGAGTCGTTCTGGCGCGAGCACTCCGTGCGGGACCTCGAAACCTGGACGCCGATGCGCCTGGAGTCCGCAGGGCGCCTGACGCGACCGGTGGCCTGGACGGAGGGCGACACGCATTTCCGCCCGGTGACGTGGGCAGAGGCGCTCGACCGCGTGGCGGCCGCGCTCAGGACCGCCAGGCCGGACGACACGTTCTTCTACGCGTCGGGACGGTCCTCGAACGAGGCCGCGTTCCTCATGCAGGTGTTCGCGCGCGCCTACGGCACGGCGAACGTCCACAACTGCTCGTTCTACTGCCACCAGGCCTCCGGTGTGGCGCTCTCGCGCAGCGTCGGCAGCGGCACGTCCACGCTCGTGCTCGACGATCTCGACCGGGCAGATCTCGCCTTCGTTGCGGGCGCGAACCCGGCCTCCAACCACCCGCGCCTGATCGTCAAGCTCGTGGACATGCGCGAGCGCGGCGGCACGGTCATCGTCCTCAACCCGGTGCGCGAGCTCGGGCTCGTCCGCTTCCGGATTCCTTCGCGGGCGCGATCGCTGCTGCTCGGATCGGAGGTCGCGAGCCTGTACCTCCAGAACCACATCGGATCGGATATCGCGGCGTTCAAGGCGCTCCTCAAGGCAGTCATCGATCGAGACGGCGTCGACCGCGAATTCGTCGCCGCGCATGTCGAGGGGTGGGAGGACGTCGAGGCCGACGTGCAGTCCACGTCGTGGAACACGCTGCTCGCGGCCTGCGGCCTCGAGCGGGCCGCCCTCGAGCGTGCCGCCGCGGCGATCGTCTCCGCCCAGCGCGGCGTCTTCCTGTGGGCGATGGGCCTGACGCACCACGAGCACGGCGTGAACAACGTCGTGGCGCTCACCAACCTCGCGCTCGCGCGCGGCTGGGTGGGCCGCGAGGGCTGCGGCCTGCTCCCCATCCGCGGCCACTCCAACGTCCAGGGCGTGGGCTCGGTCGGCTTCGCGCCTGCGCTCCGCGACGCGATGCGGATGGCGATGGAGGAGACCTGCGGACTTCCGGCCCGCGCGAAGGGGCTCGACACCTACGGGTGCATGGAGGCGGCGGAGCGTGGGCGGATCGAGGTCGCGGTGCTGCTCGGGGGCAACCTGTATGCGTCGAATCCCGATAGCGCGTGGGCGAAACGCGCGCTTCAGCGAATTGGCACGACGGCCTGCATCACCACGAAGCTCAACGAGGGACACGTACACGGCCGTGGCCGCTGGACGGTGCTCCTGCCCGTCCTCGCGCGAGACGAGGAACCGCAGGCGACCACGCAGGAGAGCATGTTCAACTACGTGCGCCTCTCGGAAGGCCGCGCGCCCGCGCCCGACGGCAATCTCCAGAGCGAGGTCGAGGTCGTCTGCGCGCTGGCCGCGCGCGTGCTGCCCCCGGGGCCGTTTCCCTTCGAGCGCATGACCGACCACCGCTCCGTGCGCAAGGCCATTGCCAGGGTGGTGCCCGGCTACGAGGCCATCGGTCACATCGACGACACCGCCAGGGAGTTCCAGATCGCGGGCCGCACGTTTCACGCCCCGCGCTTCGCAACACCGTCGGGCCGTGCCCGCGCGTCCGTGCCCGCGATGCCGGCGTTTCACGCGGGGGACGGCGAGTTCCGGCTGATGACCCTGCGTTCGGAAGGGCAGTTCAATACCGTCGTGTACGAGGAAGAAGACCTCTATCGTGGCACGACCCGCCGCGACGTGGTCATGATGCACGAATCCGACGGGGCGCGGCTTGGCCTCCGCGAGGGTGAGCCGGTCGATGTCGTCACCAGCACCGGCCGCCTGCGCGTCGTGGTCGCCTTCATCGACATCACACCCGGCAACCTGGCGATGTACTATCCCGAGGCGAACGTGCTCGTGCCGCGACGCGTGGACCCCTCGTCTGGGACGCCGGCCTTCAAGTCGATCGTGGCACGACTGGAGGCGGCCCGGAGCGGCCCCAACACCGGAGGCGATCCCTGAGCCGTGCAGGCCGAGTGCCTGCCGCCGGCCGTCTCTGCCCGTTCCTTGCAGCTGTACGGCAGGCCGCGCGTCGCGCGCCGCAGGCCACGAGCCGATTGTCAGACGGAGGCTACCCCAGCACCTTCCGGTACGTCTCCTCGTCGAACCCGACGACGACCGTCCGGCCCACGCGAAGCGTCGGCGCGCGCAGGTTCCCCGTGGGCCCCAGCATGAGCCGCTCGACGGTGGCCTTGTCGGGCGCCTTTCCCTTCAGATCGATCCGCTCGACCTTCTTCCCGCGGGCCGCGATCAACGCCTCGGCCCCCTTCAGCATCTCGATCGCGTCCTGGAGGCCCAGCCGCACCTTCTTCGCGTCTACGACCTCGACCGTGTCGGCCTTCACCTGCGCAAGGAACCCCTGCGCCTTGCCGCAAGTCGTTCAACCGGGCCGGTTGTACCGCCAGTCCACCTTCTTCATCGTCGCACGCCCCGAGAGAGGGTAACCCAGGTGAGGGCGCTGTGACTTGACCGGCTGGTGGCGGGCGGTTTGCGGCGGGCGGCTGGCGGCCTGTGTCGCGCGAATGGCGCCCCGGGCCGGTGCTACAATCGGCCGCGCCTCGAGACCACCGGCTGGTCTGTCCGGATTCGCGAGTCGCGTCAGGACCACGCCATGAAGAAGCCGACACGCTGGTTCGTGCTCGTCGCCATGCTGGGCGCTGCCGTCCCCTTCAGCGCGCAGGACGTGCCGCTGTTCACCACGGATTTCCCTCCCGCCGAGTTCGCCGAGCGCCGGGGCCGCGTCTACGACGCGATCGGCCCGAACGCGGTCGCGCTGCTCCAGGGTGCGCCGGCGCCGGCCGGCTACGTCAGGTTCCGCCAGTCGAACGAGTTCTACTACCTCTCCGGCATCGAGACGCCGCACGCCTACCTGCTGCTCGACGGCTCGACCCGGCGGACCACGGTCTTCCTGCCCCACCGCAACGAGGGGCGGGAGCGGAGCGAAGGCAAGGTGCTGTCGGCCGAGGACGCGGATCTCGTCCGGGAACTCTCCGGGATCGAGGACGTGGCGGGGTCGGACCTGCTCGCCGAACGACTCGCACGTCTGGCCAACGGTGTGACGATTCGCACGATCTCCACGCCGTTTGCCCCGGCCGAAGGCGCCTCGACCAGCCGCGATCTCGGTCTGCGGACCGTGGCCGACGCTGCCGGAGATCCCTGGGACGGACGTCCGTCGCGCGAAGGTCACTTCATCTGGCTGCTGCGCACGCGCTTTCCACAGTTCGAGATCCAGAACCTGACGCCCACGCTCGACACGCTGCGCCTGGTCAAGAGCCCCCGCGAGCTGACGCTCATCCGGAGGGCCACCGATCTCGCCGTCGAGGCCATCCGTGAAGCCATGCGGTCGACGGTGCCGGGCCTGTACGAACGCGAGTTCGACGCCCTGGCCCGCTTCGTCTTCTATCGAGGCGGGGCACAGGCCGATGCCTACTACTCGCTGGTGGCCAGCGGACCCAACGCCTGGTATCCCCACTATCATCGCGGGACACGGCGGATGCAGGACGGCGAGCTCGTGCTGATGGACTTCGGGCCCGACGTCGGCTACTACTCGACCGACGTCACGCGCCAGTGGCCGGTCAACGGCACGTGGAACGCCTGGCAGCGCGAGCTGTACGGCTTCTACCTGATGTACTACCGGGCGATCCTCGACTCCATCCGCCCGGGCGAGGTGTCGGCGATCAAGCGCGATGCGCTGGCCCGCATGAAGACCGGCCTGGCGGCGATGAGCTTTTCGAAGCCCGCCTACGAGAAGGCCGCACGCGAGTTCGTCGAGAGCTTCGAGAAAACGGTGGACACCCCTCGACTCGGTCACTGGGTCGGCATGGCCGTTCACGACGTGGGCCCGGCCGACGGCATCCTGAAGCCCGGCATGGTGTTCACCATCGAGCCGCAGTTCAGGGTGCCCGAGGAGCGGCTCTACCTGCGCCTCGAGGACATGCTGCTCATCACGGCCACCGGCGCGGAGAACCTCTCGGCGGCGCTGCCCATGGACATGGCCGCCATTGAACGGGTGATCGCCGAGGAAGGGCTGCTGCAGCGGTATCCCGGGCGCACCTTCGAACCGTCATCACCGGCGGCGAGCGGGCGGCGCTGAGCGTCCCCTGGTGCGAGGAGGGGCCGCGACGATTGCCGTCATGCTGGCGATGGTGGCCGGCGCGTCGATGCAGGCGCCCCCGTCCCAATCCGACGACTGGATTGCGGACCTGCGCGAGTGGGTGGAGGCAGTTCACGCGCACGACCCCGGCACCGCCGACGAGCACGCGTTCGTGGTCGGTGCGTGGACGGCCAGCCGTCTCGACGGCCTCGTCGTTCACCTGACGGCGCTGCAGCCCCGTGTGGCGCAGGCGTCGGCGGCCGCGGCACGCGGGCGCACCATCAAGTATGGCGGGCGACTCGTCGACGTCCGCGCCCTGCAGCAACTGCTTCGCCTGAGTGACGAGGAGGCCTCGCGGGGAGACCTCAACCGGCT
>CAYLZN010000077.1:0-19454 GCA_964387935.1 uncultured Vicinamibacteraceae bacterium | reverse complement strand
GTTGCGTCACTCACGACGCCCCGAGGATGAGGGCGTCCAGGGCGCGAGACACCATCGTGCGCCGCCTCACGGATCCGATGCGGGCCACCATGGCGCGGGCGCGGCGAGGGCTGAATCGTGCGGGGAGTTCGAGTTCCGGGAGCGCGCGAAAGAGCCTGGACCTGGCCGGAGCCAGATACAGGAAGTCGACCAGCGCCTTCTCCGGCGTTGCCAGCCGGCCACCGGAGGAGCCGGCGTTCTCGAAGCCGAAGAAGAACCCGGGGTCCACGTGATGGATCGACACGGTGCCGAGCGGCGTGGTGTACCGTCGCGTGCGTGCCAGCGAGACGGCGTAGGTCACGGCGGGCACCTGGTCGATCACGCCGTGCAGGTAGAGCGCGCTCTGCAGGGACACGTAGCTCGGACACGGCGACGTCAGATACTCGGGCAGCGCGAGCAGATCGACGCGGTCACGAAACGCCCACACGCCGCGGCGCAGACGGACGACGTGTCGAGTGGCTGCGAGCCTGGCGAGCACCGTGCTCGCATGGGTGGCGTGGACGCCGAGCCGCGCCGCCGCGTCTCCGGTGTCGAACACCGGCGCCTGCATGGCGGAGAGCGTCCCGAGCGCGTCGATGAGTCTCATGGTCCGATCCTGTCCAGGAACTCGACCACTTCCAGGACGAGCGTGTCCCACACGGCGTGCGAGTCGTAGTGCGCCTGATCGTCCGGGGGCAGGAAGGCCAGCACCTGGCTCTTGAACGTCGGGAAATCGATGGCGAGTGCGTTGGCTCGGGCCTGCTCGACTTCCTGCGGATCGACGCCGTGCAGCCCCTCCGCGCCGGCGCCGCTCGCGATCAGGTGGTGGACGTCGAACACGTCGCGCGCCTGCACGTCGCGGCGATTGGCCAGCGCGCCGATCTTCTGGCCGAGCGCGGCGCTCGCGCGGTAGTGGCTGGCCATGAACGGCGGCAGCTGATAGGCCTGAATCAACCGCGGATCCACGCTCTCGAACCCCACATCGTCGTCCAGACCCCGCCGGGAGAATTCGATCTTCGTCGGCAGCGGGCTGTGTCCGGCGCCCCACCCGAGGCCGATCTTCCACCGTTGCGTGGTGTCGGTCTGCTTCGGCTCGGAGATGCGCTCGAGCGCGATGCCTCTGGCGCGAAGCACCTGCGTGAAGGTGGCCGATCGCAACAGCGGCCTGACCTTGTCTTGCAGGGCGTGACGGCCGATGCCGGCGACATCCAGATCGAGATCCTCGGAGAGCCGAACGCTCCGGTGGAAGAAGCGGAGGTTGCAGCCGCCCTTGACCACGTAGAGCGTCTTGTCGAGCCGGCGCCCGAGCTGGGCGAGGAACAGCAGGTGAAACTGCTCGACGATCTGCACGGGGCCGAACGCCTGCACGGCATTTAAAAATACTAATAAATGACATTACTGTCAATTTCCAGTATTAGTAATTGCCTGCGGAGCCAGCAGCGGAGCGTCGGCGAACGGGCGAGGCGCCGCCGGCGCCTCAGGACCCGGCGAGCGCACCCTACCACCAGGTCGCCGCGAGTACCGCACCGATGCCAATCGGGCACGCGTACCTGAGCGCCCACAGGCACCATCGCCTCGCGCGCGCCGTGGTCTCGCGAAGTTCTTCGTCGACGACGGTCCGGTTGAGGCGCCAGCCGACCAGGACGCTCGTGGCCAGCGCGCCGATGGGCAGCAGGAGGTTGGACGCGGCCGAATCGAGGACGTCGAACAGCGTCTGGCCGGCGAACATCGGGATCCCTCCGAGCGGGTACCAGTCGGACCAGTGACTGAACGACAGGACGGCTCCGAGGCCGGGCAGCCAGGCGGCCGCCAATGTGATCGTCACCGCGGTGGCTCGCGAGAGTCCCCGCCGCTGTTGCAGCCAGGCGATGAGCGGCTCGAACCCGGCGATCGACGGTGTCAGCGCGGCGCACACCAGCAGGAAGAAGAACAGGGTGCCCATGAGCCGGCCCGCGGGCATGTCCGCAAACACCGTCGCCAGCACGTCGAAGACGAGCTCAGGCCCCTGCGCGGGGTTCATCCCGTAGTGGAACACCAGCGGGAAGATCGTCAACGTCGCGAGCAGCGAGACCAGGAGGATCGACGCGGTGATGATGAGCGCCGAGCGGATCAGCGAGGCACCCGTATCGACGTACGCGCCGTAGGCCAGCATCATGGCCGAGCCGACGCCCGTCGCATAGAACGCCTGGCCGATTGCCGCAAGCGCCACCGGAGCGGTGATGGCCGCGAGATCGGGCGTGAACGCAAACCGCAATCCCGCGCGCGCGTCGCCGGTCGCCAGGGCATAGGTCGCGAGCACCAGCAGCAGCCCGAGCAGCACGGGCGCGCGGGCCTTGGCGGCGACCTCGATGCCGCCGCTGACGCCGCGGGCGGAGATCACGCCCACCAGGATCAGGAACGCGACGTGCCAGGCGGCCATCTCGAGCGGGCTGGCCAGGAACGTCTGCCACATCCCGGCCACCTCCGTGCGGGGCAAGCCGACGAGCGCGCCGCTCGCGCACGTCCACGTGTACGCCAGCACCCACCCGGCGACGATGGTGTAGGGGATCATCATCAGGAAGCCCGCCACCGTGCCGAGCACCCCGATGACGTTCCAGCGTGAGGTCGATCCCGAGGCGACGGCCACCGCGCCCGCCGCTTCGGGGGGGCTGAGACGGGAGCGCCGGCCGAGGAGGAACTCGGCTGCGAGCAGCGGGGTGGCAATCGCCACGCACGCGATCGTGAAGAGAAACACGAACGCGCTGCCTCCGCTCGATCCCACGAGATAGGGGAGACGCCAGATGCTGCCCAGGCCGACGGCCGCGCCCACCGTCGCCACGTAGAAGGCCGCCGCCGACGACCAGCGTGGGGAGGGCGGCCCCCCCGCCGGGGCATCGCCCGGGGTGGTGTGCATCGCACCATTGTATGATTCGGTCGCGTTTCTTCCCTGCGACTTCCAGGAGGCCGCCATGTCCGTTCGCCTCACCCCCGCCCCGCGTGTGGTACCCATCAGGCTGAGCGCCGTGCTCGGCGTCGTGCTCGCGCTCGTCGCAATTCCTCTGGCGCCCGCTCGAACGCACGCCCAGGACAGCCAGGCTCGCCGCCCGATGACGTTCCTCGACATGCAGCAGATGCGGCAGGTGGGCGGCCAGGCCCCGAGCCCCGACGGGCGGTGGATGCTCTACACGCTGTCCACGCCGGACTGGCAGGAGGCGAAGCGGCAGACCGACATCCACCTGGTGTCGCTTGAGAAGGGAGTCGGCTCGAGTCGTCAGATGACGTTCTCCAAGGAGAAGAACGAGACGTCGCCACGCTGGGCGCCCGACGGCAGCTTCTTCGCCTTCCTCTCGAACCGCGAGGCGCCCGAGAGCGCGTCGAACAGAAACCAGATCTACGTCATGCGCCCGGACGGCGGCGAGGCGCGCCGCATCACGGATGCCAAGGACGGCGTGTCGGACTTCGCGTTCAGCCGCGACGGCAAGTGGCTCGCCTTCCGTGCCGGCAAGACCGGCGAGGAACAGCTCTTCCGCCTCCCGGTGAACCAGCTCGAATCCGCCAGCGCGGAGCCGCTCACGAAGCAGGCCGCCGGCGTCGGGACCTGGCGGTGGGCGCCCGACAGCCGTCGCCTCTACTTCGTCGCCCCGGACAGCGCGGACGCCGACGAGAAGCTGCGCCGCGAGAAGAAGTTCACGGTGAACATCCGCAACGAGGAGAAGCCGCGCGCCAGCCTCTGGGCGCTCGAACTCGATCCGCTCGCGGCGACACGCCTCACCGAAGACGCCTCGTACTCGGTCAGCGCCTTCTCCGTGTCGGACGATGGGAAGTGGCTGGGGTTCCGGGGGCTGTCATCCGACCGCTACAAGCGCGGGGTCACCCAGGAGAACCTGTACAGCGAGCTCTACCTGCTCGACACGGCATCGGGGCAGGTGGAGCGCCTCACGAAGAACGACGAGGTCGGCGAGAGCGTGCCGAGCTTCTCCCCGGACGGCCAGTGGGTGGCGTTCTCGGCGCCCGACGACCTCGAACGCTACAGCATGGCGAACGCCCGCGTGTACATCCGCCCCGTGGCTGACGGCGGCCAGCCGTTCCGCAAGCTGGGGGCGTCGTTCGACGGCGACGTCACGGTCGGGTTCTGGTCGAAGGACTCCGGCACGATCTACTTCAACGAGGGTCTGAAGGCGACCAACCAGCTGTTCGCCCTCGACGTGCGGAAGAACACGGTCCGGCAGGTCACCAGCGAGAAGGCCGCGCTCTCGGTGGACCGCGACGACGACACGGGCGTGATTCTCATCAACTACAGCGACGGCGCCACGCCGCCGACGACCTTCACGGTGCCCGCGCTCGAGCAGGTCGCGACGCGCTCGGCCTGGATTCCGTTGACCGATGCGAACCCCCAGGTGCGCGGCTTCGAGCTCGGCGCGCAGGAGGAGATCACCTGGCGGTCCAAAGATGGCTCGATGGTCGGAGGCGTCCTCGTGAAGCCCGTGAACTACCAGCGTGGCCAGCGGTATCCGCTCATCGTGGCGATTCACGGCGGCCCGGCGGCGGCCGACGTCCTCAGCTTCAACGGCGGCTACGGGTCGCAGGTGTACGCCGGCGCGGGGTACGTGGTCCTCCGCCCGAACTATCGTGGGTCCACCAACTACGGCCACAAACACAAGACCGACATCGTCGGCAACTACTTCGCGCCCGGGTACGACGACATCATGGCCGGTGTGGACTTCCTGATCGCCGAGGGCATCGTCGATCCCGACCGCATGGGCGTGCTGGGCTGGAGCGCGGGCGGTCACTGGTCGAACTGGATCCTGACGCACACCGACCGGTTCAAGGCGATCAGCTCGGGCGCGGGCACGTCGAACTGGATCTCGATGTACGCGCAGAGCGACGTGCAGCGCAACCGGCAGTACTACCTGGGCAACAAGCTGCCCTACGACGATTTCGACGCCTACTGGGACCAGTCGCCGCTGAAGTACATCAAGAACGCGAAGACCCCGACGATGATCCACGTCGTCGAGGGGGATCCCCGCGTGCCCAGCCCCCAGTCGGTGGAGCTGCACATGGCGCTCAAATCGCTGGGAGTTCCAACCGAACTGTTCATGTACCCGGGCCAGAGCCACGGGATTCCGGACGCCCGCAACCAGTACGTGAAGTCCGTCAGCGAGATGGCGTGGATGGACTACTACGTGCGCGGAAAAGGGCAGCGGTTCGCCTGGCGCGATGTGCTGAGTTCGCTGAAGGAGGAGGCCAAGGGCGCGGCGGGAGCGGAGCGCAGCCGTCCGCCGGAGTAACGGTTGGAGCCGGGGCATTCCATGACATCGTGCCCGTCTTGCGCCGCGTCGCTCCCGGATGCGGCCGCCTTCTGCCCGTCGTGCGGAACGCCCACCAGTGGCCCGTCGCAGGCACTCACGAGGTCGGCCGCGTTACCGCCGGCGGGGCGTCCTCCTCGCCCCATCGACACCGCGCCGCCTGCGCCCTTCGCGGAAGGCTTCGCCCCCGGGCACATCGTGGCCGATCGGTATCGCGTCATCGGTCTGCTCGGTCGCGGCGGGATGGGGGAGGTGTACCGGGCCGACGACTTGAAACTCGGTCAGCCGGTCGCGCTCAAGTTCCTGCCGAGGAGCCTCGAAGCCGACCCTCGCGCCCTGGAGAGATTCCACGACGAGGTGCGCCATGCGCGGCAGGTATCGCATCCGCACGTCTGCCGCATCCACGACATCGACGAGGTCGACGGCCGCCACTTCCTGACCATGGAATATGTCGACGGGGAAGACCTGGCGACGCTCCTGCGACGGATCGGCAGGCTGCCGGAGGCCAAGGGCCTCGAGATCGCCCGCCAGGTGTGTGCCGGCCTGCAGGCGGCTCACGACCGCCATGTCGTGCATCGCGACCTCAAGCCGGGCAACGTGATGATCGACGGTCATGGGCGGGCACGGATTGCCGATTTCGGGCTCGCCGTTTCGGAGTCCGCGGTCGCCGGCGAGGTCGCAGGGACTCCGGCGTACATGGCCCCGGAGCAACTGCGCGGAGAGCCAGCCACCGTCCGGACGGACATCTACGCGCTCGGACTGCTGATCTACGAGACCTGCACGGGGAAGCGCCCGTTCACCGCGACGACCTTCGTCGAGTGGCACCGGGCCCACACCGAGGACGTGCCGACGAGTCCGAGCCTGCATGCGCGCGACGTCGACCCGGTGCTCGAACGGATCATCCTGCGCTGTCTCGAGAAAGACCCCTCGAAGCGCCCCTCGTCGGCCGCGCAGGTCGCGCTGGCGCTGCCCGGGGGCGATCCCCTGGCCGCCGCCCTGGCGGGCGGCGAGACGCCATCCCCGGACATGGTGGCAGCGGTCAGGACTGAGGGCGCACTTCGCCCAGCCGCCGCCTTCGCGAGTCTCGCTGCGATCGTGCTGTTGCTCGCGATACTGTCCGGTGCCAGCCAGCCCAACCTGCACCGCATGGTGCCCTTTGAACGTTCATCCGAGGCGCTGGCGGATCGCGCGAGCACCTTGATCTCGCAACTGGGCCACGGTGGGTCCGGCGTCGACCGGGCCTGGGCCTTCGACCTGGACCAGTCGTACATGGCCTGGGATGGCGATCCGCGCTCGGGGATGACGCGGTGGGACCGGCTGCGCGCGGGACAGCCGTTGTCGTTCTACTTCTGGTACCGCCAGAGCCCCTCGGATCTCCTGCCCCGCGCACCCGGAGGGAGAATCACGCTGGATGACCCGCCACCCAGCGTCGAGGGCATGGCGAGTGTGATCACCGATCCCCTGGGCAGGCTCGTCGAGTTCAAGGCCGTGCCCCCGGCGTTCAGCGCGACGGCAGCGGCCGTCCCCGGCGACGCGTGGGCCACGTTGTTTGCGGCGGCCGGCCTCGACCCGTCCCGCTTCGAACCGGCGGATCCGAGGTGGACCCCGCCGACGTTCGCGGACGAGCGACTCGCCTGGACGGGGGCCCTGGCCGACCACGCCGATCTGCCGGTGCGAATCGAGGCGGCCTCGTATCGCGGCCGACCCGTGTTCTTCAGGGTCGCGGCTCCCTGGGACCGCCCGCCGATGCAGGCGCCCGAAAGCCTCGAGCGCGCAGAGATCGCGGCAGCCCTCATCGCGGCAGGGGTGGCCGCGACAGTCCTCGTGGGCGCGGCCATCCTGGCGCGCCGGAACCTGCGCCTCCAGCGCGGTGATCGACGCGGGACTCGGAGACTCGCGGCCGTCGTCGCGGCCCTGGTGGTCGTCGGCGCGATGCTGAACAGCGACCAGCCCGTGACCCTTGCTGGCGTCGCCACGCTCCTGGTCGCGTCGATACAGGCTGGTCTGCTGACCGCGAGCCTCATCGGCATCACCTACCTGGCGCTCGAGCCCCCTGTCAGGCGACATAGGCCGCAGTTGATCGTCTCGTGGTCACGCTTGCTGGCCGGAAGGCTGCGTGACCCACTGGTGGCCCGCGATGTTCTACTCGGAGTGCTCCTCGGCCTCGGGGGGGCATCCGTTCTCTGGCTGGCGGGGTGGCTGAAGGTCTGGACCTCTCATCCCCTTCCGCCGAACCACTACGTGCTTCCAGACACGATGAATGGATTGGGCCAGGCATTTGGCTTCGCGCTCTGGACGGTGGCCATCAGCGTGTGGCTTCCTTTTGCCATCCTCGTCTTCCTCGCCCTGGTCCGACGCGTGGTCCTGAGAGAGTGGATGGCAGCAATCCTGCTGGGACTCGCCTTGAGCGTGGTGGAGATCCTGCTGTACGCCCGAAGCTGGCCGGCCGTCGTCGCCACGCTCCTGGGTTGGGCCTTCACGATTGGCACGGTGGCGCGCTTCGGTCTCGTCGCCGGCGTCGCCGGGAATCTGGCGTGGGGACTGGTGACCCGCTTTCCGGTCACGTCGAGCGTCTCGGCGCCCTACGCCCCCGCCGCGTTCATGAGCCTGGCTCTGGTGACTGCCCTGGCGGTCTACGGCTTCTGGGGGTCGCTGGGCGGCCAGCCACTGCTCGACGGCGACGACTGACGGGCGGGCCACCCGTGCTCGTCCCTCTCACGATCTGCGACGTCCTGGGGCACGGCGCCGCGCCGCGGCACTCGTGAGCTGAAGCCGCCGGCCGATTACCGGGATGGCGTGCAGTCCCCGCCCCTGGAGTCGGCCGTGCGACGCGATCCCTTCGAACTGGCCTGCAACTACGGCGCTGTGCTCGAACTCTGCGGCGATTCGCAGAAGCTGGCCGCACCGGAGCGGCTGCTCCCGGCGCCCAAGGCCGAGATCGAAGAAGCGTTGCGGCTCTGCATCAAGGTGGAGCTCGCCAGTCCTTCCGGCATGCTGGAGACCCTCGAAGACGACTACGTGCGCCTCGCCACCTTCGTGTCGGATGACGAGGCAGAGGTCGTCAACGCGCACCTGGCGAACTCGCGACACGTGGACCCGTCAGCCGCCAGGGCCGAAGCCCTGACGGTGTGGCAGCGGATCGTCGAGCAGCAGCAGCGTCGCCTCGTCGAGATCCGGGCGTTCATCGACGGGGTCCTCGCGGCCTCGGCCTCGGCCTCCACGGCGGAGCCGCCGCGCCGGGCGTCCTACCGGCTGCTGTTCCGGCCGAGGTGATCGGCGTCCAGCCAGGCGCGGGTGCCGCGGTGGGCGCACGATCGACTCGCCACGTCGACCGCCGCCTCGATGGCAGGCAGAAACCAGCCGGTTCCCGCTGAACCGGCCGCGACGTGACAGAACGCCCCGTGCAGGACGTCGCCAGCGCCCAGCGTATCGCAAACCTCGACGCGCGGGACTGGCACGGTGACGTGCTGATCGCCGTCCCAGCAGAGCACGGGTTGCCCGCCCCGGCTGATGGCCACCGCGCGCACGCCGAATCCGCGGAGGAAAGCCGCGACCGCGTGTGGCGTCTCGCAACCCGGCGGCCTGAAGTCCGCCGAGCAGATCGCGACGTCGATGCTGCCGAGCAGGTGATCGGTGCCAGGCTTCCAGCTGCCGCCGTCCATGACCGTCGTGATTCCGCGATGGCGAGCACGACCGGCCACGTCGATGGCCGTCGCCATGTGGTGACCATCGACGAGCAGCACCGCGACCTCGTCGAGTCCGACATCCGGCACATGCGCCAGAGTGCCCCGCCAGGCGCCGGCGTTGGCGCTGACCACGGCGCGTTCCCCGGTCCGACTGCTGATCAGCACCGAAGAGACGGGCGGGGCAGCGTCCAGGTCGGCGGCCAGGTCGATCAGCGCGACGCCGCGGCACGTGAGGTCACGTCGGATGATGGCGCCGAGCGGATGGGTGCCCACGGCGGTGGCCAGGGTCGCCTTCGCACCGAGATGCGCGCAGGTGACGGCCGCGTTGGTGGCGGGCCCGCCCGCGCAGACCTCCTGCCAGGCGGCGACGATCTTCTCGTTGTCGCCCGGCACCCGATCGACACCGTACAGCACGTCCACGGTGGCAAGGCCCACGAACAACACCGCGGGGCGTCGGTCGTCCTCCGGCGTCAGTGCCCTGGTCTGCACCCTGGTGACCCTCCGCCCTGAAGGGTATCGCGGCTGGACCGCTGGTACAATGCCGCTGTGGTCCGCACCTCGCCGGCGTCTCCTCTCGATCGGGCCGTCGCGCGCTGATGCTCCGCGCGCTGGTTCTCGCCACGATATTCGCGACGCTGCCACTGGCGGCCGCCGCCCAGGAGCCCGGCACGCTTCGCATCACGATCGCCCTTGCCGAACCCGGGCAGCCGCCAGCCCCGGTCGCCCGTCACGCGCTCCTCATCAGCGACAACCCGGCCACCGCGCCGCCACGGAGGGTCGTCACCGGATCCGACGGCACGGCGACCGTCACGCTCCGGCCAGGCAGCTACATCGTCGAGTCGGACCAGCCGGTGGCGTTCAACGGGAAGGCCTACCAGTGGACCGAACTCGTCGAAATCGGGGCCGGCCGCGAGGTGTCGCTCTCGCTCACCGCCGAGAACGCCGAGGTCGTGCCGCTATCCGCCTCAACACCGGTCGCCACCCCGGGGGCGGCGCCGCCTTCCGATCCCTCGTTCCTCCTCTCGCGATGGCGAGACAGCGTCTTCGCCGTCTGGACGCCGACCACGCGCGCCTCCGCGTTCGTCGTGGATGGGCGAGGTCTCCTGGCGACGAGCCAGCGAGTCGTCGGTGCGGCCACCAGCGTCGAGGTGCAGATCTCACCGTCCCTCAAAGTGGCCGCCCGCGTCCTCGCGTCCGACCCGGCACGCGACGTGGCGATTCTGTGGGTCGATCCGAAGCCACTGGGTGCGGCGTCGCCGGTGCCCGTCGCCTGTGCGGAGCCAGCGCCCCGGCTGGTCGAAGGCCAGGACCTCTTCGCGATCAGCGCGTCGCCGCGCGGGCCGACGAGCCTCGATCCGGGCACGCTGGGACACGCCGATCGGCAAGGCCAGCGCGCAGACTTCAGGCTCGGGTCCGGCACCACGGGCGGTCCCGTCTTCACGGCCGAGGGCTTGTTCGTGGGCCTGACGAGCCCGCTGGAGGACTCCGACGCCCGCGCCCGCGTCGATTCGCGCCTCGTGCCGACGGGGCCGATCTGCGAGGTGCTGACGGGCGCTCAACAACGGATGCCGCGGGTTACTCCGCCGCTGCCCACCCCGCTGCCCGTCGAGCCGTCGCAGCCGTTCCCCCGGGACGCCCTCGAGGAGGCGGGGCAGCGCCGGGCGACGAACCTGATGCCGCCGCAACTGTCGTCGTCCGACTACGACGTCACCTTCATCACGCCGCCGACGGCCTACGCGGCGCAGTTGCGTGCCGATCGCACGACGGGCCGCGCCCGGGCCGGGGGTGGCGGCGAAGACGTCGCGGCGGAGATCCGCAAGCGGCTGCTCACCGACTTCGCCAACTGGTCCGAGTACGTCACGGACCTGCCGCCCGTGCTGCTCGTGCGCGTGACGCCGAGACTCAAGGAGGGCTTCTGGACGATGGTGGGGCGGGCCGCGGCGATGACGCAGGGGATGCAGCTGCCGCCGATGAAGCGCCCCGCGGCAGGCTTCGCGCGGATGCAGGTGTTCTGCGGCAGCACCGAGGTCACGCCCATCCACCCGTTCGTGATCGAGCAGCGCCTCTCCGCCACCGACACGATCCACGAAGGCCTGTACGTGTTCGACCCTGGCGCCCTCGGGCCGCACTGCGGGACGGTCCGGATCACGCTCTTCTCGGAGAAGGACCCGGAGAAGGGTGACAGCCGGGTCGTCGATCCGAAGATCGTCGAGCAGATCTGGGACGACTTCGCGCCTGCTCGCCCTTCCCCTTGAACTGGTTCCCCTCGTCGGCGGAGTTTCGTCCTAGAATCCCGACGGTGAGTGAGTTGCATCCCGGGAACAGTGCCGCGCACCAGCGCTTGGATCCGAGGGTGATTCCCCTCGATCGAATCGTCGACACCATTGTGGTGGCCGCCATCAGCCTTGGCTCGCTCGTGGGCATCGGCATCTTCTGGCTGGTCGCTGACGACGTGCGGGTGTGGGTGCGGACCCTGCCTCTCGTGGCGTGGACGGGCTGGACGGCGTTCGGGCTGTGGCATGCGCGCACCTGGCCGGCGCGCGCCTACGGCCACACGTCGTATCGCGTCGCCGACGAGGGTCTCGAGATTCGCCGCGGCGTCTACTGGCGCGTGGTGATCAACGTGCCCAGGTCGCGCGTGCAGCACATCGACGTCACGCAGGGCCCGCTCGAGCGCCGGTACGGGCTGGGCACGCTGGTCATCTACACGGCGGGCACGGACTACGCGAAGGTGGAACTGCACGGCCTCGAGCACGGCCGCGCGCTGGCGCTGCGTGAGCAGTTGTTGCCCACGGGAGCAGGCGATGCCGTGTGAGCAACGCCTCCATCCAGCCACGCTGCTGTTCGACCTGGGGCGTCACCTCAGGAGATTTGCCTTGCCAGCGGTCCTGCTGCTCTTCGGCCTGTCGCGATCCGACGAGGCGGAGATGTTCAGGTTCGGGCCCTTTCCTTCCTCCGGGTGGGAGTTCTGGCTGCTGATCCTGATCGTGCCGGCGGCCATCACCTCTGTCGCGCGCTACATGTCGTTTCGCCTGCGTCTCGACGACAGCGAACTGGTCGTCAAGTCGGGAATCATCTTCCGCACGGAGCGTCACATTCCCTTCTCGCGGATCCAGAACGTGGACGCCATCGAGAACGTCCTGCATCGCGTCTTCGGCGTCATCGAGGTGCGGGTCGAGACTGCCGGCGGCAACGAGGAGGAGGCGCGGCTGAGCGTGTTGCCACGGACCTCGCTCGACGAGATTCGTCGCCACGTCTTCGCCGATCGACGCCTCGAGCACCCCGAGCACCCGGTGCGCGCTGTGCAACTCGTGCATCTCAATTCCCGCGAACTCCTGCTGTACGGCATCCTCGACAATCGCGGCCTCATCCTCTTTGGCGCGCTCTTTGGTGCTTTGTGGGAGACCGGCTTGCCCAATCGCCTGCTGGGATGGGCCTTCGCGAGCGACTCGTTCGGCCGCGCCGTCGGCCGCGACTTCGTGCGGGCCGTCTTCGGCGATGGACCCATGCCGTGGGCAGGGATGGCGGTGGCCGCGGCGGCATTGGTGGCGTTCCTGGTGATGGCGCGGGTGGCGTCCACCCTGTGGGCCCTCGTCAGGCTCTACGACTTCCGCCTCACGCGAATCGGCGAGGACCTTCGCACGGCCTGCGGCCTCTTCACGCGCATGACCGCCACGGTGCCGATGCGGCGGGTGCAGACCCTCACCATCAGCGACGGTCCCCTTCATCGTCTGGCCAGGCGGACGTCGGTGCGGGTCGAGACGGCGGGCGGTGGTGGGAGTGGCGGTCGTGAGCAAGGCCGATCGGCCACACCGGCGCGCACGTGGCTGGCGCCGCTCATTCGTCGCACCGAGGTGCCGACGCTGCTCGGTCAGGTGCTGCCGGGATTCACACTGGACGCGGTGGACTGGCAGCCCGTCCATCCGCGCGCGTTTCGTCGTGCGGTGAAGCCGATGCTGATGCTGAGCGTCGTCGGCTCGCTGGGCGCCTCACTCGTCCTCGGGTGGGGCGCGATCGTTCTCTTCGCCGTCCTCGCCGCCTGGTCCCTCGTGAGCGCCCGGACGTACGTCGAGCATCTCGGCTGGGCTGAAGCGGATGACGTGGTGTTGATGAGGAGCGGCTGGCTCAGGCGTCAGGTCACGGTGGCGCGGGTGAACAAGATCCAGACGGTGGCGCTGCACGAGTCCCCGTTCGACCGCCGCAGCGCCATGGCGCGCGTGAAGGTGGATACGGCCGGCGCGGGCGAGTTCACGCACCGCGTGGACATCCCCTATCTCGATCGCGGCGTTGCCGGCGCGCTGGCCCGCCGCCTGTCGGACGCGGCGGCGAGCACGGCGTTCAGGTGGTGAGCGGCGCGGCGTCCCCCGACGCACGCAGGGCGGAGGCGACCTCTGAACGCACCCGCTCGACGAGCCTGATCAGCTCGCGTTCGCGCGCGTTCCGGCAGTGCCGATCGCAGGCAGCGATGTCCGCCAGCGACCGGCAGTGACCGGGGCACTCCGCCGAGTCGCGCAGCGATGGCCATCGGGCGCGCGCGTCGTCGGGCAGGAGCGGCTGCAGGCGCCGCGTGAGGATCGACACGGAGCTGCCGCACCCGTGCTCGAAGATCAGCAGGTTCACGTCGGGCAGCAGGGGCACGGCCTGCAGCCCGAGCAGCCGCACGCGGGGATCGACGACGAAGTGGTGCCAGGTCTTCCAGGGCGTGCGGCAGGCACCGCAGGTCTGGAACGGGCGCGCGGCTCCCTCGAACGCGAGGCGATCGGCAATGGTGGCCACGGCGTCAGCGACAGCCTCGACGGGCGCGGCGGCCCGCTCTCCGGAACCGTCGGTGCGCCAGCCGACGACCGCGAGCCGCGTCGAGGCCTCCGGGTGCAGCCGTCGAAAGCCGGTCAGGGCGACCAGTGGCGGCGACTCGCGATCGGCCGGCGCGGCGGGCCCGAGGCTCATGGCCGTGGGTTCGTCGAGTTCCACGACCTCGCCAGGCCTCCCCTCGCCCTCCAGGGCGCCCACCAGGATCACGACGTCATAGCCCGCGAACGTCTCGACGAGCGCCGGGAGATCCGGCCCGGCGTCGCGCAGGTCCGCGGTCTCGGCGAGGCCGGGACAGCGTCGCAGCACGTCGATGACCACACCGCCGAAGCCGCCCTCAGCGGCCCGCGGGTTGCCGAATCCAAGCACCAGTTGTCGCCGGCGCGCCATGCCCGTCTCCTTCGTCGGTCGCGACCGGAAGCCGGAGTGTGAACATCGTCGAACCGGGGCGGCTGGCGACCTCGATGCGTCCGCCGGCCCGTGTGATCACGCCGTGAGCGATGGCCAGCCCCAGGCCGGTGCCCTGGCCCACCTTCTTCGTCGTGAAGAAGGGCTCGAACAGCATCGGCATCACCTCGGGCGGGATGCCCTTGCCCGTGTCACTGATCCGGATGACGACCTCGCTCGCCAGCTCGTCGTGCGCGGTCTCGACCGTCAGCTCGCCGTGTTCCTCCATCGCGTCGGCGGCATTGATCACCAGGTTGAAGAACACCTCCTGGAGCTGGCCCGGGTCGATGAGGACCGGCGGGAGTGGTGACTGCATGCGCCGGACCAGGTGGATGTTGTCGAAGCTCGCCTGGCGCCCGAGCAGGGCCAGCGTGCTGTCCATCAGCGCATTGATGTCGGTGCGCGCGACCTGCGCCTCCGACTGGTGGGAGAAGTCGAGCAGACCCTTGACGATCTCGCGACATCGCAGCGTCTGCTTCACGATGGTGTCGAGGTCGTTCCGCAGCGGGTGGTCGGCTGGCATGTCCTCCAGGGCGAGCATCGCCAGTGACATGATGCCGCCCAGCGGGTTGTTCAGCCCGTGTGCGACACCCGCCGCCAGGCGTCCGACCGACGCCAGCTTTTCGGAGCGCGCCATGCGCTCCTGGACGGCGACGAGCTCGTCGCTGCGTTCGCGCACCTTGTCCTCGAGCGTGTGCGCCCACGTCTGCAGCTCGCGGTTCATCGTCTGGAGGCTGGCAAGCATGTCGTTGAACGAGGCGGCGAGTTCCCCGATCTCGTCGCGCGACGCGGCCGTCACCGAGACGGCGAGGTCACCGGCCGCAATGCGCCTCGTCGCCGAGGCCATCTCCTCGAGCGGCCGGATCATCGTCCGCGTGAGCGCGTAGGTCAGCGCGAGCACGATCAGCAGACCCACGAGGCAGACGACCAGGAACGTCCGCATGACGCTGGTCCGGGCCGCCAGGAACGGCGCCTCGAGGAGGCCGACGAACCAGGCACCCACGACCTGGTCGGCGTGATTCCGGACCGGGGCGCAGGCCGCCTCGTACGAGCTGCCCGCCACCAGGGCGAGGCCGGACCATCGCTCGCCCCGGCGCATTGCCGCGGCGACATTCGGCGGCAGGACCGTGCCGGTGGCCCGCCGCCCGTCTGGCCGGACCATGTTGGTCGAAATCCAGACGTCGTCCAGCACGAGGGCCACGGTGCCGATCTGGCGCTCCCCGTGTCGCTCTCGTCCGTAGAGGAGTTCCTCCACGCGATCGACGATCTCGGACCGGTTGTTGCGGAGGATGCCGCCGTAGAGCACCCCGGTCGGCGCCGCGGCCTGGGGCAGCGGTACCGCCGACAGCAGGACGAGCCCGTCGGTGAGCACGCCGGCGGGCGCCGCGCCGGAGGCCGGTCCCGGGTCGAGGTGGACCGCCGCGAGCGCGGGGAGATCGCGGTGCTCGGTTTCCAGGGTGTCGCGGTCGAGCACCTCCGTGCTGGTGACGGGGCGACCTTCCAGGGCGGCCAGCACAGGTCCTCGCAGCGCGGGTGCGAGGGCCGACGGCCCGGGCTGGTCGGCCCGCACGACCCGCAACGCTCGCGCATCCACGTAACCGAGGAAGCTGAGCCCGGCCGCGTCACGGGCCGTCGCCAGTGCCGCTGACAGGGCCTCCGGCGAACCCGAACGGAGCGCCTCCCGGACGGGGCCCTCCGCGGCGGCGCGAGCCACCGACTCCGCCACCTGCGTCAGTTGATCGCGATGGACCGCCTGGACGGCCTCGAGTCCCTGCCGCCCGCGCGACCGCGCCTGGTTCAACATCGCGTCGGTGATGATCCGCGCGCCGATCAGCGTGGACACGACGGTCCCGCCCACGACGATCAGCGTGAAGGCCGCAGTGATCTTGGTCCGGAGCGAACGAGGGGCGAGCCAGCGCATCCTCAACCCCCTGGGTGCGGCACGCCGCGGGCGCGCGCCGCGCGTCTCCAATAGCTTACGCCGCCTCCTCGGCGGCGCAGGGCAGGCCCACCACGAAGGTCGTGCCCTCGCCGACGCCGCTCTCGACGTCGATCGAGCCCCCGAGCGCCGCCACGATCCGCCGGCAGATCGCCAGGCCGAGTCCGCTGCCCGGAATGTCGCGTGTCTGGTCGTTCCGGACCCGGAAGAACTCCTCGAACAGGTGGGGCAGCGCGCTCTCGGGGATGCCGATTCCCGTATCCGACACCTTGAGGACCACCACGTCGCCGGCCCGCATGGACTGCACCGTGACGCGTCCACCCACGCGGTTGTACTTGATGCCGTTGCTCACGAGGTTGGTGACGAGCGTCGTGAGGCTCGCGGAGTCTCCCCGGACCGCACCCGCGGGAGGTCCGGGGCCGCGCTCCAGGATCACCCCTGCCGCCTCGGCGGCCGGGCGGCACGAGTTCAACCCCGCGGCCACGGCCTGGTCGAGGTCGGTGAACGCTCCGGGTTCCACGAGCGCGCCCCGTTCGATCCGCGACAGCTCCAGCCAGTCGTGAATCAGCGTCATCATCTCGTCCAGCCTCGCCTGCGCCCGCTCCAGCCATGCGCGCGTCGTGGCCCCCAGAGGCTCCGGCGACGAGTACAGCAGGACGTCCAGGTACTGCTTGGCAGCCACGGCCGGCGACTTGAGCTGATGCGACACGAACGTGATGAACCGACGCTCGGCCTCCTCCTTTTCCTGCTGCAGCCGCTTCGAGTCGCTCGCGAGGCGCCAGCGCTCGTGGCCGCGGTTCACGATGAGGCGCAGCTCGTCCGGCGTGAACGGTTTCGGGAGGAAGTCGTACGCGCCGGCCTTGAGGGCGTCCACCGCCGTGGCCACCGTGGCATAGCCCGTGATGACCGCGATGACCACTTCCGGGGCCGCCTGGCGCACCCGTTCGATGACCTGGATCCCGTCCAGTTCGGGCATCTTGAGGTCGACGAGCAGCAGCTCCGGTGGGCGCTCGACGACCCGGCGGATCCCGCTCGCGCCATTGGCGAAGGTCTCCACCTCGTAGCCGTCCTTCTCGAGGACCCGGCGGCACGAGAGCAGCATGACCTCGTCGTCGTCGATCACCATGACACGGCGGGGAACGGCCGGCACCGTTTCCACGCTCGACCCGACGACGTCGACGACCCGGGTGCTCATGGCCGACCTCATGCCTCGGACGCGGGAGAGGACGGGCCGAGCAGCGCCTTGATCGTGTCGAGGAATTTCGGAATATCCAGCGGCTTGGCGAGGTAACCGTCCGGCGTCACGAGGTCCACCTCACCGGCCATCCTGAACCGTGTGGCAGGGTCGATGTCGATCGACGACACCATCAGGATCGGGACCTGCCGGAAGCACTCGAAGGCCGGCCCGAACTTGAGGGCCTGGTTCACCTCGTACCCGGCCGCGTCGTACTCCATCATGATGTCGAGCACGATCAGATCGACGCCCTCGGTCCTGACGTGATCCAGGGCCTCCCGTGCGCTCCGCGCCGTCGCCACGGCGTAGCCCTGCGAGTCCAGCAGCGCCGTCACCGACGTCACGAAGTCGGCGTCGTCGTCGACGACCAGGATGCGCGGCCGCGTGCGGCAGGAGCTCGCGTCCGGGCGATGGCGGGCGAGGCAGTCGAAGGCGTTGACCACGACGCCGTGCATCTCGTCTGGCGTCACGGGGTCGAGCGCCAGGAAGAACACGCCCGATTGGCGAATCCGTCTGGCCAGGTCGATCGACGGGCTGGCCGCGACCACCACGACCGGCGCCAGCCGGGCCCGTTGTCGGCAGGCGGCGACGAGGTTCAGGCCCTTGACCTGGTCGGGGCCGAGATCGACGACGAGCACGCCGAGATCCCGCTCGAGGCCGGCCGCGACGGCCGCCGGCGCGGCTGCCGGATCGATCCACGTGCACGTGATGTGATCGGACTCGATGGCACGGACGATCCCTTCCCAGCGCGCCGTGCGTGGAGCTGCGACCAGCACGCGGCGCGTGGCCGTGCCCGTACCTTCCGAGCCGCCGCTCTCCCGTTCCTGGTCAATCCGGGTCGTCATGGCCGGCCTCCCTCGTCTCTCTCACTCATGACGAGAGCAGACCTCGTGCCAGGGGCCGGGCCGACCGGCCTTCCCCACGTGCGGCGTTTGGCGGCGATCAGCGGCCCGGGCAGCCGGAGTGGGCGTATGTGGCGCGTATACACTGTATGCGTCGCGCATACGTGGGGGCCGGCGGCCAGTGGTTCCGGGAGCCTACGCGTCTTCGGCGCGGATGCGATGCTTGCGCATGAGCGCGTGGAAGTTCGGCCTGAGCATGCCGGTCTCGCGTGCTGCCCGGCTGACGTTCCAGTCGTTGCGTCGCAGCGCGTCGAGCACGAAGGCGCGCTCGAGCTCCTCGCTGACCTGCTCGTGCACCCGGCGCTTGAGCGCTTTGAGCTCGTCGCTGGTGTGCGGCGTCTGGTGGTGGCCGGCGTCGGCCGTCACGGCCACGGCGTCGAGCACGTGTGCCGCGGTGATCTCGTCCCCCTCCGACGTCACCGCGAGTCGCTCGACCAGGTTGCGCAGCTCGCGGACGTTGCCCGGCCAGGGGTACGCGACCAGCCGTTCGAGGGCCTCGGGGGTGAACCGGCGCGGCCGGTGGACGCCGGGCTTCTGTCCCCCGGCCAGGAAGTGCTGCAGCAGCAGCGGGATGTCGGACGGACGTTCGCGCAGGGAGGGCAGGCGCAGCGGGACCACGTTCAGGCGATAGTAGAGGTCTTCGCGGAAGACATGCGCCTTGACCAGGTCGCCGAGGTCCTGGTTCGTCGCGGCGAGGAGGCGGATGTTCACGTGGCGCGACACGATGCCGCCCACCGGCTTGATCTCGCCCGTCTCGAGCACGCGCAGCAGCTTGCCCTGGGTCTCGAGCGTGAGGCTCGACACCTCGTCGAGGAACAGCGTCGCGTGATCGGCCACCTCGAACAGACCGGGCTTGCTCGCTACGGCGCCGGTGAACGACCCCTTCACGTGACCGAACAGTTCGCTTTCGAGCAGGCCTGGCGCGAGCGTGGAACAGTCGAGGGACACGAGCGGCCGATCACGGCGCAGGCTGGCGGCGTGGAGCTCGATGGCGGCGAGTTCCTTGCCGGTGCCGCTCTCGCCGGTGATGAGGACCGTGGCGTCGGTGGGGGCCACGCGCGCAATCAGCGCGTGCACGCGGCCCATCGCGTCCGAATCCCCGATCAGTCTCCGCGCCGCCGGGCCCGCCGCGGG
>CAYLZN010000076.1:0-19648 GCA_964387935.1 uncultured Vicinamibacteraceae bacterium | reverse complement strand
CCGGCGTCGGTCAAGCGTGAGAAACCGTCAGTGGATCAGCGTGAATGACAACACCTCGCCCAACGCATCGTCGTCCGCTACCACATGGCCGCCCTGACGCGGGAAGAGTGCACCAGCTATCTCGCGCACCGGCTCCGGCTAGCCACCGCCGAGACCCCGCTCTTCGATCCCAGTGCCGAGGAAGCGATCTACCAGGCCACCGGCGGCCTACCCCGCAAGATCAACCTGCTGGCCCATCACACCCTGATGGCCGCGGCCCTGGCGCGCGCCAAGCTCGCCACGGCCGACCACGTCCAGGCCGCCTTGCCGGAAGTGGCCTGACCCAGGCGCTCGCCGTTGAGGAGGATAGGGCTCCGCTGGCGAGCGCCCCGAGCGCCTCGACGGACTCGCGCAGGACCCGAGGTCGGCGATCTGCTGGTCGTCGACCTCGGTCTGTCTACGGGTCCTGGTGGGAGCCAAGCGACAAACGCGCTCCCGCCCCCCGGGGCGGGCGGGGGCTGGGGGATCCGCACGCTGACGAGCCAATGCGGGAAACGACGCCCGGCCGTCGTCCGTCAAGCGTGAGAAACCGTCAGTGGATCAGTGTGAACGACAACAAGCGTGGGTACCGGCAGTTCTCGGCGCATGATGCGTCTCCCCGTTGAAGCCATTGCAAGGCCAGACAGGCGGCGTATTGACGGCGGTCAGCGGTCTTTCCCGAGCTGCGCCAGCGACCAGTAAGAGTGCCCAGACCAAATTGGCCCTGACTGTCGTGTGCCTGTCGTCCGTCGACATCGACCGCCCCGTTCAGCCGCCAGGCATGGCGACTGTTCGACCCCGATTCGCAATCCACCTGATACCGTTCCAGCACCACGGCCCCTTGATGAGATCAAGGTGCTCGTTCTGAGCAGAACCTGTCGCGGCGGGATGCACGCCGCACGCCGTGAGCCGCGAGCCGCAGGCCGGATCTGTGCCAGAATCCGCCCGATGTCGGCGCCACAGGATCCCCGCTTCGTCATGCGCCCGAGCGCCGGCGATCGACTGGAGTCGTGGAAGGAGATCGCCGTTCACCTGTCCTGCAGCGTCAAGACCGCGCAGCGATGGGAGCGTGAGGCGGGACTTCCGGTGTAGCGGCTCCCCCACGCCCATCGGAGTTCGGTGTATGCGTTCCGGGCGGAACTGGACGCGTGGAAGTCACGTCGCGATGCGAGCTCCAGCCCGCCGGGCGCCCCTCCACCAGCCACCGCGCCGGCGACCACGGAGGCGCGCGCTCCCGTCAGCCCCCGGCGGGCGCTGCCGGGTCTCGCGAGGACACACCCTGCGATTCCGACGGCCCTGTTCCTGCTCGTCGGAGCCGCCACCGTGGCCGGCATCCTGACCCTCTGGCCCGGCGAGCGCATCCCTGCACCGATGGCTGGCGAAGGCTCCCGGCCGCGCCCCCTGGCGAGCGACGAGCAGCCGGAGTTCGCCCCGAGCCTCTCCCCCGACGGCCGTTTCGTCGCCTTCAACTGGGAACGGGAGGACGCAAGCGGAATCTACGTGGCACCGACGGCCGGAGGAGCGCCGAGGCGACTGCTGACCGAACCCGACGCGCCCCTCGACCTGCGTCCTCGCTGGTCACCAGACGGCTCGAGGATCGCGTTCCTTCGTCCTGCCGGCCCCACAACCTGGGAGGTACGGGTCTCGCTGGCCGAAGGCGGAGGATCGAAGAGATTCGCCGAAATCGCGGGAACATCGCTGTCCTGGACCCCTGACGGAGAGGCCCTTGCCGTGATCGACCGCGCGGCGCCCGACGCGCCTTACGCGGCGTTCCTGATCTCCTCTACAACCGGCGACCGATTGCGGCGTCTGACCGCGCCTGAGAACGGAACGCTGGGCGACATGGAGTGTGCGGTGTCGCCGGACGGCAGGCGGGTCGCTGTCGCCAGGTCCGTGAGCATCGGTGTGGCTGATTTGTACGTGGTGGACCTGCACGCGGGGGACACGGGATCTCGCCGCATCACATTCGACGCGGCGAACATCGACGGACTGGCATGGACGCCGCGTGGCGCGGGCATCGTCTTCGGCTCCACGCGGCAGGGTCGCCAGGCCCTCTGGCAGGTCGCGGCGGATCCCACGCCCGGCGAGGCCCCATCGGTCGTGCCCGGCACCGAGGCCCAAGCGACCTCGCCGTCGGTGTCGCGGCCACCTCCCGGTGGGCCGGCAGCGCTCGCATACGTGCACGACCTCGCGCAGGTCAGTGTCTGGCGATGGTCCCATCCCGCGGGTCGCGCAGCGCTCGTCGAGCGGGCGTTCGAGTCCTCCGCCTTCGTCGAGCACCCCGTCGCCTCGCCGGACGGCCGACTGGTCGTGTTCTCATCGAGTCGATCCGGCCAGTCGAGTCTGTGGATTTCGGCGACGGATGGAAGCCATGCCAGGCGTCTGGCGCTCCGCGAAGGCGGGCGTCCGCTCACGCCGCGATGGTCCCCGGACAACGGCTGGATCGCCTATGCCTCCGCGGGACCAACGAATCGGAGGATCTTCGTCGTACGCGTCGACGGAAGCGATCTCAGGAGATTGACCTCGGAACCGTCGGACGAGGCCAACCCGAGCTGGTCCCGGGACGGAACCTGGATCTACTTCAGTTCGAACCGGACTGGCCGGCCTCGCATCTGGAAGACTCGTGCCGACGGATCGGATGTAGCTGTGCCAGTCACAGAGGGCGAGGGAACGCAAGCCCTTGAATCGCCCGACGGCAAGACGCTCTACTTCGTACGCCGGCCCGGCGCGACAGGCTTGTTCAGCATGCCCGTCGAGGGCGGACCTGAAACCGAGGTCATGCCGGGCACTGCCGTCTGGGAAGGCTCCTGGGGACTGACTCGCGACGGGATCGCCTTCCTCGACCGAACGCCGGTCAACCCCCACCGTGGCCGGCTGTCCCTTCGCCGCTACCGCTACGACACCAGACGAGTCGAGGATCTCGCCAGCCTGAGCGCCGACCCTCGCGGCAGCCTGCCTTGGCTGTCCGCGACCGTGGAATCGCAGGCAGTGTACTGGTCACAGACGGAGTCGGTGCGTTCCGACCTCATGATCATCGCCCCGTGGTCGCCGCGAACGCCTTGATCGGTCGCGGCACCCGGTGAGACAGGTTTCCTCCCCTGCAGTCACTCTGCCTACGAGAACGCGGGCTGCTTCACGCCTGTGCGCGAGCTGTGGGGCGAAGAGCGAGGGAACGAATGTCAACCGGACATTCTTCGCGACGATGCACGGCAGGAAGATCGCTCACATGGTGGCTTGTCTGGGTCGCCATGTGTGCTCCGATTGGCCTTGCTGAGGCGCAGGTCGGCGGCGACTGGACGGGGACCACGGGCCAGGGACATCCCTTCGAGATCACGGTCAGCGGATCCGGAATCAGCAGGATCTACTACAAGGGAACCCTCTCTGGCTGCGTCACCGTGACAACGACGATCACCACGCCCGTTCCCATTTCAGGTCAACAGTTCGCGTACAACAGCCCGGGGTACTGCCTGTCCCAGGAACTCTCGGGCACCTTTCAGTCGGCGACGTCGGCCACTGGAACTTTGAAGTTGATCTTCAGCTCCGGCTTCGGCTGTCCCTGCGTGGGTACCGTTGAAACGAGTTGGACCGCCACGGCGCCGGGCGCCCCGCCTCCACCGCCGCCGCACACCCTGACGATTGCGACGGGCCCGAGTGGTTCCCCGAATCCCGTGCCGCAGGGAGGTCAGGTGGACGTCAGCGTCGGCGCGAACGACTCGCTGGGACACGATCTGTCCTACGGCTGGAGCGCGGCGTGCCCAACGCTGTCCTCGAACGGGACGTTCTCCAACGCTGGCAGTGTGTCACCGACGTGGACGGCACCCGACAACCCGACTGGTAGCACACAGGCCTGTGACCTGAGCGTCACGGTGAACGACAACCACGGTCTGTCGCAATCGAAGTCGTACACACAGCTCGTGGACTCGATTCCTCACACATTGACCATCACGCACGGACCCGAAGGCGCGCCGAACCCCGCGAAGCCTGGGACACCGATCACGGAGAGTGTCGCGGCCACCGACACGCTCGGTCACGCCCTCACGTACCTGTGGACGGCATTGTGTCCAGGCCTGCCATCCAACGGGTCGTTCAGCGACGGACATACTGCGTCGCCCCAGTGGACAACCCCGTTCAACACGACCGGGAGTTCGAAGTCTTGCACGGTTGGGGTCACCGTGAGTGATGGCCACGGACTGTCGCAGTCGAGCACCTATGCGCACGCCGTCGAATCGGCGCCGCATCTGCTGAGCGTGCCCCTGGGGCCTATATCCACTGTGAACCCTGTCGGGTCGGCCGGCTCGACGGCACTGACGGTGTCGGCGACCGACTCGATCGGGCACGGGTTGACCTACATCTGGGTCGCTTCGTGCCCCAACCTCCCGTCCGCGGGTTCGTTCAGCGACGCCACCAGCCGGATCCCGATGTGGACGGCCCCGGAGAACACGACCGGCAACCAGCAGAGTTGCACGCTGTCGGTCACCGCAAACGATGGCCACGGTCTGTCGAGAACCATGACCGTGACGCAGGCAGTGGCAACCCAGGGCCCTTGTGCCTACACCGTCTCGTCCACTCCTGCCGTCGCCCCTCCCGCCGGCACCACGGGAACGATCGTCGTGTCCACCGAGGGCACCTGTGCGTGGTCGGCGACGAGCCAGGCTCCCTGGATCGAGATTGCGAGCGGAACGGCCGGTACCGGTGACGGCAGCGTGAGCATCGTCATTGACGCCGCCGATGCCTTCGGCACGCGCAGCGGCTCGGTCACCGTTGGCGACTCGACAGTCGTCATCACCCAGCAGGGCCTCGGCTACACGCACTACTTCGCCGAGGGCGCCACGATCAACCGGTTCTTCGAGACGCGATTCGCCTTGCTGAACACCGATGCGTCCAACGCGGCCAGCGTGTCGCTGCAGTTCCAGTTGAAGGACACGGCCACGGTGCTCACCCACTCCAGGACCGTCGCTGCGGGAGCGCGTGACTCCGTGGACGTGAGTACCCTGGCAGCCGCGGATTCGACGCTCGCGGCGCTGGCGTCAGCGGAGTTTTCGACCGTCGTGGCATCGGACGTGCCGGTCGTCGCCGATCGGACAATGACGTGGGATCGGGCTGGGTACGGCAGCCACGCGGAGGCCAGTGTCCCTGCGGCGGCGACCAGATCGGGAATTTCGAGCTGTACTATCTCGTCCAGAATCCGAATCCGGACCCCGTGACTTTTCAGGTGACCTACTTGCTGCCACCGCCGGCGGCCCCGGTGATCAAGAGCTATCAGGTTGGGGCCCACACCCGCGCCAACGTCGTCGTTCACCTCGAGCCTGGCCTGGAGGACGTGGAGGTGTCTGCCGTCATCGAATCACCACCGGACAAGCCCATCATCGTCGAGCGCGCCATGTACCTGACGAGCGGCGGGTACTTCTACGGCGCGGGTCACGAAAGTGCAGGCATCCGAGAACCGGCGACGAAGTGGTTCTTCGCAGAAGGTGCGACCGGCGACTTCTTCGATCTGTTCGTTCTGATCGGCAATCCGAACCAGGCGGACTGTCACGTGGTCGCGACGTTCCTGTTCGACGACGGCACCACGTGCAGCACTGGTGCGACCGTCGGGCCGAAGAGTCGCTACAACATCTGGGTCGACGCGACGCTCATTCCGGGCTGCCCTCGCAGTCTGTCGGACGCTGCCGTGTCGACGACCATCACGTCGGACCTCCCGGTGGTTGCCGAGCGCGCCATGTGGTGGCCGGGCCCGACGGCCGCGTCGTGGGCCGAAGCTCACAACGCCGCCGGGGCGACGACCGCGGGGACCCTGTGGGCCCTCGCCGATGGAGAGCAGGGCGGACCGCGCGGACAGGAGACCTACGTCCTGATCGCCAACACCTCAGACTACGCGGGCACGGCACTCGTGACGTTGCGTTTCGACGATGGGACCACGGCGCAGAAGACAGTGATCCTGCCGCCAAGCAGTCGCACCAACGTGGCAATCGGCGCCCCAATCGCGGCTGGCGGCTTTGGCGATACCGCCTCGGGCAGGACGTTCGGAGTCATCGTGGAGAGCCTGCCCGTAGCCGGCCAGACTGGTCCCGCAGAGATCGTCGTCGAACGGGCCATGTACTCGAACGGTCCCGGTACGGCGTTCTGGGCCGCCGGTACCGATGCGCTCGCGACGAAGATTCGCTAGCCGACGATCAATCACCTGGAGCGTTCCAGATCCATGACGAAGACGTCGGTACCGCGCCCGTCGTTGCGCGTCCAGAACACGGTGCGGCCGTCCGGCGTCGCCGCAAACCCCGGATACAGATGCGGTGTGGCCAGGTCGGCAACGTCGCGAACACGATGAGTGGCCGGGTCCCAGAGCCTGACCACGTAGTGTACGCCGAGCTCCTGTCCGGGGCGCGTGGCGAACAGGACGCCCTGGCGCGAAACAGCCCAGAGGCCTTCCCGCACGCCTTCGATCTCGAGCCGCTCCTGGCCTCCCCCGGTGGGAACGCTCCAGAGGCCATCGGTGTCCCGTCCCCTGACGAAGAGGAGTCTGGTGCCGTCGGGGGACTCGTGGGCTTCGGTGGCTGCGCCTCCGGTCACGCGCGAGGGGCGGCCGCCGGCGCTGGGCAGCCGCCAGATCTGGTCCACGCCGGAACGGTTCGACGAGAAGTAGATCCAGCGGCCGTCGCGTGACCAGGACGGATTGACCTCCTCGGAGGGTTCGCTCGTCAGACGAAGCGGAGCGGCGCCGTCGAGCCCGACAACGAAGATGTCGCGGTTGGTACCCGTGATCGACCCGAAGGCCAGGCGACGGCCGTCGGGTGACCACTGCGGGGCCATGCAGAGCGGGCCGTTTCGAAACGTGATTTGCGTCGGATTCGACCCGTCGAGTTCAGCGATCCACACCTCGGTGGCGCCGGTACGGTTCGACGCGAACGCGAGGCGCCGGCCATCGGGAGAGACAGCGGGATAGTCCTCGTAGTAGGTCGAAGGCGCGACCGTCCGCCGGGTGGACGACGCTCCGCCGACGTCGAGCCGCCAGATGTTGGCGTCGTTGATCGACCGCACGTACGCGATCCGTACCGCTCCCTTCGGGCCTTGGACAGCGGAGGGCAGCTTGGCCCCGCGGTCGGGAGCCGCCAGAAGGCTCGGCGCCTGGTCCGGCGCTCCATCCACCGGTACCTCCCACAGCCTCGACATCCCCTCGCGCGCCCACGAGACGACGACGCTGCGACCCTCGGGCATCCATGCCAGCCCCTCGATCGGGTGCTCATCGAATGTGACGCGGCGAGCCTCAGCGCCGTCGACACCGACCACGTAGACGTCCGCCTCCGCCCACGTGGTGTAGCGGGCGAACGCCAGCGAACGACCGTCGGGCGAAGCGCTCACCCACAGGTCTCCGATCGCGTCCTGAGGCGGCATCGTCAGTCTTCGCACACGCGTGCCATCCCGAGCGACCAGGAACAGTGAAAAGGGATCCCCCTGCGCGGGGCGATCCGCCACGACCAGCGCCTCTCCGTCGCGCGTCCATGCGAGGGAGACGCCTTTGATCAACGTGACGGCGCGGGAGGGCCCGCCCGCCGCCGGAATCAGCCGCACCTGCCGGGTCTCTCGGTCCACTTCCTGAAGGTAGGCGATCCACTGGCCGTCGGGAGACCACGTCGGGTAGCCCTGCCCGCCGACATTCCCAGGTTGCAGCACCAGGAGGCGCCGCGCCGGTCGATCGTCGACGGGCTTGATCCAGATCTCGGTCCCGACCTGGGACCAGGCGGCATAGGCGATC
Source organism: uncultured Vicinamibacteraceae bacterium (assembly GCA_964387935.1). Lineage (GTDB taxonomy): Bacteria > Acidobacteriota > Vicinamibacteria > Vicinamibacterales > JAFNAJ01 > CAYLZN01. The sequence continues at coordinate 11,880 of CAYLZN010000076.1, read as the reverse complement.
TCGGTGCCGCCCGGAGCCACATCGGCGCGCCACTCCATCTCAGGGGTTGCCGTCATCTGCCGCACGACCGGCGACCCCGGGGGAGCATGGGTTCCGGAAGGACGTCGTGGACTCATGACCGCGACGCTCAATGCGGAGACGGCGACGAGGAGGCCACCGGCCACGGCCCACAGGGTCCGCGAGACGAAGCGAGGGCGCCCCTGGCCCTGCGCCACCCGCTCCGAGGTCCCGGCGCGCGACTCGAGCCCCGGTGCGCAGACTGCATCGGTCGCCGGCTCCTCGTGCGGAAGCTGCTGCAGTCGTGAAGCCCACCAATGATCCAGCTCGTCTCGATAGGCGAAGACGTTACCGTGATCGCGAGGATCTCGATGGACGGGGAGATCCTCGGACCTGGCCCACCGTTGAACGGTGCTGACGCTGCGCCGCATGTGCGTGGCGATCCCCTGCCACGAGTCGAGCCTGGCTGCTCGACCTTCTTCACCCGCCCGCTGCTGCAGACCGTTCGTCATCCGGCTGAACCGACTGTGGGGACGCTCGATTATGGCACCAAGCTCGCTCACCTCGGTCGCGGAGTTTCGGGGATCCTCGTCATCGAGCGGCGCACGAGCCTGGCTTCGACTGCTCGAGCCGCCCCAGCGCCTCACACGCCGCCTTGCGGACGCTCGCGTCAGCAGCGCCGGCCGCTTCCCGAATCACTGGCACGGCGTCAGCCACTTCGAACAGCCCGAGGTAGTCCAGAACTTTCGCGCGCCGCTTGGCCTCGAGCGACGCCGCCAGCCCCATGGCGCGGTCGTCGCGTCTCCGCTCCACGTGGAAGGCCACATCGTCGAGGGTCACGTGAGGGATCGGTGAGGCAGCCGAGGCCGTCTCGACGAGCAGGAGCGCCTCACCGAGGAGCCATTGGATTCCGCTCTCCTCGTGAACGGCTACCGAGACGTTCCAGGACGGCGTGGACACCTGGCCGGTGGCCTTGTAGAGGCCCCGCTCGACGTCCACTTTCACCGTCGGGCTCTTGATCACCGCGGGCGCCGGAGGGTCCGGTGTCTGGCTGTTCCCAGCCCCGCAGAAGGTCCCAGCCAGGACGAGGGGAGCGAGCGCCGCGGGGAGAGCCAGTCTGCTCAGTGGCCTTGGCATGCCTGTCACACCCATGTCTGAGGGGTGAGCGAAGCAACGGAAACCTGTCGCTCGATACTTCCTTGCGACGGCCTGGATTTTCTGCGAGCCTGATCGCGTGTCTGCCGATGGCGATGAGACCGAAGGACCGGCGCAAGAAGAAGACCGACTGGAATCGTGGAAGGAGATTGCCGTCTTCCTGAACCGTGGCGTGAGGACAGTCCAGCGGTGGGAACTCCACGAGCAGCTTCCCGTTCACCGTCACGCGCATGCCGTGCGTGGAAGCGTGTTCGCCCATCGGTCCGAACTGCAGCGCTGGAGGCAAAGTCGAAGGTGGACCGATGCAGGCGAGCCGGTGCACTCACCCACCATCGACGAGTCCCGTCGGCGAACAGCCCGCGCACCTCGGCTTCTGGTCTTGGGCGGGGTGACGCTGGCAATCGGGACGCTGGCACTGGCGTGGGGCACGTGGGAGACTGCCACGGGGCAACCAGGCGACGGGGACGCTGCGGGTATTCCTCGGTCCCTTGCCAGCGAGCCTACCCTCGAGGGCAACCCGACGCTGTCGCCTGACGGGCAGTTCGTTGCCTACAACTGGTACCAACCCAATGGCGGGGCTCACATCTACATCAAGGCCACGTCTGGCGGGCAGGCATGGGCGCTCCCGCTGGACGGCCCTCCGCCTGCCGACCGGGTCGACTCCTACCCGCAGTGGTCACCGGACGGCAGGTGGATCGCGTTCCTGCGCGAGGTGCGGCCCGCCATCTGGGACCTTCACGTCGTCGCCTCGAAGGGCGGTCGCTCGAGAGCGCTCCTGGAGATCAGCAGCGCCTCGGTCTCCTGGTTCCCCGACAGCCGCTCGCTGGCGGTCGTCAACCACCCGGGCCAAGGCGAGGCCTACTCGGTCTTCGTCGTGGAGACCGATACGGGCCAGATCCGGCAGCGGCTCACGAATCCCCAGTCTTCGACCTTCGGCGACTGGCAGTGTGCGGTGTCGCCGGACGGCACGCGCCTGGCGGTCGCCCGATTCAACACCAGGGCTGATGGCGACATCCACGTGACGACGGTTCGAGACGGCGAGGCAGGCATGCGGCGATTGACCGCCTTGTCTGCGCCAATAGACGGGCTCGACTGGACGCCCGACGGACAGTCGATCGTCTTTGCGTCCGGACAGGTGGGCAGAATGAGCTTGTGGCGGGTCTCGGCCGACCCAACGGCGGGCGACCAGCCGCACTTCGTGACGGGCACCGAGGGTGGGCTGGCGCGACCGACGGTCGCCAGGGACACGGCGACCGGTCGAGGCAAGCTCGCCTATTCGGTGAGCATGGCAAGAACGCACGTCTGGCACTGGACCTTCGGTGGCGATCACCGCAACCGCCCCTCTACGGTCTTCGTTTCTTCCTCGTCGGACTATCATCCCGCGTTCGCTCCAGATGGCCAGCACCTGGCCTTCGTCTCGACGCGATCGGGCTGGCCCGAGGTCTGGTCCGCCCGGCTCGACGGGACCGAGCTGCGACAGTTGACCTTCCGACAGAGCACGACGGTCCTGACGCCTCGCTGGTCGCCGGATGGTCAGTGGATCACGTTCACGTCGAATGTCGACGGCAACCTCGATGTCTACTTCGTGCGCAGGGACGGCTCCGCGATGACCCGTCTCACGTCGGACCTCTCGGAAGAGAGTAACGCGAGCTGGTCGCGTGACGGGCGCTGGATCTACTTCCGCTCAACCAGGACGGGCATACCACGCCTCTGGCGAATGCCACCCGACCGGAGTCGGGTTCCGACCCCGGTGACCTCGGCGGAGGGCTCGGAAGGAGTCGAATCCAAGGATGGCAGGACGCTCTACTTCGTCAAGCGCGACGGCGATCCCGGACTGTGGGCGAAACCGACCGCTGGAGGGACCGAGGAACTGCTGATCGGTGGATACCACGTCTGGGAGACCTACTGGGACGTCACCAGCGACGGCGTCCTCTTTCTCGAGCGCGCCGTCGAGGACCGTCGCAACGTTCAGAAGCTCGTGCTCTTCGATTTCAAGACGCGCGCGCTCCGGGACGTGGGAGATCTCCCGACGATTGCCGCTGCGGTCCAGCGCGTGATGAGCGCCAGCCCCGATGGCCATTCGGTCCTGTGGAGCCAGTCCGCCATCAGCGACAGCGACGTCATGATCATCGATCCCTGGCCGTAGGCGCGGCGAGCGGCGCCCGGTCGGTCAGAACTCGAACCTGATGCCGACCTGCATCTGCCGTGGTCGGTGAATGCGGCCCGAGACCTGGCCGAAGAACGGACTCGAGAGGTTGAGCTCCGGGGCGCCGAGGAAGTTCGTGTTGGTGACGTTCACGGCTTCAAGTCGCACGTCGACGTTCTTAGACCCACCGACGTGCACACGTTTCAGGACAGCCAGGTCGACATTGAAGACCGACACACCTGTCGCCGCATTGCGGGGCAGGTTCCCGGGTGTGGGACAAAAAGCCGCCGATCCGGTCCGCTCGTTGTTGTGGCACGGCCCCACGAATGACGCTGGATCGATGAACTGTATCGCACCGCGCCGGTCGAAGGAGGCGTCCGGCACGGCGGTCCTCGGGTACTGAATCGATGACACCAGGTTCGGCCGGTCATAGGGTGAGCCGTCCGCATTGGCATCCAGTCCCCACAGGATGTTGAGTGGCAGGCCGCTCATCGCAACAAACGCGCCAGACACGGCCCAGCCGTCCAACCACACGCCCCTCCACCCTCCGCTCTGGCGCCAGGGGAGTTCGTAGACGTAGTGCGCCTTGAACGTGTGCCGGCGGCCGTTCTCCGCGAGGTCGCGCCCAGGGTCGTAGGGGTAGGAACTCTGCCCAGCGTCGCTCGCCGACGTCAGGATGGCTTCGCCGCTGGCGGCACCCGTACTGAACCCTTCGACCGTCCGCTTGTCGACGTCCTGTGCGTTGATGCCGAACGGTGAGACGCTGCGGGCCGCTACGTACGATATCTGGGCCGTGAGCCCCCCAAGCCGGACGCTGCTCGCAATCTGCGCTGCATCGTACGAGGTGTTCAGCGTGGTGCTGAACAGACGCCCGCCCCCGTACTCGGCGTACGGCCGGCGGTCACGGATACTCTGGTCGCTCGTGTTGGCCCCCGCCTCCGGCACGGGAGCGTTGAACGCTTGCCACAACGGCTGATGTCGGCCTCGGTTTCCGACGTACGCCGCTTCCAGCCTCCAGCCCTGTGTCAGCTCTCGTTCGAGAGTCACGTGGTACTCCGCCACCGACGGTGCTGTGACCGTGGACTCGTACCCGACGATTGGGCCAACGAAGATCTGGGTGGGGACACCCCGGACGATCTGCCGCTGAAATTGACTGGCCCAGGGGAATGTGGCTGGTGTGTACCCACGGATCGCGTCTGGCAGCGGGTTGCCCGGACCGTACTGGAGCACCGTGTCGTACGGATTGACACGCGACGCTCCGTAGGGATCCGACAGCGCTGTGTTGGCCGCACGGGGCGTGGCGCCGCCGAACCCACTCGTACCGCTGAACATGCGGCCACCGAGGGGCACGCCCGCGTGGTAGAGCCCCGCGGCGCTTCGCAAGGATGTGCGGCCGTCGGCCGACACTCGCCATGCCACGCCAGCTCGCGGCGAGAGCGTGCCGAGACCTGCGTCGATGAACCCCTTCGGGACGTTGGCATCGCCAGCCCAGGCGAGGCCGCGCGGCGCGTTCGGGTACTGATTCGATTGGTGATTCAAGACGAAGGCCCCGCCGAAGCGACCCTCGGCTTCGCTGGCGGCCGACGCGAATTCGTACCGTAACCCGAGCCAGACGGAAACGCGGGGCGACACACGCCACTCGTCCTGGATGAACGCGTGGCTCGTTCGCGAAGAAAAGCTCGTGGTCGAATACCCGGCCGTCGACACCGTCACCGGCCGGCCGAGGAGCAGGTCGGCAAACGCATAGGCGAAATTCTGCACTCCGTAGTCGTTCGCCCGGAGCGGGACCTGGGTTGCCGATACGATCGGACCGTTGAGCGCGTCCCTGCCGGAAAAGCGGTAACTGGTCCGCAGGTCGCGGTTGAGCTCGAAGCTCACACGATCCACTTCCGACTCTCCACCGAAAGTCAGGACATGAGCGCCCTCGAGCCACGATGCGGTGACGCCGACACGGTGATTCCCCTGTCCGATGAAGTCGTTGTTCTGATGGTCCGCTCGGAATCCCCCCTCGAAGTCGAGCACCAGGCTCGGGGGCTGGGCAATCTCGGGCTGAAACGGGAATGCAATGCCAAAGGCCTGCTGGCCCGTCATGGGCCCTGCTGGCCGAACGTCACTGGTATTCCCAGCCAGGGCAACGTGCGAATCGAGTGACAAGGCAGAAGTCACGGACCACAGGTGCCTGACCGACGCCGTCAACTGTCGACTGCCGGACTTGGCTGCGCCCCACTCGGGGACCTGGTTGTTGGTGAAACCCTGCGCCGGGTCGATGCGTGATCCCGTGGTGGCCATGACCGTGCCGGACAGCGACTGGCTCATCGTCAGCCGATGATCCACCTTGGCGAGGTACTCGTCGACGCCCCAGGGGCGGTCGAACCGGCGCACCGCCGTGTCGTAGTACGCGTCTGCCGTCGGGAGCAGTTCCAGCAGGCGCAGCACCACTGGATCGATGAGCGACGCAGGAAGCGTCTTTCCCAGCGACTCCCCGGTGACTGGGTTCTTCATGTCGAACGGAATGCGCGTGCCATCCGGACGCACGAGGTCGGGCACTTCCGAGAAGTCACCGCGCTTCATTGGCGCCGTGGGAAAGTGCCCGCCCCGCTGGGTCACTGGCTGGGACGTGCGAAAGCGATTGAAGGAGCCGAAGAAGAACGACGCGCCCCTTCGAATGGGCCCTCCGAGAACCGCACCCACCTTGCGCTGGTCGTCTTCGGGCTTCGCGAGGCCGTTGCGGTTGTTCTCCCAGGAGTTGGCATTCAGCCGCTTGTCGTGGAACGACGCGAAGCCTGTGCCATGCAGGGCATCGGTCCCCGAGCGGGTGATGACGTTGACAATGGCTCCCGGTTGTCCGCCCAGCCCGGCCGACGCATTGGCCCGCTGGACCTGGATTTCCTGGACGGTCTCAGGATTCGGAAACTGAAGGGCCCAGTTCCGCCACGCGCCGGCGTTCTCGGCGCCATCCAGGTAGAAGCCGTTCTGCGTGCTTCGCTGTCCGTTCGCGAGCAGCGTGTTCGTGCCGTCCTGGCCGATGATCTGGCCGGCACCGAGAAAGGCGTCCACCCCCGGCGCCAGATGGGCGAACTGCAGGACGTGGCGATCGAGATTCGGCAGCCGGAGAAGCAGGCCACTCGCGATGTTCGTCGCGAGCGCTGCGCCAAGCGGGCCACCACCGGGCTTCGCTCGGACATCGACCCGGGTGACGACTCCCGCCGGTCGAAGCACGATGTCAGCGGTGACCGCACCGCCGGTTTCCACGCGGAGGTCCGACAACTGAATCGGCTCGAAGCCGGCGACGCTCGCCTCGATCGAGCAGAGGCCTGGCGGGAGAAACGCGAAGAGATATCGACCGTGCTCGTCGGTGACCGCTCGCAACGAGGCGGCCGTCGTTGTCGATCTCAGGTCCAACGAGACCCCCCGGACGGCTGCACCGGACTGGTCCACGACCTGACCACGAACCGAACCGGTGACCGACTGTGCTCGAGGAGCCTCTGGAACGAGCAGCGACACGGTGGCCACGCTCGCGACCACCGAGAGACAACGACTGTTGGCGCGCATGGTGACACTTCCGTGAGGCGGCCGATCGCCTTCCGGCCGCACCCTGTCAGAACAGGAATCTGAGCCCGACCTGCATGTTCCTGGGCCGATGGAGCCGGCTCGTCACCTGCCCGAAGTAGGGGCTGGCGAGATTCAGCTCCGGTGTTCCGAGGAAGTTCGAGTTCGTGACGTTGAAGACCTCGAGGCGTATCTCGCCTCGCATCGAGCCGTGGACCGGAACCACCTTGGCCAGGGCAAGATCCAGGTTGAACAGCGGCACGCCCCGGGCGGCGTTGCGTGGAACGTCCCCAACCGAGGTGCAGTAGGCAGCCGGCCCGGTGCGTTCCAGGGTGTTGCACGGTCCCGTGAAGCCCGCGGGATCGAGGTACTGAATGGCGCCGCGCCGATCGTACGGCGCGTTCGCCACGGGTGTCCGGGCGTAGTGGATGGCGCCGACCGCAGTGGGGCGATCGAGGCCCACGCCGTCGGCATTGGCATCCATGCCCGAGAGGATGTTGAGCGGGAGACCGCTCGTGGCGACAAACGCCCCGGAGAGGGTCCAGCCCGTGGCGAATCGGCTCGTCCAGCCGGTCCCACCGTCAAAGGCCGGCGCGTACGACGCGTGCAGCTTGAAGGTGTGCCTGCGACCGTTCTCGCCCCAGTCGCGATCGCGGTCGTACGGGTAGCTGCTCTGGCCCGAGACCGACGACGAGTCCATGATCGTCTCGCCACTGGCGCTGCCGGAGCTGAAGCCGTCGATGGTCGTCCAATTCACCGACTGCGCGTTGGCGCCGAACGGCGACAGGGCGCGTGCAAGGACGTAGGACGCTCGGGCCGTCACGCCTCGAGCGCGCACGTCCGTCCACGTCTGGAGCGAGTCATAGGTCGAGTTCAGGACCGTGCCGTAGATACGACCGCCTCCGAGCGTGGGGAACGGGCGACGGTCACGGAGGCTCTGGCTGCTCGTGTCGGCACCTTCCATCGGGACGGCGGCGTTGAATGCCTGCCAGACGGGCTGGTGGCGACCACGATTCCCGACATAGCCTGCCGCGGCCGTCCAGCCCCGCGTGAGCACGCGTTCGTACACCACGTTGAACTCCGCAACCGATGGAGTCGTGATCTGCGGGTCGTAGCCGACGATGCTGCCGGTGAAGACGCGTGTGGGCACGCCTCGCACGATCACGGTCTGAAACTGGCTCTCCCACGGGAAAGTCACCGGCGTGTAGCCCGTCACCGCATCCGGCACCGGGTTGCCCGGGCCATACTGGGGGACAACGTCGAAGGGATTGACCCTGGAGGTTCCGAACGGGTCCCGCAGCAAGGCATTGGCGCCGCCGGGCCACGCGCCACCGAAGCCGGAGGGTCCGGTGAAGATGCGGCCGCCGAGGGCCACGGGCGCGTAGTACAGGCCCGCACCGGCGCGCAGCATGTGGCGCCCGTCCCCGCGCACGTCCCAGGCGACGCCGACCTGCGGGGCCACGTTGTTGGCGTCCGTCCCGATGAAGTCGCTGGGGACGCCGACGTCGCCGGGCCACGCCAGGTGCTCGGGCGCCATCGGGAATCGGCTGGAGCGATGGCCCTGCACGAACGCCCCGCCCGATCCGCCTGTCAACTCCTTCGTCGGAAAGCCCAGGTCGTAGCGCAGCCCCAGGGAGGCCGTGACCTGCGACGACACGCGCCATTGATCCTGAACGAACGCGGACAGCGATCGCGTTCGTGACCTGGTGCGGTTGTAGCCCGAGGTGTAGAACCAGTCCACGCGTCCCATCAGGAAATCGGCCCACGCGTACGCGAAGTTCTGCACGCCGAGGTTGCCCGGCGACAGCGGGACCGTGGAGGCACTGGTAATCGGGCCGTTGAGACTGTCTCGTCCGCTGAAGTTGAAGATCGTGCGCAGGTCGCGGTTCACCTCGAACTGCACCTCGTCGACCTGCGCGTCCCCGCCGACGGTGACCATGTGCGAGCCCCGGTTCCAGACGCCGGTCGTGCCCACCCTGAAGTTCCGCTGCCCGATGAAATCCAGCGGAACATGGTCGGCCCTGAATCCGCCTTGCGAATCGAGCCGGATCGTTGGCAGCCGCTGGACCTTCGGCTGGAAAGGGAACACGATGCCGACGTCGTCCAACCCGTCGCCATCGCTGAGATCGGCGTCGCTCTCACTGCCGACCGACGACGCCCGGGTCTCGAGTTGAAAGTTCGCCGACGCGACCCAGGTGTGCTTGAGGAAGAGGCTGGTCTGGCGACCCGTCCTCAGCATGTCGCCCCAGGCCGGCGTCTGATTGACCGACCACGACTGGCCCGGATCCCTCTCGTGTCCATCGGTGAGCAGGAGGAGCCCGGAGAGCCGGTGATTGACCGAGACGTGCTGGTCGACCTTGAGGAGATACTCCATGTTCTGAACCGGCTGCTCGAACTGGCGCACCGCCACGTCGTAGTAGGCGGCCGCCGTCGGCAGCCGTTCCAGGAGGCGGAGCGCGGCGGCATCGAAGAGCGAGGCGGGAATTCGTGTGCCGAGCACGGCGCCAGTCGCAGGGTCCTTGATCGAGAACGGCACGACCTGCCCATCGCGACCGATGAAATCGGGCACCTCGGCGAAGTCCCCGGCCTTCATGGCGGCCGTGGGGAACCGGCCCCCCTGTTGCGTCTTCGACAGGTTGTTGGCGTAGCGATTGACCGAACCGAAGAAGAAGGTGCGGTCGTGGACAATCGGGCCGCCCACGACGCCGCTCGTGTATCGCTGGCCATCTTCCCACTTCGGCAGCCCGTTCCTGTTGTTGCTCCACGCATTCGCATTCAACCGCTCATCGTGGAAGAAGTGGGACACGCTGCCCTTGAACGTGTTGGTCCCCGAGCGGGTGATGACGCTGACGACCGCACCCGGCTGTCGGCCGAATTGGCCGCTCGCGTTGGATGACTGGACCTGGACTTCCTGCACCGTGTCGGGGTTGGGGAACTGCAGCGCGACGTTCCGCCAGGCGCTGCTGTTCTCGGCACCATCGAGGTAGTAGGTGTTCTGGGTCCGCCGAAGCCCATTGGCGATGACGCTGGCGCCCTCGATGCCGATCACCTGACCGCTCGTGGCCAGGACGGCGACCCCCGGGGCCAGGTGCGCGGTCTCGAGGACGTGTCGGTTGAAGTTCGGGAGGTCCTGAATGAACCGCGCGTCGACGTTGGTGCTGACGGCCGTCGAGGTCCTGTCGATTCGCGCCCCCGCGACAACCGTGACGAAGTCCAGCACCTCGCCCGGCTGGAGCACGATGTCCACCGCCGTGACACCCCCGACCTGGATGCGGACACCCTCGACTCTGGTGGCTCGGAATCCGGGCGACCTGGCCTCCAACCAGTGCGTTCCCGGGGGTACCAAGGGAAACGTGAACGCGCCCTGCGAGTCGCTCTGGACCGTTGCGGCGGTGGCGGCGTCCGGCGCGCTCAGGACGATGTCGACGCCCGCTACCGCGCCACCAGAGGAATCCAGCACCCGTCCCTGCAAGCCACCGGTTGTGGGTTGAGCGAAGGTGGCCAGTGGTGAGGCGACCGCGAGCCCCGCCAACAAGGCCCAAGGCACCACCGGTGTCCGACGACGGTTAGCGGTCCCCGCGAGGCGCATTGGTACTCCCAGATGGTCGGTCTCCGAGCCAACGAGCACGCTGCTGGGTTGGCAGATGATACGCGACCGCGCCGCCGCTTCGTCAAGCCGCACCTGGTCGGAGCCAGGGGGCGAGTGACCCGGTAGAAGACCTCCTCGTGGTCCACCAATTTCGGAACAGTCTGGCCGTGCCGGCGGACTCGCGCGGGTCCCGGCGAGCCGGCTGACGCGCCATTTGGCGACATCGCGGCGGTGGCGTCTTTTGACGCTTGCCGAGCTGGGCCACGGTCGGTACACCCTCCACCAACCCATGTCCTATCCGCTGACGGCAGCCGAAGCGATGAGTGAGCCGCCGAAACCCGATGCCGCCACGCTCATCACCCAACTCACCACCGTGAGACCCCGGCTCCAGGCGTTCTTCAACGCGAGGGGCTGCGGGCTGGAGAGCGAGGATCTCGCGAGCGAGACGATTGCCCGCGTGCTGTCACATGTCTCGGAGCGGCGTCTCGTTCGCAACGTCCCAGCGTTCAGCTACGGGGTGGCCCGCAACGTCTGGCTGGAGCACGTCCGTCATCGGCGTCGAATCGAGACGGTGGGCGACGTCGTGCTGTGCCAGCTGGTTGAGAAGATGTCGCAGCGTTCACCGGACAACAGGCTCTTTGGCACGGTCCTGGAGTGCCTTCGAGACCTGGACCCGCGGCGGCTCGAGGAGTTCATCGAGTACCACCTCGGACCGGGAACGAACGCCCGACGTCGGGCGGCCATGGCCGCCCGGCTCGGCATCAGCCAGGGGGCCCTTCAGTCACGCATCAGCGCCACACGGCTGAAGCTCAGGCACGACATCCAGCTTCGACGGCAACAGCGCTGAGGCGCAGACGTATGGTGTGCCGCCGTTCCCAGCGCTCCCGGCGACAGGTCTTGCTCGAAGGCTGCACTTCATTCCAGACGTGGCGAGTTTCAGGAGCACGACCGAACGAGGGCCCTTGCGGACTGACAACTGGAGGCGCAGCCATTGGTGGTGATCGCCCTCGCGTCGAGGCTCCGCCGCTACTGGCTCCGGCAACTCGATGAGGCGGCGATGACGGCCATCGAGCGTCGCTATCTCACGGATCCTGACTTCTTCCATCTGTTGGAAGCGGCAGCCGCCGAACTCGCCGCCGACTACGCCGAAGGACGGCTCGGGCCGGACGACCGGCGCACGGTGGAGGAACTGGCCCGCTCGCCGGCGTGGCGGGACCGACTGGCACTCGCCGTCGAGGTTCGCCGTCGTCTCGCCGCCACCGACGCGTAGAGCCATCCTCCGCGAGACGAGGGATGAATGCCCCGCACGATTCGTGAGCGTCCCCGACGAGGTGCCCATGCCATCGAGCCTCCTCCGAGCGTCACTGCTGTCGATGTGTCCACTGATCCTCGGTCCGACGACGGGCGGAATCCAGGAGCCTGGTGCGGACGGTGCGGGGCTGCT
>CAYLZN010000075.1:4742-19748 GCA_964387935.1 uncultured Vicinamibacteraceae bacterium | reverse complement strand
CCTCCCGCGACGGATGCTTCGAACGCGAGGTGACGCCGGTGCGTCGCGGCCAGAGCCAGCAGGTCATGCCCCTGCTGGGCGAGCAGTTGCTTGTTGGCCGTGACGACGGACTTGCCGGCCGCGAGCGCCTGGCGAATCCAGGGCCCCGCCGGGTTCAGCCCGCCGATGACCTCGACGATGGCATCCACCCGCGGGTCGAGCAGATCCTCGAAGCGATCCGTCCAGGTGACGCCGTCGGGAATCCAGGGCACCCTCCGCGCGGCACCACCGCGGACGCAGACGTGGGTGAGGCGCAAAGGGCCGGGGCGGGTTGTGAGGATGCGGGCGACCGCCTGGCCCACGGTGCCGAAACCAACCAGCGCGACGTTCATGGGTAGAAAGATGATAGACCGGTTGTCGGTCATCGGTTGCCGGTTATCGGTCATCGGTGCTCAGGTTGGTGACGGCGCGCCGAACCGCGGTTGGGGCCGTTGAGGACCCTCGCCCGACTTGGGAGTGGCGCCGGTCACCGCAGGAGGCCCCGTGCCTGTAGCACGGCCACCAGCCGATCCACGCACGTTTCCACATCGAGCTCATGCGTTGGCAGCTCGAGGTCCGGGGCGGCCGGAGGCTCGTAGGGCTCGTTGATCCCCGGGAGCTCGATGTCACCGGCCTCGGCGCGCGCATAGAGACCCTCGGCGTCCCGGCGCCGGCACACCTCGAGCGGCGCAGACACGTGGACCTCGACGAAGCGCGTCTCACCGATGGCGGCGCGGGCGCGCGCACGCGCCCGCCGCGACGGGGCTTCGAACGCACACAGGCACAGCAGGCCGGCGCCGTTGAGCACCTGCGCGACCCCAATCGCGCGGTCGAGGTTGACCTCACGTTCCTGCCGCGAGAATCCGAGATCGCGGCTCACCGTCTCTCTGAGCATCCGTCCGTCGAGCATCACCACGGCGTAGCCGGCGTCGAAGAGGCGCCGCTCCAGCGCCTGCGCCAGCGTCGTCTTGCCCGACCCCGCCAACCCGGTGAGCAGCACCGTCGCGGGCACCTGCTGGAGCCGCGCGACACGCTCCTCCAGCGTCACGCGGCTTCGCGGGATCGGCCCCGCGAGACGATCCGGGTTGGAGGTCGCCGTGTCCTCGGGTGCTGCCGCGGCGACGCCCTGCCGCTGCCGATCCACGATCAGGCCGGCCGCGGCCGTCCGGTTCGAGGCGGCATCGATCAGGATGAACCCGCCCGTGGCGCGGTTCAGCCGATACGGATCGCACGCCACGGCCCGCGTGAGCGCCACCCGCGCGCGTCCGACGTCGTTCTTCTCGAGGCGATCGACCGGCTGCCTGCGAAGCGTGTTGACGTCCACGGCGTACATCAGCTCGGCGACGACGCCGGGCAGGGTCCGGTGCCCGTGCTTCACGAAGTACCGTCGCCCGACCTCCAGCGGCTCGTCGTCCATCCAGACGAGCATCGCATCGAGGTCCCGCTCCAGGCGCGGCACGTTTCTCGCGTGGGTGACCATGTCGCCGCGCGCCGCGTCGCGGTCGTCCTCGAACGTGAGCACGACCGACATCGGCGCAAAGGCCTCGTCGAGCCTCGTGCCCGCCATCTGGATCGACGAGACGCGTGTGCGTTCACCGGAGGGCCAGATCGACACCTCGTCGCCCACCCGGACGATCCCGGACGCCAGCGTCCCCGCGACGCCCCGGAAGTCGTCGTCGCCGCGAACGACCGCCTGGACCGGGAACCGCAGATCGACCAGGTTGCGGTCCGAGGCCACGTGCACCGTGTCCAGGCACTCCAGCAGCGTCTCGCCGCGATACCACGGCATGCGATCGGTACGCTCGACGACGTTGTCGCCGCGCAGCGCGGACACGGGAATGAACCGGAGGTCCGTGATGTCCAGTCGTGCCGCGAACGACGTCACCTGCTCCCGGATCTTCTCGAACACGTCGCTCGCGTACCCGCACAGATCCATCTTGTTGACGACCACGATGACGTGACGGACGCCGAGCAGCGAGACGATGAAGGCGTGACGGCGGGTCTGCTGCAGGGCGCCGGCGCGGGCATCGACGAGAAGCACCGCGACGTCGCAGGTCGAGGCGCCGGTGGCCATGTTGCGGGTGTACTGCTCGTGGCCGGGGGTGTCTGCGATGATGAACCGGCGTCGCGCCGTCGAGAAGCTGCGATAGGCGACGTCGATCGTGATGCCCTGCTCGCGCTCGGACTTCAGGCCGTCGAGCAGGAACGCGAAATCGAGGTCGTCGCCCGTGCTGCCCCAGCGCAGACTGTCCTTGCGTACGGCGTGGAGGTGGTCGTCGTACACCACCTGCGCGTCGTACAGCAGGCGGCCAATCAGCGTGCTCTTCCCGTCGTCCACGCTGCCCGCGGTGAGGACGCGGACGAGGTCCTTGTGCTGCTGATCGGCCAGCCAGGTCTCGAACTCGCCGAAGGTGGGGCGCGCGGGCATCAGAAGTAGCCTTCCCGCTTCTTCTGCTCCATCGAGGCGTCCTCGTCGAAGTCGATGAGGCGACCCTGGCGCTCCGACGTGCGGGCCTCGACCATCTCGCGGATGATGTCCGGGACCGTGCGGCTCGTGGACTCGACCGCGCCGCTGAGCGGGTAGCAGCCCAGGGTGCGGAAGCGGACCAGGCGCTCCTCGACGACCTCGCCGGGCTGGAGCTCGAACCGCTCGTCATCGACCATGAGCAGGGTGCCGTTCCGCGACACGACGGGCCGCATTGCGGCGAAGTAGAGCGGGACGACGGGGAGGTTCTCGAGGTGGATGTAGGTCCACACGTCGAGCTCGGTCCAGTTCGACAGCGGGAAGACGCGCATGCTCTCGCCCGGGCCGAGGCGCGCGTTGTAGAGGTGCCAGAGTTCGGGGCGCTGCGTGCGCGGATCCCACTGGTGGGCGCGGTCGCGGAAGGAGAAGACCCGCTCCTTGGCACGCGATTTCTCCTCGTCTCGCCGAGCGCCGCCGAGCGCCGCATCGAAGCCTCCGGCCGCGAGGGCCTGCAGCAGCGCCTGCGTCTTCATCACGGTGGTGTAGTGCCGGCTGCCGTGCGTGAACGGGGTGACGCCGTCAGCCTCGGCGCTGCGATTGGTGTGCACGAGGAGGCGGAGACCGCGCTCGCGGCAGAAGCGGTCGCGAAACGCGATCATCTCCCTGAACTTCCACCCCGTGTCGATGTGCAGGACCGGGAAGGGCACGCGCGCGGGATGGAACGCCTTCATGGCCAGGTGCATGAGCACCGACGAGTCCTTTCCGATCGAGTAGAGGATGACCGGGTTGGTGAACTCGGCGGCGGCCTCGCGGATGATCTGCAGGCTCTCGGCTTCGAGCTCCTGCAGGAAGCCGAGGCGATACGACGTCACGGGCGTTCCTCCGGCGGCACGTAGCCCTCGTGCTCGAGCAGGCGGACGATGGCGTCGCTCGCCTCGCCCGGCGAGAGCTGCGCCGTGTCGAGGACCAGTTCCGCGTCCGCCGGGGGCTCGTATGGGTCGGTGACGCCCGTGAAGTGGGGCAGGGCGCCCGACCGCGCCCTCGCGTAGAGCCCCTTAGTGTCCCGCGCCTCGCACACCTCCACCGGCGTCGCGACATGAACGAGCACGAAGCCGCCGACCGCCGCGACCATCTGCCGGACCTGCCGTCGCGCGGCGTCGTACGGGGCGATCGGCGCACAGATGGCAATGCCTCGATGCCGGGTGATCTCGGCGGCGACGCAGCCGATGCGGGTGATGTTGAGGTCGCGGTCCTCGCGGCTGAATCCAAGCCCTGAGGACAGGTGACGTCGCACCAGGTCACCGTCGAGGAGCGTCACCTCGCGTCTGGTGCGCGCCATGAGCCGGGCCCGGAGACGGCGCGCAATCGTGGACTTGCCTGCCCCGGACAGGCCGGTGAGGAACACGGTGAACCCGCGGGCGTGTTTCGGCGGCCACGCCGGGGCCAGGGCCTTCGCCACGTCCGGGCTGACGGTGCCTTGCGGCAGTGTGCCCTCCCTCGTTAGCAGCGCCTCGGCGGGCGCGAGGCTGGCGGCTTCTGGGATATCGATCACGTGAAGCCCGAGGGTGGCCGCAAAGGAGCGGTCCCAGTCGGCGTCGCGTCCAGGTTCGGCAGCCAGGTGCGTCGCGCCCGCACGGGCCGCCAGCCAGGTGCGGAGTCTGCGCGCCGACCCGGTGTCGAGGTCGTCGGGCATATCGAGCACGAGGACCTCGGACGACAGGGCACGCGCCGATGCGGAGAGGGCTGCCACCCGGGCGAAGTGGGTAAGCGGCCGATCGTCCCGCGGCGCAACCAGCACCTCGATCAGGAGCGACGCATTGAGCCGGTCAGCCGCAGCGCGAAGGCCTGCCTCGTACGACGTGGTGAGAAACGTGCCCGGCTGGACGACGAGACGGGCACGTCGCGTGCCGGAGTCGGAAACCGCCTCCGGCGGCCTGCGCAAGTCCGGGAAATCCGCGTGGGACGGCAGCCGGACGTCGGTCAACCGGCCGGCAACCTGCACCTCGGCGTCGTGCGTCACCCAGGCCTCGACGTGGAGGCGACCCAGCACGGTACCGTCCGTGTCGTGCAGGGTCAGCGACTGGACCGTCTCCGGCGGCGCGGGCACGGCCGCGCGAGGCAGGGTCAGCGTGACGGGGCACGGGAATGCGCCGCCGTCCGCGCCCGGGAGCGCGCCCGTCCGGGCGACAGTGTCGGCGACCTCCGGGGTCATGAAGCCGTCGAGCGGTGCCAGCCATCCCCGCGCGATCAACTCCATGCAGGCGCGCTGCGCGGGGGTGACGGTCACCGCGGCCGAGGTCATGGGCGTAGGCCGGCTTCGAGCGCGCGGCCGAGCGCCACCTCGCGCGCAGCGGCATCGCGCCGACCCTGCCGGTTGTAGACATCGGCCAGCACGTAGTGCCCGAGCGGCGCCAGCGCGGCGCGCGGGGAGAGTTGCAGGCCCTTGCGGGCCAGCGCCGCCGCCGTGTCGAGGTCCGTGCCGGTCTCCAGGTAGGCCTGCGCCAGCACGAAGTGTCCCTCCGCAAATGACGGGTTGCCCTCGATGGCCTGCTTCAACGCCTCGACGCGCAGTTGTTTCTCGCCCATCTTCTCGTACAGCCGCGACAGGTTGAACGCCGTCTTGTAGCTGTCCGGGTGCAGCTCGAGTTCCTCGAGGTAGTGGCGTTCCGCAGCGGCGAAGTCGCCGCGCGCTTCCGCCAGCAGCGCCAGGTTGAAGCGCGCCAGCCGCACGTCCGAACGGAGCGCGAGTGCCTCGTTGATCTGGCGCTCGGCCGCCGAGACGTCCCCTCGACTGAAGGCGATGACCCCCAGCGCGTTCCTGGCCGGCGCCACGCTGTCGTCCATCTCCAGCGCCTCCCTGAAGTAGTGCTCCGCCTTCGCGAGGTCGCCTCGATCGAGCCAGATCTCCCCGATCTGGTAGCGCACGTACGCGTCCTTCGGATCGATCGTCAGATAGTGCTCGAACCCTGCCAGGGCCGCCGCGTCATTCCCGAGCCTGCGGTAGGCGCCGGCGATGTTGATGACGGCGAGATCGTAGTCCGGCTTGAGCTCGAGCGCCTTGCGGAAGTGGTCGATCGCCTCCTGGTAGCGGCCGGCCTTGAAGTAGGCGTTGCCGAGCGAGAACCAGGCGTCGATCACTCTGGGGTCTGCGGTCAGGACGCGGCGGAGCAGTGCGGTCACCTTCGGAAAGGAGTCCTTCTCCGGCATCAGGTCCCGGGCGTCGCCCATCAGGTTGAACAGCTCGATCTTATCCTTCGGGTCCGCACGGTTCTCACGAGGCTCGTCGGCGCTGGCGACGAACGAGCCGACGTAGCCGAGGGCGGCCAGTCGGGCCCGCACCTCGGGGTCGACGTCCCCTGCGGGCAGCGAGGCCTTTGCCTTGACGAACGCCTGATCCATCTCGCGGAGCCGCGCCTGCATGCGCTCGCCGAGCGGGCGCCGTTGCTCGAAGATGTTGGTCGTTTCGCCCGGGTCCGCCTGCAGGTCGAAGAGTTCCGGGCGGGGCGCGTCGATGAGCTTGTAGCGGTCCGCGCGCAGCGCACGCAGGTCGCTCCAGCCGTAGTGGTGCAGCGGGTACATCGCCTCGGCGTAGCCTTCCAGGCCGAGCGCAGACGAGGCGCCCGTCATCAGGGGCACCAGGCTCGCGCCGCTCACGCCCGCTTGCGGGGGCAGCCCGAGCAGCGGGAGCATCGTCGGCATGAGGTCGATCACCCGCACCGGGTCTGCCACGCGCCGCTCGCGCGTCAGCGTGAAGGGCGCCCGGATGACGAACGGCACGCGCGCGGCCGACTCGTAGATGAAGAACCCGTGGGCGTTCTCGCCATGATCGCCCAGGCCCTCGCCGTGGTCGCCGAGGACGGCGACGATGGTCCGGTCGAGCAAGCCGTTCTTCTCGAGGAAGTCGATGACGCGGCCGACCTGGGAATCGGTGAAGGCAATCTCGCCACGGTACGGATGACCGTCGTACTCAGTGGCATACGGTTCGGGCGGCGCGTGGGGCGTATGCGGGTCGTAGAAGTGCAGCCAGGCAAAGAACCGTCCGCGCTTCACGCCTTCCATCCACGGCAGCGCCTTGTCCACGACCTCGTTGGCGGGGCGCTGGATGTCACCGCTCGACCGGCCGCGGTTGCGGATGCGGTCGAAGTCGTCGACATAGGTGTCGAATCCCTGGTTGATCCCCCACTTGTGATCCAGCACGTAGGCCGCGACGAAGCCGCCCGTCGCGAACCCATGACCCTGCAGCACCTCGGCGAGGGTGACCTGTTCCGGGCCGAGGAAGAAGCCGCCGTTGTCGCGGGCTCCATGCTCCGGCGGGAATCGCGCCGTGAAGATGCTCGAGTGCGCGGGCAGGGTGAGCGGGGCGGTAGTCATCGCCTGCTCGAAGAGCACGCCTTCCCGCGCGAGCCGGTCGATCGCCGGCGTCTTCACCGCGGTGGCCCCGTAGGCGCCGAGGTGGTCGGCACGGGTCGTGTCCAGGGTGATGACGACCAGGTTCAGGTCGCTGCGCGCCACGCCGGCAGGCAGCTGCCCGAGCGAGAGATCGCCGGCCCGCTCAGTGCCGGGCAGGTAGGTACGCCAGAGCCAGGCGCCAAGGGCGACGAGGCCGACGAGGGCGAGCAGGGAAAGAGGCCATAACCCTCTTCCTGGGGAACTTCGGGCGTTCAAGGGTCTCCACTTGCCCCCTCGGGAGGGGCATCGCGCTGCGGATCTTCATCGTGACCGAGGCGCCGGCATTCGTCAACCGGGCGAAAGCGTTACGGAAATCCGGATCCGGGTTTTCGCCGCTTTGGATCGTGTGCGCCGGACTCCCGGAAACCCGGTGTAGCCGCAGGGAGGTGTCCTGTGTAGAATCAGCGGCTTGCGGGGAGTGGAGCGTGCGCCGAACGCGGCGACGGTTTTGCATCCCCTCGGTGACCGATCGGGTTCGCAAGGAGGCATGGAACATGACCCATCTCGACCAACCGTCGTGGCGACGGGGCCTGCGCATCGTCGTCATGGCCGCCGCAGTTGCCGCGGCGCCCCTGTCGTGCCTGGCCGGGGAAACCAGTTCGCCAGCCCAGCCCGGGCCGACGCTGAAGACCTCCATTGCGAAGGCGGTGGCGGTCGAGGCCAGGTCTGCCCGGAGCGGGGCGTCGCTGCGCGCCACCGAGCAGGGTGGCACCACGACGACGGACCTGGGTTCGAAGAGTTTCTTCAGGAGTACGGCGGGGATCATCACCCTCGCGGTGGTGGCCGCGGGCGTCGGCTACGCGCTCTACTCGACGTCGAACGACCGCGTGGAGTCGCCGAACCGGGACTTCAAGGGGGGCAGGCCATGAAGTGGCGGGCACTACTTCTATCGCTGGCGCTGGCGCTCGTGTCAGTCAGCGCGATGGCGCAGACGCAGACTGGCACGATCGAGGGCCGGGTGACCGACGAGCAGGGCGCCGTGCTCCCCGGGGTGACGGTGACGCTCACGGGCCGGCAGGGCTCGCAGACCACGGTGACCGACGCGCAGGGGGACTACCGCTTCGTGGGTCTCACGCCCGGCATGTACGACGTGACGTCGGAACTGGCGGGGTTCACGCCGCGCCAGGAGCGGGGACTGGACGTCGGGCTGGGCCGGACGCTGACGGTGAACTTCGGCCTGAAGGTCGGAGGCATCACCGAGTCGGTCGAGGTGACGGCCACGTCGTCCACGATTGACGTGACGAGTACGGCGGCCGACAACACGCTGTCGCAGTCGCTGCTCGAGAACATGCCGATCAACCTCGGGGCGTTCAACTCCGCGACCGCGCTCCTCAACTACGCGCCGGGCATCAACAGCTCCTCGGCGTTTGGCGGCGACGGCTCCTATGGGAACGCGCTCCTCATCGACGGTGTGGATACGCGCGATCCCGAGGCGGGCTCGGCCTGGGTGTTCTACAACTACAACATCATCGAAGAAGTGCAGGTGTCGGGCCTGGGCGCATCGGCCGAGTATGGCGGGTTCTCAGGGGCCGTGGTCAACACCATCACGAAGTCGGGCGGGAACTCGTACTCCGGCTACTTCGACTTCCGCTTCACCAACGGCGACCTGGCGGGCGACAACATCGGGGACGATCTGCTCAAGCAGAACCCGTCGCTGGGCAATGCCGACGTCCTCAAGAGCCTGAAGGACTACACCGTGCAACTCGGCGGGCCCATCAGCAAGGACAGGGCGTTCTGGTGGGGCAGCGTGCAGCGCTATTCGTTCGAGAACGATCCCGCCGGGCCGCGCACGATTCGCACCGAAATCAGCCCGAGATACAACGGGAAGCTCACGTTCAACCTGACGCCGAACGACACGCTCATCGGGACGTTCCAGTGGGACAACTACAACGTCACGGGACGTCCTGGGTGGCCGGGCTCGTTGCTGTCGACGGACCAGATGACGTTGAAGCAGGACTCGCCCGAGGCCGTGTGGAATGCCCAGTACCGGAAGGTGTTCAGCTCCAACACTTTCCTGGAGGCCAAGTTCATGGGCTACTGGGGCTACTACTACACGGACCCCGTGGATCCGACTCCGATCTCGGTTCCTGGTGACGATGGCGAGTATGCCGGGGGCGCAGGGTACTACTATTATGCGGACCGCGATCGCAACCAGCTGAACGTGGCTGTCTCACACTACGCCCAGGCGTTCGGATCGCATGCCTTCAAGTTCGGGATGGAGTTCGAGCGGAGCGCGTCGTTGAGCCGCTCGGAGTACTCGAGCTGCGGGTCGATCGGGTCCTGCTACCTCATTACCTACGGCGGCGTGCCGTACTACGCCTACAGCGGCCTCAACTACCAGGTAGATGGGAAGAACAAGCGCGAATCCTACTTCGCGCAGGACGCCTGGAAGATGGGCCGCCTGACGGCCAATCTTGGCCTGCGTCTGGACCACATCCGTGGCAAGAGCGAAACGCTGGGCAAGGACGTGTACACGCCCAAGCTGGCCTGGAATCCTCGCTTCGGCGTGGTGTACGACCTGACCGGTAACGCGACGAGCATCGTGAGGGCGTCCTACGGGCGCTACTACGAGGGCGCATCGCTCAACTCCTACTCGAACGCCATCGGCGGCTTCGAGGACTACATTTCGTACGAGGTGCTGCCGGGCAATCGCTTCGTCGAGTTCGACCGGGTCGAGGAGCTCATCTATGGGATCGATCCAAACGTGGACCACTTCGGCCTGGACGAGGTCACCGTCGGGTTCGAGAAGCAACTGGCGCCAGACTGGAGGTTCTCGGCCACCGGCATCTGGCGCGACTACAAGAACTTCATCGCGTCTGTTCTGCCGGCAGCTACGTGGACGACGATTCCCTACACCAACCCCCTGACCGGGCAGAACACGCCGCTCTACCGCTGGGCGAACCGCCCAGGCCAGGAGACGGGCTCGGACTACTTCATCACCAACGTGGACGACTTCGCCTACCGGGATCCGAGTGGCACCGTCCTGGCCCCGGCGAATGCCTATCGCGACTACAAGGGCGCGATGTTCGTCGTGAGCAAGAACTACCGGGACCGGTGGCAGGGCCAGTTCTCGTACGTCTGGTCGGAGACCAAGGGGACCGTCAACAACACGGGCCGGTCGGGCTTCGGCGGGTCCGGGTTCCAGAACCCGACGGTGGGCGTCGTCAACGCCGACGGCCGCATGACCAACGATCGCACCCACGAATTCAAGCTGTTCGGCGGGTATCAGATCCCGGTCATCGAAACGTCGGTCAATGCGTATTTTCGGTCGATCAGCGGAGGGACCTGGACGCCAATCCCGTCCTCCACGGTGTCGGCGCGCACGTTGAACTGGACGGGCTCGCTGAGACCGAACCTCGCCCCGTTGGGTTCTGAACGGCTTCCCCGGCTGAACGTGCTCGACCTCCGGTTGGAGAAGTCGTTCAGGTTCGACGTCCATCGCTTCGGGATCTGGATGGATATCGGGAATCTGATGAACGCCGACACGGTGATCGGCGTGCAGAACCGCTACCCGAACCGCACGATCTCCGGCAACGTCGTGCAGTTCGGTGGTCCTCTCGCGATCACGACGGCGCGCCAGATCACGTTCGGCGGACGGTGGTTGTTCTAAAGAGCGGGCGTACGGCGTACGGCGTACGACGTACGGTCAGGCGCAGGTAAGACACGGCGGGGGCGGGAGGTGCCTGGCGCACATCCCGCCCCCGTTTCGTTGTGTCAACTTGAGGTCGCTTCGTCCCACGCGCGCTGCAGCAGGTCGGCTACCTCGAGTTCTCGTGCACCGTCGCGCAGGTAGCGCTCGTCCAGCGTCTTGCCGGTCCGAATCAGTCCCAGCACATCTCCCCAGTGGCGCTCCGAGACCTCGCCACCGCGCCGAGACCATTCGAGCTTCGCCAGCAGCGTGTCCTCGGCAGAGGCGACGGGAATCGCGTGACCTTCGACGGTGGCCATCTGCACGCGGTCGAGCGCCCGATGGTCGAACGGGCGTTCCCGCGCGACGAACACATCCACCTTCATCATGATCTCGAGGTGGATGATGTTGAACGAGCTGCGGATCACGTCGGGCGCGGTCACGCGCGACGCTCCGCCAGGTGAGCCCTCAGATCGTCGGCCAGCGCCTCTCCGTACAGCACGGCCACGAACCGCAGGTCGCGCTCTTTGCTGGACGCGTCCGGCAGCTCCCGGTCGATGCGCTTGCGCACCAGACCCATGATCGTCCGGCTCAACGACAAGGCGAGCCGAAGGCGCCGCTCGGGCGACGCCGCGCGAATCATCTCGAGATGAACGCGCTCGACCTCGGGGTCGGTGTCGCTGGCCCGGGACTTCACTGCGCCATTCTACTGCGGGCGCCGCGATGCCGTTGTGGCCCCTGGGCCGTACGCCTTCCCATCCGTACGCCGCCGTGCGCCGTCCGTCGTCCGTCGTCCGTCGTACGCCGTCCGCCCTTGCGCCCTGAGCCTGCACTTGAGTCTGTATTCCGCCTGCGTCGAGGCTGCCACGCCCGGCTCCGACGACCGGACCACCCTGCGATGGCGGAGAGGCCGCTGGCCGCTCGGGTCGCGCTCCTGCCATCGTGGCGCGCTCAACCTCGCTGATCCCCTGAGCCTTCTCGGGTGGTCAGGCGCGCTGGGTCGGTCGTCTCCGCAAGGGCCTGGCATCCTCGGCGCAGGCGGAATCCGCCAGGCCCTGTGCCCGGAGCCCTGCGCCCGCAGCTCCCGCACCGCTCGTCGGTTGGAAAGCGCCCTCGCCCCATCACCAACTGTACGCCGTCCCTGACCGTACGTCGCCGCCTGTTCTTGTCCGTACGCCGCCGTACGCCTTACGCCGTACGCCGTACGCCGCTCAGAATGTCACTCCCAACCATCCGCGCAGCAGGAACGCGAAGACCATCGACAGCACGATGAACGCGACGAGCCAGGGCATGCCGACGCCGGCGACGTCGATGGAGCGCGATGGATACGTGACCTCGATCGCGCGGAGCGGCACGCTGGCGTCGATCGGGGGCTCGGCGGGGTAGAGCAGTTCGTCGAGGAAACTGCGGGCAACCCGAATCGGTGACCGGCGCACCACGTCATTCGACACGACCACCTGCTTTGTGACCGGGGTGCCCGCGACGTTGACGACGAGGTCGTAGGTGCCCGCACGCTCGGCGCCGATGCGCCACGCGAGCTCGCCCAGGGCTGGCGCCCAGACGGCCGGCGTTTCGATCTTCAGCCCGGCGGGCGCCTCGAGCGTGATGGAGGGCCCGTCGGCTGGGGTCGATCTGACTGCCTCGGCGTTCAACTGAACCTTGACCAGCGCGGGCTCACCGGGCCTCAGTCCCTCGTAGCCGTAGTGGAACTGCAACTGGGTGGTGATGAGGATGAAGGGGACGAGCATCCACGCCATCGGCACGAGCGAGAGTCCGAGGTAGCGGAGGTTCTGGCGCAGGATGTCCCACTGCGCCCGGAGGACCGCGCCGAAGTCGTCATTGAACAGGCGCACTTCGAGCAGGCCCGCCACGATCGCGCGCTTGACCTCCTCGATGCGTCGCTGGTTCGAGGTCGCCCGGAAGACGAGGAGCATGCCCACGGCCACGAGCACCGACACGACCGCGAGGCCCACGACCGGCGGGAGCGACCGGAAGGGCCACAGCAGCGTGTCGAACAGCGCGCGCAGGAAGGCGTTGAGCGGGCTCACGAGATGTAGCCGAGCCCCTTGAGGCGCTTCTTGATCTCTTCCTCGGACTCGGCGCCATCGAGCTGCTTCAGCTCCTTTTCGAGCGCATGCGTGATGAACTCCTCCACGCTCGAGTAGCCGGCCAGGTCCGCATACCGCCTGGCGCGATCGACGAGTGCCTTGTCGAGCTTGAGTCTGTATCCGCCGAACATGAGGACCTCCGGGCGGTGATCGGTAATCGGTTATCGGTTGTCGGTCATCGGTAATCGGTGCTTGCCGCCGTGCTGGGACATGGGCAGCACGCGGGTAGGACACGGGACAGACACGGGCAGTGCACGGCGAGGTTGGGCCCGCTGATGAACCACGGCCGACTTGGGAGTGACGCGACGGGCGACAGGAAGAAACCGCGCCGCAAGGAGCGCCGGATTGCACGCGCCAGCTCCGCCCTGTGCGGAGCGGCGCGTCTTGACGTCAGGGACGCAATCCAAGCGGATGGAGGCGCGGTTTCGAGCGTCATCTCCCGGAGGCCGCGGGTCAGCAGCGGTCCCAGCCTCTTCATGGCTCAGTCCCGCCGGACCTCGCCGGGAATCCGGTGATGCCGAACTCGGCGAGCAGCGCGGCTGCGAGGCCCTGCAGGCTCGTGGCCTTCACCTGCAGCGGCCGGCTGGTGAACAGGACGCCGGGGACGGTCTCGTGATCCATGCAGTGATCGCCGCTCCACTCGCTCAGGTTGTCCACGATGACGTCGGGAGGCATGCCGCCCAGCGCGGACTCGTCTGACCCGCGTGTCCCCTTCGCGTAGCCGACCAGCAGGTCCGGCCCGACGTCGAGCGCGCCGCGGTCGCGAAACGCCTGCTCGCGCGAGTACATCTTCGTCACGGCGGGACGTCCGGTCTTCGGATCGAGCGCCGCGAGGAGCTTCGCCGAGATCTCGTTCATCAGCCGCTCGCGATCAGCCGGGGCCACCGCCCCGTCCTTCTCGCGGCCCCGCAGGTTGACGTAGAGCCCGTTCAGGCCGAGGCCGTACGCCTTCGTGCGAGACCAGTCCACGTTGGCGAAAAAGCCGGGGTCGTCGCGCCGTTTCGGGTCGCGCAGCGCGAGGTACCCCTGGTCGCGCAGCCAGCTATTCAGGTGGAACGAGCGCCGCCACGAGGTGAAGCCGTGATCGGACATGACGACGACCAGCGTCTCGGGCCCGGCGTGCGCCAGGGCCTCCCCGGCCAGGGCGTCGAACTGGACGTAGATGTCCGGGATGACCTGGGCGAACGGCGCGTCCCGCGTGGCGCTGTATGCCGGGTGATCCGGGTCCATGGCTCGCCACATCATGTGCGAGATCTGGTCGGCGTTCCCGAAGTAGTAGAAGAGAAACCCGCCAGCGTGACGGTCCAGCACGTAGCGGAACTGCCGGACGTTCTCGTCGCCCGCCAGCCGCGCCTGCGCGAGGAATTCCTGCGCGGTGAGCAACTGCTCCTTGAGGCTCTTGGTGTCCTCTGGCATGCCCTGGGTGTAGAAGCGCCCCGTGGCGCGCGCGAGTTCAGCGGCGTAACCCGCCGGCGTCGAGATGGGCAGAGCGGGGTCCATTGGATCGAGATTGACCGGCGTCACGTACATCTCGAAGTCCGGCTGCGTCTGCTTCAGGAAGAAGCGGCAGATGCCGGTGACCGACTGCGTGGGCGCCATGCGGAACGAGATCGGAATCCAGTCGCTCCACTCACCGACCTGCAGGATACGCTCGACGTCGCCGACGACGAGCCTGGCCACGGGCCGCGTGGCATCGACGAAGACACGGAAGGGCGCGCTGAGCTTCTGGCCGTCGGTCCGGAAGGGATTCGCGGGGCCGTCGATGCGGGCCTCGATGACGCCGTTCGACAGCCGCACCTGGTGGCCGGCGCCGCCCGAGAGCGTGCGCCCGGCAAAGGCGAACGGCATCGACGAGTAGAAGGAAAAAGTGCCGTACGTGCCGAGCAGATCCGGCGTGCCCATGCCGCTCAGCTCGCGCGTCGCCGTGCCGGACGGCGGGAAGTTCGCCGGCATACGGATGATCGTCGTCTCGATGCCTCGCGACTCGAGAACCTCCCAGAACGGCGTGCCCCGCCGGAGCAGTTCCACGCGTCCGCCGGACAGGGGCAACTGCCAGCGCCCCAGCGTCAGCACCCACGAGGCCGGCTCGGCCCGCGACGTGGAGAGGAAGGGCTCGAGCGTGGCGGGATCGCGGTGCACGAAGTCGAAGATGCCATGTCCCCCGGCGTCGAGGCCGGTGATGAAGCTCGACCAGGCCACGGGGCTCTGCGGCGGCACGGACGTCTCGAGCGGCTCGAAGCCGCCGGCGGCGGCGAGCCGCTCGAGTTTGGGCCGCCGGCCGGCCTCGATCAACGCCGTCGTCAGCGGGGAGTCCATGCCGTCGAACCCGAGGACGATGA
>CAYLZN010000075.1:0-4732 GCA_964387935.1 uncultured Vicinamibacteraceae bacterium | reverse complement strand
GTTCGGCGGAGGCGCGCCCGCGCGTGGTGCAGGCCGCTTGTGTGCCTGCGGCGAGGGCGATCGCGCCGAGCAGGAACAGCGCGAGGTGTCGTCGCGCACTCATGACGCCCTCCGCTTCTTGCGCGCGGCCGACTTCTTCGATGGCGCCGTTGCCCTCGGCGGTGGTGCGGCATCCGACACGGTGGCCCTCGGGGCCGGGCCGGTCGGGGCCGCGGCAGTGGGGACGGGACGCGGTTCGCCGATGGCCAGCACACGCCCGTCCATGTGCTTCGGTGGATCGACGCCGAAGAGCGACAAGACGGTGGGCGCGATGTCCACGAGCCCCGGCACCTCGGTTTCCACCGCACGGTTGCAGAAGAACACGCCAGGCACGAGGCGCGGGTCGATGCAGTGGTCACCGCTCCACGCCTTCGTGTTGTCCTCGAACACCGGGCCCGCCACCACGCCCGTGGCGCAATCCCACGAGACGCGGTAGCCACGGTTGTAGCCGAGGATCACATCGGGCGCGTTCTCGAGATAGGGGCCCGCGTAGAGCGCGCGCGTGTCGAAGGCTTCGGCAATGCCGATGGCGTCCTGTTCGGCGTCGCGCAGCCCCGAGAGCTTCCCGCACAGTTCGGCTCGCAGCGCCGCGGCCTCCGCGCCCGGCTCGACGATGCCCTGGGCTTCGCGGCCGCGAACGTTGAGGAAGAGACCCGACAGGCCGAGGCAGTAGGCGCGGGTGCGGGACCAGTCCACCTCGCGCAGCCACTCGGCGCGCCCGTCGGCGCCCGGGCGAAGCGCGAGGTAGCCATGCGCCAGCAGCCACGCGTTGACGTTCACGCCGCGACGGAAGGACGTGAAGCCATGGTCCGAGAGGACCATCAGCAGGTCGCGTGACCCCAGCGTCGCCATGACGCGGCCGACCAGCGCGTCGTTGCGCTCGTACAGGGTGTCGATGGCGCGCCGGTCCTCGGCGCTTGCGCCCGGCCCGTCGGCCGGGTGTCCCGGCTCGAGATAGCGCCAGAACATGTGCTGGATGCGGTCGGTGGCGTCGAACACGCACACGAGCGCGCCCTTGCGGAGCCTGTCCAGCGCGGCGAAGAACATGCGCTGCCGCTCGGCGTCGATGTCCCACGTCATCTGCAGGAACGTCGCATCGCCGATCACGCGCTCGTTCAGCGCCCACGTATCCTCGGCCAGGCCCAGCGTGGCAAACGGGCCGATCTTCTTCGCCAAGTAGTTCGCGTAGTAGCCGGGGTGCGAGACCGGCATGGCCGGGCGCTCGGGGTCGAGGTTGAGGGGGGAGGCGTACAGCGAGACGTGCTCGCCCAGTTCGAGCACCTGCAGGCGGGTGAGCCCAGCGACCTTCACGCCGGGCATGGCCTTGAAGGTGAGCGGCACCCAGGCACTCAACTCGCCCACGGCGAGATGGACGGATGCGCTCCCGATGGTGACCGTCGCGCCCGAGCCGTCGGCGTCGGGGTCGATTGCAAGCGGCAGGGCGAGGGGGGGATGACCCTCGAGGAACGTGTTCTCCGGGCCGTGCAGGGTGCCCTCGGCCCGCGTGCCAGACAGGGCGAGCGGCACGCGAATCCCGCCCTCCTTGAAACCCTCCCCGGAGGAAGGCCTGGTCGTGAACAGCAGGAAGGTCCCCTGCGTGCCGAGCAGGTCCGGTACCGCCATCGCGCTCAACTCGGCGCCGTAGAACCGGTCGGGCGGAAACGTGATCGGGACGCGCAACACGGTGGACCAGATGCGGCGCTCGCCGAGAATCGTCCAGAAGGGCTTCGATTTACGCAGGAGCCTGATCGACGGGCGTCCCAGCGGGATCCGGTACCGGCCCACCTTCAGCACGCGCGTCGCCGTGTCGGTCGCGGTGGACGACAGCCGCGGCAGGTAGGTCCGGCGGTCGCGGTCGAGGAAATCGAAGATATTGTGTTTGGCCGGAGTCACGCCGGTCGCGAAGGTCGACCACGCGACCGGCGACACCGGCGGATACGTCGTCGCGATGCGCTGGTAGCTGCCCTGGCGGGCGAGGGCCGAGAAGTGTGGGAGCCGCCCGGAGGCCATCAGGCGGTCGGTCAGCTCAGGGTCCTGGCCGTCGAGGCCGACGATGATGAGGCGGTCGATCCGGGCGGCCTTCGGTCGCCCATGGCGAACCAGCCGCCAGAGCGTCCGGAACGGCCAGATCAGCAGCGAGCCGATCACGGCGAAGACCGTCACGAACGCGACGAGGAACGACGAGAGCAGGGCGAAGCCGGCGCCCGGGCCGACGTAGGCGTCAGCGACGGACGGCCATGCGCAGAGCAGGCAGAACGCGAGGATGCCGAGCGCGGCTCGCGAGCAGGATCGACCCAACCCCGGCATGCTAGCATACCGCCCCGACATGGCCGCGTGGCTCCAGCGCACGGTCCGACGCCTGCGGTTCGGTGAGCCAGTCGTCGTTGTCTCCGGGCTGCCGCGCTCGGGCACCTCGATGATGATGCGGATGCTCGCCGCTGGCGGCCTGCCGGTTGTGGCCGACGCCGCTCGCGAGGCCGACGAGAGCAACCCGCTCGGCTACTTCGAGGACGCGCGGGTGGAGCGGCTCAACACCGACGCCGATACCCGCTGGGTGGTCGGGGCGCGCGGGCGCGCGATCAAGGTCATCTCGTTCCTGCTCACCTACCTCCCGCCGACCCTCAACTACCGCGTGATCTTCATGCGCCGGCACCTGGCGGAGGTCATTGCCTCGCAGAACGCCATGCTCGTCCGCCGGGGACAGGCGGTCGATCCTGCGAAGGACGCCGAGGTCGCGCGTCTCTGGGAGGAGCACCTCCGCAAGACGAAGGCCTTTCTCGCGCGGAGCCCGCAGTTCGAGGTCCTCGAGGTCCACTACCACGAGATCGTCGCGGACGCCACGTCCCACGTGGCGCGCATCAACGCGTTCCTCGGCGGGCGGCTCGACGAACGGGCCATGGCCGGGGCGGTGGAACGGCAGTTGTATCGGAACAGGCGGTGAAAGGAGGGCGTGCGGCGTACGGCTTACGGCGTACGGCGGCGTACGGACGGAGGGCGTACGGCGTACGGCTTACGGCGTACGGCGGCGTACGGACGGAGGGCGTACGGCGTACGGCTTACGGCGTACGGCGGCGTACGGACGGGGGGCGTACGGCTTGGGGCTTACGGCGTACGGAGGGCCGGGCCAATTGGGCCTTTCGGAGCGCCGGGCCAATTGGGCCTTTCGGAGGGCCGGGCCTTTCAGGCCCGGCCTCATCCCCCCCGCTTGAACGGGACGTCGATGACAACGTCGCGGTCGGGGACGGGGGAGTAGGGGCGCATGGCGTCCAGCGCATCACGATGGAAGGAGACGAGATGCGGCGGGCAGAGCTTCAGGAAACCTTCGAGCGCGAGCATCACGACGCCGAGGTCGTCGATCTGGCCCAGCAACGGCACGAGATCCGGCAACAGGTCGATCGGCGAGACAAGGTAGACCACCGGAAGGGCGAGCAAGGCCTTGATCGCCACGGGCACGCGCGGCTCGCGGGCGAGCCGGACCGCGAGGCGAATGCGCCGGAGGAGCAAGCCCAGGAGCCCCGGGCGGGACAGTAACGAAAAGGCATGAGGGGCCATTGGTCCGGAGCGAACCTCCGGGATCGATTATGCAGGAGTTTGCGCGGGGCGCAACACGGCTGGCGGCGACTGGCTGGCGACCACCGGCCCGATTCCCACCGGGCTTGCCGAGCGCCGGAGGCCGCTCGCGAGCCGCCCGCCGCCCGCCGCCCGCCGCGAGCCGCAAGCCGCGAGCCGCGAGCCGTATACTGCCAGCGATGGATGCGACGCCGCTGCTCATGCTCGTCGGTCGGGCCCTGGCCGACGTGGGCCTCGAAGCCGTGCTCATCGGCAACGCCGCGGCGGCGCTGCAGGGGGCGCCGGTCACAACCGTCGATCTGGACTTCCTGTTCCGCAAGTCGCCGCGGAACATGCAGAAGCTGAAGACGCTGGCGGCCCGGCTCGGCGCCACCATCCTGCGCCCGTACTACCCGGCGTCGGACCTCTATCGAGTGGTCAGGGACGATGACGGGCTGCAGCTCGATTTCATGACGGTAATCCATGGCGTGCGTTCGTTCGAGGGGCTCCGGGCGCGGGCGTCACAGGTCGATATCGATGGCGTGGTCGTCCTCGTGGCCGCTCTCGAGGACATCATCAAGAGCAAGCGTGCCGCAGGTCGGGCCCGAGACCTCGCGGTGCTCGATGTGCTGGAGAAGGCTCGTGCCGAAAGCTCGTCCAGGCCGCCAGGTCCGTCTCGCCGCGCTCGAAAAAGAGAGTGAGCGCGCGCTGCGAGATTTGATCCGGCGGTGGCAGGCCCTGCCGCCCGCGAAGCGGACGAACTTCCTGCGGAAACGGGTGGCGTGGCGTATCACGGTGAGCTAGGCAGGCTCAGGGCTCAGGGCTCGGGGCTCAGGGCTCAGGGCTCGGGGCTCAGGGCTCGAGGCGGTAGAGTATGACCGCACTCAACCCATTTGTTCTGATGGCCTTGGCGATCGGCCTCTGGGGGGGCTGGCGCATCCTGCGTTGGATGTCGTCCGGGGGACGCCTGCCGGCGCGCCGCCACCGCGGGTCGGCCAGTGCCTTCGCGAACGTCGGCCTGACGGTGCAGGCCCTCTTCCAGCCAGGGGCGAAGCAGGTGCTGGAGGCAAAGCAGCAGGCCGAAACCCAGCGCGAGGACGAAGCAGAAGGAGATCCGCCGACCGCGGGGTAGAGCGCGCCAAGC
>CAYLZN010000074.1:0-19864 GCA_964387935.1 uncultured Vicinamibacteraceae bacterium | reverse complement strand
CGCTGCAACCCGTCCGTCGCTGGGTGGACGGGCGATTTGTCAACCTGCCGGTCGCGCCGGTGGACAAGCAGTGACGCGACCCCGGACGCTCGAGCAGCGTTACCCGTCCTCGCCGCCGTGCGCGTGCGAGGTCTGCGTGGGCTACTGCCAGCGGCCAGGATGGTGGACGGTCGAGGAGGCTGCCGCCGCCGTCGCCGCCGGCCTCGGCC
Organism: uncultured Vicinamibacteraceae bacterium; assembly: GCA_964387935.1. Taxonomy (GTDB): domain Bacteria; phylum Acidobacteriota; class Vicinamibacteria; order Vicinamibacterales; family JAFNAJ01; genus CAYLZN01. The sequence goes on along the minus strand of CAYLZN010000074.1, from coordinate 19,655 downwards.
CGCGCATGATGCTCGAGATGGCGCCCGACAAGTCCTTTGCCGTGCTCTCGCCGGCGTTCGCGGGCAACGAGCTGGACTTCGCGCTCGAGCGCTTCAAGACACGCGGGTGTACCTTCCTCCGCGACCGGCGGTGCGAACTGCACGGGTCCGGCCTCCAACCGCTCGAGTGCCGCTTCTGCCACCACGATCGCCCGGGCCAGGGCCCCGTCTGTCACGCGGACCTCGAGCGCGATTGGAACAGCGACGCAGGGCGGGCCCTGGTCGCACGGTGGGCGAGGTTGACGGGCTTCTGGCAGAAACTCGGGCTGGACTGAGAGTGCAGGCTCAAGGCTTAGGGCTCAGGGCTCAAGGCTCAGGGCTCAAGGCTCAGGGCTCAGGGCTCAAGGCTCAGGGCTCAAGGCTCAGGGCTCAGGGCCCAAGGCTCAGGGCCCAGGGCTCAGGGCCCAAGGCTCAGGGCCCAAGGCTCAGGGCTCAAGGCCGGCGGGCCGAGGCCCGACTATCTCCTAATTAATTAGTTGACAGGCGGCGCGCACCCGCATATCGTGGGCGTCGTTCCATGGCACGCCATCCGAGTCCCGGCCTCACCGACGCCGAGCTGCACATCATGCGCGTGCTGTGGGATCGCGGCCGCGCGACGGTGGGGGAGGTGCTCGAGCACCTCGAGCGCTCGCCGAAGCCCGCCTACAACACCGTGCTGACGCTGCTTCGGATCCTCGAGGACAAGGGCTACGTGTCCCACCAGAAATCTGGGCGGGCGTTCACGTTCCTGCCCGTCATGGCGGAGACCGAGGCTCGCCGGTCGGCGCTCTCGCAGTTGCTGTCGCGGTTCTTCGACAATTCACCGGAACGCCTGATGCTCAGCCTGCTCGGGCGCGACGAGGCAGACCGGGACGAGGACGAACGCGTGCGCGCCTTGATCGACAGCGGCTCCGAGCGCCCGCAAACCCGGAGCGTTCGGCGATGACGGCGCTGCTGCACTGGACATGGCAGGGCCTGCTCGTGGCCATGGCTGCGGCCCTGGTAATCCGCGTGCAGCCCGGCCTCTCAGGCGCCGCCCGTCATGCGATCTGGTGGGGAGCGCTGCTCACGGTGCTCGGCCTTCCGGCCGTGTGGTCTGACGACGTGCACGTGCCGACCACGAAGGTCGTTCCGTTGTCAGCCGTACCCGACTCGACGGTCGTGCTGCCCCCGGCGCCGGACTGGTTGCTCGCGGCACTGGTGGGAGCCTGGCTTGGCTGGGTCGCGTTGCGTCTGGCTCGGCTGGCGACCGGCCTGCGCCAGGTGGCGCGGTTGCGTGCGCAATCGTGGCCGCTGCCCCCGCAGGTGGCCGCCACGCTCGCCCGCAGCCGGAACACGCCCGCCACACGTCGCCGCGCAGAGGTGCGCGTGTCCGCCGGCATCCGGGGCGCGTGCGCCGTGGGCCTGGGCCGACCTGTCATCCTCGTGTCGCCGCGGCTGCTGGACGCGCTGGACGCCGAGGCGCTGCACCTCGTCATCCTGCACGAGCAGGCGCACCTGGACCGGCGCGACGATTGGGGACGTCTCGTCGAGCTGTTGATCTCCGGCATCACTGGCCTGCATCCGGCGGTGGCCTGGATCACGCGTCAGATTGATGGTGCGCGCGAGGTCGCGTGCGACGACCGCGTGGTGGCCGCAACTGGCGCGCCCCGCGCGTACGCGCGCAGCCTCGCCGAGGCGGCGACGGTCCTGGCCGGGTGTCGATCGGCGAGCGTTCCCGTGCTCGCGTCAGGCGTCGCCCGCGCTCGGGGAGCCCTGACCGCGCGCGTGCGTCGCATTCTGGGCGGCGCGCCGTCGGCGCCCCGGTGGCGCTGGGTGACCGTGGGCGTCGGCGTCGTCGCGGCGACGACGATCTGGACGGCACGCGACGCTCGCCCGGTGGTCGTCTTCGCGGACCTGCTGGTGGACGGTCCTGCCGCGCTCGCACGGGCGGGCGTCGGCGTGAACGACCCGGGGTTGCGTGTGCCGCTGCCGGTCGATCCGCCGCCGACACGCTCGAGGATTCGACAGGCCTGGTTGCCTGTGTCCCAGGCGGTCGCGCCGGTGGAGGCCGCGCACGCGGGACCCGCCTTCTCGTCCGCGCCGCCCGAGGGCCCGGCAGTGGTGCAGGGCGCGGGCGATGGCGTCGCTGCCCTCGCCGGGCGGCCCCTGCTGGTCGCGGCGACGCTCGGAGTGATCGGTGGCTCGCCCACGGGTCTTCCTCCAGTGTCGGCACCCGTGGCCCCAGGGGCCTGGGAAAGGCTGGGCGAGGCAGCGGGGGATGGGGGCCAGGCGATCGGGCGCGCGGCCGCGCGCTCCGGCCGATCCGTGGCAGGCTTCTTCGGTCGGGCCAGCGTGGCGGCGGCCCGCGCGTTCTGAGGCGGCAGATTCAGTGTCCTCGACCGGGACCGGTCGGGTTGGGAGGCTTTGCGTGCGAGTTCACCTGGTCAACCCGAGCGATCTATCGTTCGGCACCGCGGTCATCACCCCGCGCTGGCTGTTCGTGCTGGCCGCCGCGACGCCCGCCCGCTGGGGCGACCCCATCATTTGCGACGAGACGCTCGAGCCGTTCGAGATCGCGCGCGTCGAGCCGGGCGACGTGGTCGGCATCGGCATCCACACCGGCAACGTGTTGCGCGGCTATGAGGTCGGGCGGCAGGTTCGCGCGCGTGGGGGCGTGGTCGTGTTCGGCGGCATCCACGCGACGCTGTTCCCGGAGGAGCCGCGCGACCTGGGCGGCGCGCATGCCGTGGTGAGGGGTGATGGCGACCTCGCGTGGGCGACCGTGCTCGACGACATCGAGGCGGGCAGGCTCCAGCCGGTCTACGAGGCGGGCCGCGTGCCGGGGGATGCCTTCTCGCCGGCGCGCTGGGATCTGCTGCCGCGGGACCGCTACATGTGGGCGTCCGTGCAGACGCTGCGCGGCTGCCCGAAGCACTGCTCCTTCTGTTCGGTCTGGCGTACGGACGGCCAGGCGCCGCGCCAGCGCGGCGTCGATGCGGTCCTCGAGGAAGTCGTCCAGCTCCGACGCCGCGGGTTCCGCTTCATCCTGCTGGCAGACGACAACTTCTACCCGGTGTCGCTCGGCGATCTCGCGCAGGCGGACCGTCGGGCGGACAAAGGCCGGCTGCACGAACTGGAGGAGATGCGCGCCGAGCGTTTCGAGCTGATGGACCGCCTCGCGAAGCTGCCCGAGGACATGGTGTTCTACACGCAGATCACCATGGAGGCGGCAGAGGACCCGGAGTTCCTCAGGGCCATGGAGCGCGCCCGCATCCGCGGCGCGCTCGTCGGGGTGGAAGCCGTGACGCCAGAGGGCCTGAAGGACATCTACAAGGGCTTCAACCTCGCGGGCGAGGAGCTGGTCGAGCGCCTCAAGGTGTTTCCCGCGCACGGCGTCCACGTGCTGGGGTCGTTCATCTTCGGTTTGCCAAGCGACAGGCCGGAGACTTTCGAGGCGACGGCGCAGCTCGCGCATCGCGCGGGCGTGGCGTTCGCGCAGTTCGTGATGCTGACGCCGCTTCCGGGCACGGTGGATTTCGAGAAGTGGGAGAAGGAGTCGGCGCAGTCGTCTGAGCACGTCGATGGCGTGCCGCTGACGCGGCACTGGCTGATCCCGCCAGCCAAGCGGCCGAAGATCTACGCGCCGCACCCGGTGATGACCGCCGACGAGATCCGGCGCCGCACGCAGTCGGTGTGGGACGAGTTCTACGGCACGCGCCTCGTGTGGGCCCGGTCCCGCGCCGTCCGCTCGTGGAAGGGCCGACTCGCCTTCGTGCTGCTCTCGAAGCTCTATCGCCAGATGTACGCGAACACCGGCATCGCGACCGACTCCGCCCGGTCGGCGCGGTCCGTGCGGATCGCCAGGATGATCGCCGGTCCCTGCCGGCGGCTCTTCGTGGCCGCGCCCATGCCCGATCTGCAGGTGCCCGCCTGACGCCGCCCGGCGGCGGCGCAGGCGTGGTGGAGGAGCAATGGTCCGGCCTTGTGCGTCGCTGCTGATCCTGTCGGTCGCGCTCCTCGCCGTGCCGACCGCCAGTGCCGGGCAGGAAGCCCGGCGCCGATGGGACCTTCAGCGCCAGATCCGCCTGGAAAAGTTCGATCAGGTCCTGCCGAAGGCGATGCGCGCGCACGGGATCGACATGTGGATCGTCGCGATGCGCGAGAACCACTGGGACCCGCTCTACGACGATCTAGGGCGCGGCTACGCCACGGGCGTGGGGTACTACATCTTCACGGACCGAGGGGGCGACCGCATCGAGCGGGCGGCGCTCGGCGTCGACGGGCCGCTGCTCGAGCAGTCGGGCGCCTACGACATCCTCAACCCGTCGCAGACCCTGGCCGCCTTCGTCGCGGAGCGCAACCCGAAACGCATCGGCGTCAACATGTCGAGGATCGGCGGGCCCGCAGACGGCCTGTCGCACACACTGCACGAGGACTTGGTCCAGCACCTCGGGCCGGCGCTCGCGTCGCGCCTCGTCAGTGCGGAGCGGCTCGTCATCGACTTCAGGACGACGCGCGTGCCCAGCGAGATCAACGCGTTCGGCGAGGTGGCGACCCTCACCGTACATCTCTGGGAGCGCGCGCTCTCCAACGAGGTCATCACGCCCGGCCGCACCACCCTCGAGGACGTCGCCTGGTGGCTGCAGGATCGGATGCTCGAGCGAGGCGTGACCTCGGAGTTCGATCAGCCGTCCGTCTACGTCACAGGACCGGACGGCATCATCGCAACCTCCGACGGCACGGTCATCCAGCCGGGCATGGTGGTGATGATCGACGGGGGCGCGCACATGCTGAACTTCGGCACGGACGTCAAGCGCGTGGCCTACGTGCTGAAGCCCGGCGAGACGCGGCTGCCCGATAGCTTCGCGCGCGCCTTCGAGAACGCCCGGCGCGCCCGTGACGTCGTCCGGCAGCATACGCGGCCGGGGCGCACCGGGGCGGAGTTGATCCAGGAGGCCACCGACGGGCTCCGTGCGGCGGGCTTCAACCCGATCGCCTTCAACAAACCGTCCGCGGGCGACGCGATCGACGTCGTGTTCGGCAACCACAGCGTGGGCAACCATGGGCACGACATCGGTCCCTCGATGGCCTTCTTCCAGGTCGAACAGCAGAAGCTGCCCGTCCCCGCGAACGTGATGATGGTTTCTGAGCTGTTCGTCTACACACCCATTCCGGAATGGGGCGGCAGGAAGCTGCGGTACCCGATCGAAGACGACTACGTGCTCACCGAGCGCGGGGTCGAGTGGCTGCACCCGACGCCGCAGGGCGTCCTCGTGATCCACTGAACCAGGGCCTCGGGCCATGGCCAGCACGCGCATCGCGCTCGCGAACCTGCGGTATCCGTCGACGCCCGACGAGGCCGTCGCGGTCGCCGAGGCGGCCATTCGTGAGGCCTCGACGGCCGGCGCGGAAATCATCTGTTTCCCCGAGTGCTTCATTCCAGGTTATCGGGCGCCAGGGAGAGGCGTCCCCCCTCCGGACCGGCGCTTCCTCGAGCAGGCATGGTCACGCGTGGCGCGTGCCGCGGGCGACGCCGGCGTGGCCGTGGTCCTCGGCTCGGAGCGCGTGACGGATGCAGGCCTGCTGATTTCGGCCCTGGTCATCGACCGCGACGGCAACGTGGCCGGCTTCCAGGACAAGGTGCAGCTGGATCCGTCCGAGGAAGCCACCTATGCGGCCGGCTCCGGGCGTCGCGTGTTCCGTGCCGGTTCGGTGACCTTCGGCATCGTCATCTGCCACGAGGGCTGGCGGTATCCGGAGACGGTCCGATGGGCCGTGCGTCACGGCGCGCAGGTCGTGTTCCATCCGAGCTTCCACGAGGCCGGGCCGGGCGGGTTTCGGCCGTCGCACTTCGCCGACCCGGCGAACACGTTTCACGAGAAGGCGGCGCTGTGCCGGGCCGCCGAGAACACGTGCTACTTCGCGACGGCGAACTACGCCAGCGCGGGGTCGCCCACGACGTCGGCGGTCGTGCGGCCGGACGGCACCGTGCTCTGCCACCAGCCGTATGGCGAGCCGGGGTTGCTGCTCGCCGACCTGGACCTGTCGGAGGCCACGGGGTTGCTGGCGTCCCGGCTGCGGGCGACCGAGGCATCCTGAGCCGGTGCTCTCGCGTTCAGCCTGCCCGACTACGTGACTATCGTCCCAGCTCGAGCACGACAATCGTGTCCACCGGGTCCATCGTCGCCGGGTCGAGCCGCAGCAGGAGGGCATCCTTCTCGATCGTGAACGGCACAGCCCGTGTGCTGCCGAAGTAGGTCGCCGACTTCACCGGCCGCGCGGGGCGGGGTAGCGCCAGCACCGCGTCCTGCCACTCCAGGATGTGCACGAAGACGCGATCGCCCTTGTGCGTCGTCACGCCCCAGGGCCGCGGCGGCAGGGGGCCGCCGCGCGCGCCGTAGACCGTCTCGCCCCTGGTCTTCAACCAGTCGCCGACCTCCGCGAGGCGCGTGACGAACTCGGGTTGAATCGTGCCGTCCGGGCGCGGCCCGACGTTCAGGAGGAAGTTGGCGTCGTGGCCGGCCGCCTTGACGAGCAGGTGCACGAGCTCCTTCGTGCTCTTGTAGCGGCCGTCGGTCTTGTTGTAGCCCCACGAGTTGTTGATCGTGTCGCACATCTCGACGGGCAGCGTCCCGCGCACGGCCTGGTCGTTCCAGCCCTGCGTGTTCTGCCCCGGCAGGTCCTTCTCGAACATCTGGAAGTCCTCGCCGGGAAACGGCCTCCGGTGGTGGTTGGCGCCGATGAGCGCCGCCGGCTGCAGGCGGTGAATCAGGCCGTAGGTCCGACCGAGGCGCCACTCGGCCTCGGGCTTGTCCCACCAGCCGTCGAACCAGATGCCGCCGAGCTCCCCGTACCCGGTCAACAGCTCCGACAACTGGGCATCCATGTCGTCGAGGTACCTGTTGAAGTCGCCCTTCTCGTCGCGACCGGCGAAGCGCCCGGTGCGGCCGCGCGGGAAGTAGTCCGGGTGGTGCCAGTCGAGCTGCGAGTAGTAGAAGAACAGCTTGATCCCCGCCTTGCGGCACTCTTCGGCGAGCGCCTCGAGGACGTCCTTCCCGTACGGCGTCCGATCGACGATGTCGTAGTCGCTGACCTTGGAGTCGTACATGGCGAATCCGTCGTGGTGCTTCGCGGTGATCGTGATGTACCGCATGCCCGCGGCTTTCGCCATCGCCACCCATGCGGCCGGGTCGTACCTGACCGGGTTGAAGGCGGGCGGGAGATCCCGTTCGTACTCGGGAATGGTGTTGCGTCTGTTCTGCATCACCCATTCGCCCTCCCCGGGGCCAGCGTAGACGCCCCAGTGGATGAACAAGCCGAAACGCGCCTCCTGGAACCACTCCCGGGCTTTCAGGTTCTCGGGGGCCGGCACGTAGCCGTCCTGGGCCGGCAGCGGCCACGTGAGCGCGACGATCATGCACGCGGCAACGACAGGGATGGTGCGCATCAGTCGATCCTCGCCAGCGCGGCGACGACGTCGGGCGGGGCCTGGACGAGCTCGATCAGGACGCCCTCGCCTGCGATGGGGAATTCGTCGTTCGACTTCGGGTGGACGAAACAGATGTCGTGGCCCGCCGCGCCCGGACGGATGCCCCCGGGCGCGAAGCGGACGCCGCGGGCGGTGAGCCACTCCACCGCGCGCCGCAGGTCGTCCACCCAGAGACCCACGTGGTTCAGCGGCGTCGTGTGGACGGCGGGCTTCTTCTCCGGGTCGAGGGGCTGCATCAGGTCCACCTCGACCGACCTGGGGCCGGCGCCGATCGCGCAGATGTCCTCGTCCACGTTCTCGCGCTCGGACCGAAACGTGCCCGTTGCTTTCAGCCCGAGCATGTCGACCCACAGGGTGCGCAGGCGGACCTTATCCGGCCCACCGATCGCAATCTGCTGAACTCCCAGCACACGGAATGGCCTGTCCATCGTCCTTGCCTCCGCGCCGACGCGCCGCGCTGGCTTCGTCATGATACCCGGCCATCAGGTGGAACGGGGACCCGCCCTTCCGTCACCGCCGCGCGGCTACGGGCCCGTCGCGGAGGGCGTCATCGAGCGCCTGCCGAATGTCGTCGCGGGCGATCACGAAGAGGCGATCGCCCTCCTCGATCACGGTGGGACCGTGCGGCACGACCATGGAGCTGCCGCGTGCGATGAGCGCGATCACCGCGCCCTCGGAGAGGTGGAGGTCCCGCACCGCGCGCCCGGCGAGCGCGGATCCGACCTCGACGCCGTAGTCCACGATGTCGGCGTGTATCTCCCGCAGGGCGAGCAGTTCCAGCGACACCGGGGGCTGCTCGGCCTGGCCCTCGTCGAGGCGCAGGCGAGAGGCCAGCCAGGGGAGCGTCCAGCCCTGGAGCGTGGCCGACACCAGGACGACGAAGAACACCACGTTGAAGATGAGTCGTCCCTCCGGCACCGCGAACATCAGGGGATACGTGGCCAGGATGATGGGCACGGCGCCCTTCAGACCGACCCACGCCATCAGCGTCTGCTCGCGCGTCGAGAACCGGAACGGCCAGAGGAGCGGGATCACCGCGAGGGGACGCGCGACGAACATGAGCACGGCGGAGATGAGCAGCGCGGGGCCGGCCGTGCCAATCAGCTCCGTCGGGGTGCTGAGCAGCCCGAGGACCACGAACATCGCGATCTGGCTGATCCAGGCGAGTCCATCGATGAACATGAAGGTGCCACGCTGGAACACGAGCCGGCTGTTGCCGAGCACGATGCCGCACAGGTAGATCGCCAGGAAGCCGCTGCCGCCCAGGGCCGCAGCGACCCCGTAGGCCAGCAGCCCGCACGCGGCGGTCAGCAGCGGGTACAGGCCGGGCGTGGTGAGATTGACGCGGTTGATCAGGTGCGCGCCCCCGAACCCGCCGAGGAGTCCGGCCGCGGCGCCGATGCCCATCTGCGCGAGGAAGAGGCCGGCGAGTTCCTGGCCGATCGACAGTCGTCCGGCTGCGACCTCGACCAGGCCCACGGTGAGGAAGATGGCCATCGGATCGTTCGACCCGCTTTCGATTTCGAGGGTGGCGGCCAGGCGCTGCCGCAGCCGGAGCCCCTGGGACCGCAGCACGGAGAACACGGCGGCGGCATCGGTCGAGGCCACGATGCTCCCGAGCAGCAGGCCGGTGAGCCAGGGGACGTCCAGGACGAAGGTCGCCGCGGTCCCTGTGACGGCCGCAGTGAGCAGGACGCCGACCGTGGCCAGCGTCGCCGCGGGCTTCCACGCACGCCGGAGCGCCGCGGCGCGGGTCTGGAGGCCGCCGTCGAACAGGATGAGGGCGAGGGCCACGCTGCCGATGGCATGCGCCGCACGGACATTGTCGAAGTCGATGCGCCCGATGCCATCCTCGCCCGCAAGCATGCCGACGACGAGAAACAGCACGAGCACGGGCAGGCCGAGGCGCGCCGACACCCGGCTCGAGAGGATGCCCACGAGCAGCAGCACGCCCGCGAGGAGAATCAGTTGATCGACGAGGAACATGACGTGCCAGGGCAGCGGCGCCAGTCGCACGGGCCCGCAGGGCGAGTCTATCAGTGACAGGGTTTCCGTGAGAGGATGCTGCCTCTATGACCACGACGTCGCCGCCCTCGATGATGCCACCCTCGAGCACCGCGGATGCGGGTGGCCTGGCCGGGCACCCCGCCGGGCTCACCACGCTGTTCTTCACCGAGCTCTGGGAGCGATTCAGCTACTACGGGATGCGCGCCATCCTCGTGCTCTTCATGGTGGCCCCCGTGGCCGAGGGAGGCCTCGGGTTCGATACGAAAGGGGCGAGCTCGCTCTACGGCACCTACACGATGGCGGTGTACCTGCTGGCCCTGCCGGGCGGGTTCGTGGCCGACCACTACCTGGGACAGCGCCGGGCGGTGCTGCTCGGAGCGATCGTCATGGCTCTCGGGCAGTTCGTGCTCGTCTGGCCGTCGCTGGCGGCGTTCTACACGGGGCTCTCGCTGATCGCCGTGGGCACCGGGCTGTTGAAGCCGAACATCAGCGCGATGGTAGGTCAGTTGTACGGGCCCGGGGATCCCAGGCGCGACAGCGGGTTCTCGTTGTTCTACATGGGGATCAACATCGGGGCGCTCATGGCTCCGCTCGTGTCCGGCTGGCTGGCGGAGAGCCCCGCGTTCAGGGCGTGGCTGGCGTCGATGGGGGTGGACCCCGCCCTGAGCTGGCACTTCGGGTTCGGCGCGGCGGGTGTGGGGATGCTGGTCGGGATCGCGGTGTTCGTGCTCCAGCGGAGCCGGCTCCCGCAGGGCGGCAACGCACCCGTCAGGCCGGCGAAGGGCGCCGGTGTCGCGCACGAGGGGCTCACCCGCGAGGAGTGGAAGCGTCTCGCGGCGATCGTGGTGCTGTTCGCCTTCACGATCCTGTTCTGGGCGGCGTACGAGCAGAAGGGCGCCAGCCTGAACCTGTTCGCCAAGCGCCTCGTGTCCACCAACGTGTTCGGATTCGAATTCCCGGCGAGCTGGCTGCAGTCGCTCACGCCGCTGTACGTGATCCTGCTGGCGCCCGTGTTCGCGAGGCTCTGGGTGCGCCTTGGCTCGCGCCAGCCGAGCAGCCCGGCGAAATTCGCCATCGGGCTGCTCGCCATCGGCTTTGCCTTCTGCCTGCTCGTCGTGGCGTCCGCCTTGACGGCGAGCGGCAAGATCAGTCCCATGTGGCTCGTCGCGGTGTACCTCTTCGACGTGATCGGCGAGCTGTGCCTGTCGCCCGTCGGGCTCAGCACGGTGACCCGGCTATCGCCTACACGCTTCGTCGGCCTGATGATGGGTCTCTGGTTCTTCGCCACGTCGCTCGGCAACAAGCTGGCGGGCTTCCTGTCCGGCTTCTTCGTGGCCGAGGACCCCGCGAGGTTGATGCAGCTCTACGGCGGCATCGCCGTGGCGCTGCTGGCCGGTTCCGCGCTGCTGGCGCTGCTCACGCCTCGGATTCGGCGATGGTCAGGGGAGACGGGATAGGGCAGGCACAGGGCTCAAGGCACAGGGCACAGGGCTCAAGGCACAGGGCACAGGGCACAGGGCACGCTTACCACTTCACGCAATGATCGGTGCCCTTCAGGTACGCCGCGCGCACGTAGAAGGGCACACCGTTGCCCAGCTCCCAGACGGCGATGTTGGCCACGCCGACGGTGTCGAAGAACACCTCGGACGCGAAGTTGAAGTCCTTCATCTCCTTCCTGTCGAGCGGCTTCTCGAGGCCGAGCAGCTCGTAGTTCATGTGCCAGGCGTGCCGGGCGTGCGGGGCGAGGAGCTGATGCAGCTTCAGGGGCTCCTCCTTGCCGTCCGCGTAAACGCGCAGCCAGACGTTCTGCTCGACTCCGGTCGGGTTGTAGACGGTCAGCCACGCGGCCTTCATGCCGCGGTTCCAGGCCGTGCCTTCGGAGAAGACCGTGACCTGGTGAGCGCCCTCGGGACAGGTCACCCATGTGAGGAATTCGGCGGCCGGGGGCTCACCGGTTCCGTCCTGCGCGAGCGCGAGAGAGGGGAGTCCAGCGAGCAACAGCATGGCGATCAATGCGCGCACCTTCATGCCTGAGTCCTCCTGAAGCGGCCGCCGGCGCGCGACGTGGCGTCGGCGGCAGGTGGTCGGTGGTGCTGCAAGGGAGTGGCCACTGCCCGACCGCCGGGTTGGCGCCCACGCGGCCTGCCGGGGTGGGGCCCCGGGTCGAGCCCCGCTCAAAGTTGTCGTCGCACACGACGGACGCGTTATCGGACCGGCGTCGCCTCGCTCATCCGGCGGTCCGGCCGCGGGAGGTTCAGGCGCCCGAGGAGAGTCTCGAACCGGGTGTCGGCGTCGAGCCCGTCGAAGAAGGGCAGGGCATCGATGAACGGCATCAGATAGGCCCGCCGCTCGTACGCGCGCTCGAGCCAGTCGAGCGCCTCCCGGCGCTCGCCGAGTCCCGCATGCACGGTGGCGAAATCGAGCGGCGACACGTACTGCGTGGTGGCCAGCTCGCGAAGCCGGCCGAGGATAGCGCGGGCATCGTCCGGGCGCCCTGCTTCAGCGTAGGCGTGGCCGAGCGCCGCGAGCGCCTCGGACAGGGCGGGCTCGAGCTGCACGGCGCGCTCGAGCAGGGGCAGCCCCTCCGCCAACCGCCCTCCAGCCTGCAGCGCGCGGCCGAGCGTGATGTGCGCCCACGTCAGTGAAGGGTCCGCCTGGACCACGGTCCGGGCCAGGTGCGCGGCCTGGTCGTAGCGGCGGGCGAGGTAGAGGGCGAGGGCGGCCACCGTCGCCGCTTCGAGCGAGGACGGGTCGATCTGCTGGGCCCGCAGTGCCTCGGAGGCCGCGTCCTCGCGACGGCCCAGAGCGGACAGCAGCCATGCATGATACGCCCGCGTGCGGGCGTCGGCGGCATCGAGCGCCAGCGCACGCTGGAAGGCCTGCTCCGCTGCGCCCCAGTCCCAGACATAGACGAGCGTCACGAGTCCCAGCATCGCGTGGGCGTCCGACAGGCCGTCGTCGATCTCGAGGGCCCGCCGCGCGGCCTCGAGGGCGGGCGGGGAGACCTCCTGGCTTGGGGCGTACCAGTCGGTGAACCAGAAGAACGCGTGCGCCAGGCCGGTGTAGGCCAACGCGTACTGCGGGTCGAGGGCGAGCGCTTCGCGGTACAGCGCGATGGCGCGCTCGAGCCCTTCCCTGCGGAACGTGCCTGCGAGGTGCACGCCGCGGAGGTACAGCTCGTACGCCCGGAGATTGCGTGTGTACCTGCGCGAGTAGCGCTGCTCGGCTTCCGGTGCGAGCTCGAGCGCGAGTTCCTTGGCAATCCCGCGGGCGATGTCGTCCTCGAGCGCGAACACGTCCGCGCGGTTGCCGCTGAACTGGTCGCCCCAGGACTGGTTGCCGGACGCCACGTCCACCAGTTCCGCGTCGACGACGAGTCGATCGCCCCGGCGCGTGACGCTCCCGGTGAGCAGCGCGTCCACCTGCAGCTCGCGTCCCAGGACGCGTGGGTCGTCGGTGCGCCCTTTGTAGCGGAAGGCGGCGGCCCGGGACTTGACCTGCAGCGATCCCACGTCGGCCAGGGTGTTGATCAGACGGACGGTGAGCCCGTCGCTGAGGTACTCCATTTCGGCGTCGCCCGTCGCGTTCGTGAACGGCAACACCGCGATCGACCCGACGGCACGGCGCGCGGGGCCGGGCCACCACCGGTCCCATTGGGTCCAGGCCAGCAGGCCGGCGAGGGCCGCGCCGCCGATGCCGAGGGCCACCCGACGGGTGCGCGCGCCAGGCCGGGAGGGCTGGTGGCGCGCGTCCGGGTGGGGCGGTGTTGGCGCCGCCCCCACCCCCAGCTCGCGTCGAAGGCGCACTAGGTCGGTGCGCAGGTCCGACATGCTGGCGTACCGCTCCGCGCGGTCCTTCGCCAGGGCGCCGGCGAGCAGCGGCGAGAGCACATCAGGCAGCCGCGGGTCGATCTCGCTGGCATGGACCGGATCGCGCCGCAGCAGCGCATCGACGATGACCTCGACCGTCGAACCGCCGAAGGCGCGCCGGCCGGTGGCCATTTCGTACAGCGTGGCCCCGCACGAGAACACGTCGGTCCGCGCATCCACCGCCTCGCCGCGCACCTGCTCGGGCGACATGTACGGCAGGGTGCCCATGACGCGCCGGGTGCCGGGCGACGCGCTGTCGGAAGCCACTCGTGTGGTGGTGAGCGCAGCCGTGTCCGCGCGCAGCGCGGTCGCAAGACCGAAGTCGAGGATCTTCAACCCGTGCTCGGTCAAGACGAGATTGCCGGGTTTGATGTCGCAGTGCACGACGCCCGCGGCGTGCGCCGCGGCGAGGGCGTCGGTCAACTGCACGCCCAGTTCGAGACACGACTCGACGGGGAGTGGTCCGTCCGCGACCACGGCGTCGAGCGTGCGCCCGCGAAGCAGTTCCATCACGAGGTAGGGCTGACCCTCGTGGACCCCCACGTCGTACACCGTGCAGATGCCGGGATGGTTGAGCGCGGACGCGGCCCGCGCCTCGGTGAGGAACCGGGCGAGGGCCTCGGGATCGTCCGCGAACCGTTCCGCGAGGACCTTGACGGCCACCGGTCGACCGAGGCGCGGATCTTCGCCTCGATACACGACGCCCATTCCGCCTTCGCCGAGAGCCTCGAGAATGCGGTAGTGGGACACCGTGCGCCCGGTCAGGGGCTGGCCCATGCGGGGCCAGAGTAGCGCTCACGGGTCGCGCTGTAAACGGGCTGCCAGGGGAGCGCCTGCGCCGCTGGCGGGCTTCGCCTTCAACAGGGTCCCCTTGATGGCGGGGCAGTGCCGCCCGGCCGGTGGCTCGCCTTCAGTGAGGGATGCGCGTGAGGGTGCCCAGGTGCACGAACCCGTCGAACAACTCACGCGCGGTGCTGGCACCGAAGATCGCCTCGTCGATGAAATAGACCCACGGCTCTGCGCCCACTGGCTCCGACATCGCGAGCACGCCGGGCCCTGTCCAGGCCTCGCAGATCGGCGCCCTGCCGTCGCCGGACAACAGGAGAGTCCTGACGCGCGCCCTGGGGATCCCGGCGCGGAGCACGCGCGCGCCGGCGGGCGTGCGGTCGTCGCGGTCGTAGCGGTATCGCCCGCCGAGCAGCATGTGCATCTGGCCGCCGTAGGCGACCACGAGATCCGACGGCCGCTCCCGCTGGGCGGCGACGATGGCGCGGGCCATGGTGTCGTTCCTCGTGTCGCGCAGCAGGGCCCGGTTGAGGACGATCCGGGGGCGGTTCTCGTCCATCGCCACGACCTGCGACACGCGATCGCGGTGAGCGTGCGCCCAGGCCAGGATCTCCCCCAGCGGAAGTGCTTCGCCGTCGCGGACCGCGGCGTCGAAGGCCGTTGACGCGCCGGTCTGCACGTAGGTCTCGACGTGAGGCTGCGTCCAGGCCGGCAGCTCGAGCAGCAGCGTGACCCGCCGCGGCGCCAGCGCCTCGAGCAGGTGGGTCAGGTAGCGTGGCGGCTCCTCGAAGAAATGATCCTCTCCGACGAGCAGGACGTCGACCGCAGCCAGGGAGCTGGCCAGGTCGGCCGGCCGGGTGGCGGCCTCGGCCTGCGCGTGCAGGCGTGCGCGCGCGGCTGGCGAGAGATCAGCCGTTGGCCGCAGCGATTCCCTGGGTTCGAGGGCGAGGCGCAGGAGCACTGCCCCCGTCAGTCCCCCCAGCAGCACGGCCGAGCGCCTGAGCCATCGCGTGCGAATCCAGGCCATGGCACACCAGACGGATGCCGCGCGGTGCGGGTTCCGCGGGGTGCTCGCCGCACGCACCGCGCGCCGGGTGCCCCGCCCCGGCGGAGGCATCATTGACTGCCGCGGCCTCATGCGAGAAGCTGCAGCCGTGTCCTGGGAGGAGTCGTGAGCGAGTCCGACAACGAGTTCGCCGCGCTGTTCGAAGCCTCATTGAAGGCGACGAGGGTGGAGCGGGGCCAGACGATCGAGGGGAAGGTCGTCGCCATCGGTCCCGAAGTGGCATTCGTCGACGTGGGTGGCAAGGGCGAGGCCCTGATCGAGGTCGACGAACTGAGAGACGAGGCCGGCGCGCTCGAGGTCAAGGTCGGCGACCGTCTCCAGGCGGTCGTGGTGTCAACCGAGGGCGGCGTGACCCTGTCGCGGCGCCTGGCACGCAGCGCCGCCAGCGACCGGCAGGTCGAAGACGCCTACCACGCCCGCCTGCCGGTCGAGGGCAAGGTCGAGCGCGAGGTCAAGGGCGGGTTCGAGGTGCGGGTTGGCCGCCAGCGCGCGTTCTGCCCGGTGTCGCAGATTGACATCCGCCGGAACTCGGAGGCCTCGGAGCACGTGGGCCGCGTCTACCCGTTCCGAATCGTCGAATACAAGGACGGCGGACGCAGCCTTGTTGTCTCGCGGCGCGCGCTCTTGGAAGAGGAACAGCAGGCGCGTGCTGACGTCGTACGGCGGGCGGCGGTGCCGGGCGCGGTGCTCACCGGCCACGTGACCTCGGTCGTCGAGTTCGGCGCCTTCGTGGACCTGGGCGCGGGGGTGCAGGGACTGCTGCACGTGTCCGAGATGGCCTGGTCCCGCGTGCCGGACATCCAGGCGATCGTCAAGCCTGGTGACGAGATTACCGTCAAGGTGCTGCGCGTGGACGAGCAGACGCACCGCATCGCCCTGGGGCTGAAGCAGCTCGCCGACGATCCGTGGTCGACCGTGCCGACCCGGTACGCCGTCGGGCAGGTGTGGACGGGACGGATCACGCGACATGCGCAGTTCGGCGCGTTCGTCGAACTGGAGCCCGGCGTCGAGGGACTGGCGCACGCCTCCGCGTTTCCGCCGACCGGACAGCCGGGCGGGTGGGCCAGGTCCGCCCCGGTTGGCGCGTCGGGCCCGTTCGAGATCCTCGCCATCGAGGCGGACAAGAAGCGGATTGGTCTGGCGCCGGTGCCGGAAGGGTCCTCGCGCGCTGCGGGCGCGGGCGGGGCCGCGACGCAGATCGTCGCGGGCGCCCGCGTGACCGGCAAGGTCGAGCGCCGCGAGTCGTTCGGGGTGTTCGTGTTCCTCGCGCCGGGGCGCACCGGGCTCATCCCGCTGAGCGAGACGGGCGTGGCCCGGGAAGCGGACCTCGAGGCCGCGTTCCCGGTGGGCGCCGACGTCGAGGTCATCGTCCTCGAGGTGGATCCCGACGGCCGTCGGATCCGGCTGAGCCGACAGGCGGCGCTGGCCGCCCAGGAGGCTGAGGAACTCCGGGATTACACGGCTCGCGACGGCGTCACGCCACGACAGGGACTCGGGTCCATGGCCGACAAGCTACGCGAGGCGTTGAAGCCACCGAGGAAGTGATACCGGCTGGCGGCGGGCGGCCAGGCTACCGAACCGTCATGGTCATGGCAGGGCCCTCGGGCGCCCGCCGGAGCACGGGGGCGTCGGCGCCGGCGCCAGATCGGCGATACTGGTGCGACTGGAGGAGCCATGCGTCGCGTGTTCGTTCCGCTCGTATTCGCACTGATCGCGGTCCTGCCGCCGAGCGCCTCGGCTGCTGACAGAGACGAGGTGATCCGTGTCGTGACCGAGGCCTACGTCAACGGCGTGCACGTGAAGCCTGACGCGGCGGCCATGCGCCGGGGCTTCCATCCCGACTTCCGGATGCTCGTGCTCACCGACGGGAAGATGAGCGCGGTCACCCGCGACGAGTGGGCGGCGCGCATCGAAAAGGCCGCCGGCAATCCCAACGCCCCGAAGTTCGCCGTGAAGTACGAGATCCCGCAGGTCGACCTCACCGGCACGGCCGCCACCGTCAAGGTGGAGCTGTGGCGCGACGGCGTCCACACGTTCTCGGACTACCTGTCGCTCTACAAGTTCCCGGACGGGTGGAAGATCGTCGGCAAGACCTTCTACGCGCATCCGAAGCCGGGCACGATGTAGGGCAGGGGCGGGAGGCCCTCCGCCGCGGCGTCGTGCTACCGCACGCCGGCACGTGCCAGGGTTTCGAGGCTCACCGACGCGTAGGTGCTGCGGACGAGGTCGTCCACCTCCTCGAAGAGCGCCTGCAGCCGCTCGCCCGCGGGGATCGGAGCCGGCCCCGACGCCGCGCGCACGGGCAGAGGCTCCCGTGGCGCCCCGGGCCGTTCGAACACGCTGATGACGTCGAGCACGGAGACGGTGGACGCCGGCCTCGCCAGTCGATAGCCGCCCCCCACCCCTCGCGCGCCGACCGCGATCCCGGCGCGCACGAGCTGCTGCAGCACCTTCGCCAGCGTGGTCGGTGGAATGCCGTGGCGCTCGGCGAGGTCGGCGACCGGGACCGGCTGCCCCTCCGCGACGGCCAGCTCGAAGGCCGCGTAGAGCGCATACAAGGAGGACTTCGACAGGGTCACGCGGGCGATCCCTGGTCAGACTCGAGTCCGCTCGAGATCCAGCTCGAGGCAGAGGCGCGGCGCGAGATCGAAGCCCTGGAGCTGGAAGAACGCGATCAGGTCGCGATTGGTCCAGGAAACCTCGGTCTGGAGCGTCCGGATGCCGAGTCCCAGCAGGTTGGTGCGGAGCTGGTCCACGAGCGCCGCCCCCACGTGCTGCCCGCGGAAGTCGGGGTGCACCCCGATGACATCGAGGACGGCCACCTTCTCGGTCACCCCGAACTCTCCGTAGTAGGCGCGGGCCAGGAGGAATCCAGCGACCACCCCGTCCAGTTCCGCGACCAGTGACACCTTGATACCCGAGTCGGCGAACGCCTCGTGCAGCTTCAGCCGGAAGAACTCCTCCCGGCGTGTGCCCATGATGTGCGCGTCGATGGCCACCAGCGCTTCCGCATCGGCTGGCGTCAGGTTGCGCACGACGACGCGATCGCGTGCCGGCTGCAGGTCTTGCATCGTGTCTCCTCGACGTGTGGACGCGGTCCCCGCGTCACCTCAGACGATCAGCTGGCCCCCGTCGACGCGCAGCACCTGGCCGGTGACGTGGCGGCTCAGATCCGATGCCAGGAACAGCACGGCACCGGCCACGTCTTCAGGGCGTCCCAGGCGTCTCAGGACCGTCTCGTTCAGCGCCCGCTCACGAACCTCCGCCGGCAGCCCGATGGTCATGGCCGTCTCGACCCAGCCGGGCGCGACGACGTTGACGCGGATCCCGAAACGGCCCCACTCCCGCGCGGCCGTGCGGGCCAGCGCGTTGAGGCCGGCCTTGCTTGCGGCGTAGTTGGCCTGCCCCGCCTTGCCGCGCTCGCCGTTGATGGACGAGACGAGCACGACGCTCGCCTGGGCGCTCTCGCGCAGGAACGGAAGGGCACTGCGCAGCAGCCGGAACGCCGACCCGAGGTTGGTCGACAGCACCTCCGCCCACTCCCCATCGTCCATCCGGGAGAGCAGCGCATCCCGCGTGATGCCCACGCAGTGCACGAGGACGTCGATGCGGCGCCCGTCGCCGGCGGCCGCCGTCACCGCGCCCTCGACCTCGCTCGAGGCCGACAGATCGCAGCGCAGGGTCCGCGCACCGGGCGGAGCCGGGCGGCCCGGCAGGTCGAGTGAGGTCACCTCCGCCCCGGCGTCCGCGAGGGCCAGCACCACCGCCGCACCGATGCCGCCGCTGCCGCCCGCCACGAGGGCGGTCCGACCCGTCAGGCCCCAGGGGTTCGAGGTGGAAGCGGTCACGCGGCGTTCCCGCCCAGGGCCAGGCCGCGCTGCGCGAGCTTGCGCGCCCGGAACGCGCCCCAGAGGGCGGCCCCGATCGCCCCGGCCAGACTCGATTGGGCGTGGCTGCGGATGTCGAGGGTGACCTTCTGCTCGGCGGCCGCCTCTTCGAGCGCGGCGAGCAACCCCTCGTCGGCCGCAAGGCCGCCGGTGACCAGCACGACATCGCGCACGCCCGCCGAGATGAGCAACTTGATGTACCGGCCGGCCATGGACTTGTGGATGCCCTTGAGGATGTTCGGCACCGCGATGCCGCGGGACACCATGTTGATGACGTCGGTTTCAGCCAGCACCGCGCAGATCGACGAGCAGGTCTCGGGCCGGTCTCCCTGCTTCGACAGGGTGCCGATCTCGGCGAGCGTGACGCCCAGGTATCGCGAGATGTTCTCGAGGAACTGCCCGGAGCCCGACGCGCACTGGCTCGTCATGCGGTAGCCGAGCACGCGCGCCTGGCCGTCCATCTTCACGGCGCGGGTGTGCAGCGCGCCGATGTCGACGATGGCGCGCGCGTCGGGATCGAGGAAGAGGCCGCCGCGGGCGTGGGTGGTCAT
>CAYLZN010000073.1:0-20013 GCA_964387935.1 uncultured Vicinamibacteraceae bacterium | reverse complement strand
CGGGCGCCAGTTCGTCGCCGGGCTTGAGCACGCGCGCTGCCTGGAGCAGGCGGTCGGGCGGGCTCATCCGCGGCAGGAACGCCGCGGCCGAGGCGATCACGAGGCGCGCCGAGCGGGCGGCCAGCGCGTGCAGCGCCCGCGCCCGGGCCGACGCGACGTCGAAGTGCGGCGACAGGCCGCGATACGGGTCCACCTCGGGTGAAGGCAACGGCAGGACCGCCCGCTCGGCGTCGGCCGCGGACAGGCCTTCCAGCGCTCCCAGAAAGAACCGGGCATCGTCCACCATCGGCTCGATATCGCGGTCCGTGGGGACGACGAGGAGGACCGGGCCGTCGGCTGCGGCCGTGGCGACGGCGAGGGCCTTGGCGGCGCTCGAGAGACCTGTGAGCGCGGGGGCGCCGTCGAGCAGACCTGCCCCCTTTGCGGCGGCCTTGAACAGGGCCCGCAACGAGAGGGAGGAGGACGGGGACGCGCTCGACAGCATGCGGGGGCGAACTTCAGCCCGGAACTCTCGATCCTACACGATCGGTCCTCGGTTGTCGGTTATCGGTTCTCGGTGCTTGTCCAGTTGCTGGTAACTGGTAACTGGCAACTGGTAACTGATCCAACCATTTGAATCCCCTTCATCTCTTTGGATTGCCGGGTCGCGGCATTCAGGGAGATCGGGCCAAATCTCAAAGAAAAACGCCGCAGAATCTGTGACCCGGCGTGACGCGTGGCGGCATCGGTACTGCTTCAGGAGCCGCTGACCGCGTCTGCGGTCGTGTCTTTCGCTCCCCTCCGGAGGAATCCCATGAATCTTGGACGTCTCCTGCGCGCGCTGCTGGCGGCCGGGCTGCTGCTCGCGGTCGGGTTGGCCGGGGCCAGTGCCCAGGAAACCACGGGCACCATCACGGGCATCGTCAAGGACCAGAGCGGCGGCGCCATCCCCGGCGTCACGGTCACGGTCACCAACGTCGGCACCAACGCGGCATGGACGGTGGTGACGGACGCCACGGGCGGCTACGTCGTGCCCTTGCTGCCCATCGGCCGGTACGAAGTGGCGGTCGAGTTGGAAGGCTTCAAGAAGTTCGTCCGTTCCGGCCTCGAACTGAGCGTCAACGATCGCCTGCGCATCGACGCGACGCTCGAGCCGGGCACCCTCTCCGAGACCGTGGAGGTCGTCGCGGCGTCGCCCATCATCAAGACCGAGACCTCGGAGATCAGCACGCTGATCAACCAGGCGCAGGTGTCGCAGATGCCGCTCAACGGCCGCAGCGTGATCCAACTCGTGGCGATGCAGCCGGGCGTTTCGTCGAGCACGAACTCCTGGATTGTCCCCGGCCTCACCGGCGGGACGACCGCGGTGTCCGTGAACGGCGGGCGCGCGGCCCAGAACTCCTGGATGATCGACGGCGCCGACAACAACGACGCGGGGTCGAACCTGGGCCTGATCAACTTCGTGAACATGGACGCGGTGGCCGAGGTGAAGATCCTGCGGTCCAACTACAGCGCAGAGTTCGGGCGCAGCGGCGGCGGCCAGGTGAACGTCGTCACCAAGTCCGGTACGAATCTCTTCAACGGCACAGGATTCTGGTTCCTGCGCCGCGACGGGCTCGATGCGGCACCCTTCTTCGGAACGTTGGATGCTGACAGGAACGGGAAGCGCGATGCGGCGCCGCTCGAGTACGACAACTACGGTTACACCATCGGCGGGCCTGTCCTGAGGGACAAGCTGTTCTTCTTCTGGGGCCACGAGTTCAGAAGCTGGGAGCGACCCTTTGGCACCGGCGTCATCAACACGCGCGTGCCCACGGCCCGGCAGCGCAACGGGGACTTCAGCGAGTTCCCCATCACGATCGTCGATCCCACCACCGGGCTTCCCTTCCCCGGCAACACCATTCCCGCCAGCCGCATCGACCCGATCGCGCGCGCGCTGCTGCAGTACTTCCCCGAACCCAACGCGGACCCGAACGTGCTCGGCGGCAACCGCAACTTCAGCACCTCGGCGACGACGGGAGTGGACTTCCGCGAAGAGCTCATCAGGATGGACTTCCGTGTCTCGCCGGCACACCTCGTGTACGGCCGGTTCATCCATGACGCCCTGCCTGCCGACCAGCAGTTTGGCGAGGTGTTCGGCAGCGCGCAGACCAGTTTCCCAGGGCTCGCCAGCCTCGATTCGGATCAGCCGGGCCGCGGTTTCGTGGGCGCGTGGAACTGGGTGCTTTCGTCCAACATGTTCAACGAAGCGGCTTATCAGTACAGCCGCGGGGCGATCCTCAGCACCCTGAACGGAACGTACGAACGCAATGTGGCCGTCCCGAAGGTGTACACGGGGAGCCCGGGTGACGACATCCTGCCCGGCATCTCGTTCGGCGCCGGCGGGTACGGGGGCTGGAACTTCTTCGGCCCGTACGACAATACCTACGGCTCCCACCGCATCAAGGACACGCTGACCTGGATCAAGGGCAACCACAGCATCAAGGGCGGCTTCCTGTTCTCCTGGGAGTTCAAGAACGAGAACGCGGCCAGCGGCACCAACGGCGCGTTCAACTTCCCCGGCTCCTCGACGGCAGGGGTGTTCGCGTCGACGGGCGATGCGTTCGCCGATTTCCTGCTGGGACGCGCGAACTCCTACAGCGAGACCAACGTGGACATCACGTCGCACCTTCGCTACGACATGTACGAAGCCTTCGCGCAGGACGACTGGAAGGTGAAGCCCAATCTGACCTTGAACCTCGGCCTGCGCTGGTCGTGGATCCGTCAGCCGGTCGACACCGAAGACGTGCTCACGAACTTCGACCCCTCGGCGTTCGACCGATCAAAGGCGTATCAGATCTCGTCGGCCAACGTGCGCGTGAAAGGCACCGGCGATCCGCTGAACGGGATGATCATTGCCGGACAGAACTCACCCTACGACCGGCGTGTCGTCGAGAGCCCGTGGGCGACGTTCGGGCCGCGTGTGGGGTTTGCCTGGGACGTGGCCGGAGACGGCCGTACGGCCGTGCGTGGTGGCTACGGCACCTACTTCGACCGCACGCTCGTCGGGATTGCGCTGCAGAACGCGTTCGTCAACCCGCCATTCGCGTTCACGGCTGTCGTCAACGCGACCGGCGGTTCGGGTCCGACGTTCGGCAATCCCACGGCAGGCGCGGCCCGCGACAACGAGGTGCTCGTGCCGAATCTGATTGCCATGAGCACGGACTTCAAGATTCCGACGACGCACCAGTGGAGCCTCGGGGTGCAGCGTCAGCTCGGGTGGGATCTCGCGGCGGACATCGCCTACGTGGGCAGTGCGGGTCGCAATCTGCTGCGCGCGTACGACATCAACCAGACGCCCACGGGCACGGGCTCACCGTCGAATGCGGCGCGGCCGTATTCCGGCTGGGGCAACATCACGATGCGCGCGACCGACGCGGACTCGATCTACCACTCGTTGCAGACGAGCCTGTCACGCCGCTTCAGGAACGGGGTGCAGTTCAACGTGAACTACACGCTTTCCAAGGTGGAGACCGATTCGCCGGACGACCGGTCAACCCTGGCCCAGAACATCAACAACCTGGACGCCGAGCGCGCCGTGGCGAGCTACGACCGGACGCACATCTTCGGCCTGAACTGGATCTGGGAGCTGCCGTTCTTCAACGACCCCGGCAACCGGTTCATGTACAACGTCGTTGGCGGCTGGCAGTTGACCGGGTTCACCCGCTACGAGAGCGGCGTGCCGCTGACGATCACGACTGCCACCAACTCCATGAACTCGTTTGGCAACATCTCGCGTCGCCCTGACTTGATTGGCGATCCCGAAGGCCCGAAGGAGATCGCGCAGTGGTTCAATACCGCGGCCTTTGCACAGCCGGCGGCCAACCAGTTCGGCAACGCCCCGCGCAGCGTGGTGCGCGGGCCGTATCGTCACATTACCGACTTCGGGTTGTTCAAGAACTTCGTCATCACGCAGGGGGTCAGGGCGCAGTTCAGGCTCGAAGCCTTCAATGTCTTCAACGAAACGAACTTCACCGGTATCGGGACCGCGATCAGCACGCCGGCGCAGTTCGGGTTCAAACTGACGTTTTGATCAGTTTCCAGTTGCCAGTTGGCCGGTGCGGTGCCCCTCCGGGGCACCCGCCGGCCCGTTCCCCCCGCTGATCCCCAAAGATCTAATCCGACAATCGGCTTGCGGCCTGCGGCGCACGGCACCCGGCACCTTCACCAACAGTCCCTGACACACATGTGAAGAATCCGTGACGGGCGTGATACCCTAGGCGGCTCGTAACGCTGAGCTCCCGCTCAGAGCTGCTGATGCCCCTTCGTCGTTCCTGGATCGCCCTGGGCGCGTATCTTCTACTCACACTGGCCGTCCTCTGGCCTCTGCCCGCCAGACTGGCGACCCATCTCCCGGGCCCGCCATCGGGCGACACCGGCGTCTACGTCTGGAACCTCTGGGTGTTCCAGCACGAACTCGAGCAGGGCGTCCTGCCCTTCACGACGTCCGCGATCCTCTCGCTACTGCCGAGGACCAGCCTCAGCTTCCACAACTACACGCTGCTGCCCGACCTGCTCGCCGCGCCATTCGTGGCCACGCTGAGCCCGGTCTCCGCGTACAACCTGCTCGTCATCGCCTTCGTCACGCTGAACGGCTTCTGCACGTTCCTACTCGCCAGGCACGTCACCGGCCGGACGCTCGAGTCATGGCTGGCCGGTGCCCTGTTTGCGGCATCGCCCGTGCTCATCGCACGCTCGACGGCGCACTTCAGCCTCGTGGCCGCCTTCGGCCTGCCCCTCTCGGCCCTCGCCGCGACCAGGGCCCTCGAAACCGGTCGATGGCGCGATGTGATCGCCACCGGGGCAGCCCTGGCCACCGCCGCCCTGTGTGACGCCTACTACGGGGTGTACGCCACGCTCCTCGTGGCGGGACTCGTCGGCGCGAAAATGCTCACGCTCGGATGGGTGCGCCGTGAGACCATCCTGGACCTGGCGCGCCCCGCCATCGACCTCGCCCTCCTGATGGGCCTTGGCGTCGTTGCCGGGATCAGCCTCACCGGGGGCACCCGGATGGATCTGTTCGGGCGCGAGGTCGTGCTCGAAACGCTGTATACCCCGGTCCTGCTGGTGACGCTCCTCTTCCTCGCCCGCGGCCTGCTCCTGTGGAAGCCCCGAGTCCTGGTCGGGGCCGACACCGCCCGGCGGGCCGCCTTGCGCCTGGCATTCGGCGCGACGCTCGTGTGCGCCGTGCTGGTGTCCCCGACGCTCTTCGCGATGGGATCGCTGCTGGCCGAAGGCCAGTTCGACGCCCCGCGGACGCTGTGGCGCAGCAGCCCGCCCGGCGTGGACCTGCTGGCCCTCGTGATGCCCAACCCGAATCACCCGTGGTTCGGGGCCCCGTTCGAAACCTGGCTCCGACACAGGCGCCCCGACGGGTTCGCGGAGTTCACCGCGGCGCTGCCGCTGACGGCGCTGACCTGCCTGCTCGTGGCGGCCCGTGCCTTCAGGACGCCGCTGCCTCGCCCCTGGCTCGGCCTGGCCATCGCCTTCGCCGCCCTGTCGCTGGGCCCCTTCGTCCAGGTCGCCGGCGTCCACACATACGTTCCCGGCCCCTGGGCCCTCCTGCGCTACGTACCCGTGGTTGGCCTCGCACGCTCGCCGTCTCGGTTTGCCGTCGTCACCACGCTGCTCGTGGCCGTGCTCTTCGCGGTGGCGCTGGTCGCCATCCGTGCGCGCGCGCGCCGCCCCGCGCTCGTCACTGCCGTCGTCGTGGCGCTGCTCGGGTTCGAGTTGTGGCCGGCGCCGCGTCCCCTGGCCGCCGCCAGCGTGCCCTCGGTGCTGGACATCATCAAGGCCGATCCGGACCCGCAGGTACGGGTGCTGCACCTGCCGACGGGCATCCGGGACGGCGCCTCGTCGCTTGGCAACTTCAGCGCGAAGTCGCAGTTCTTCCAGACCCATCACGAGAAGAAACTGATTGGCGGCTACCTGTCACGCGTGCCGGGTCGCAAGAAGAAGTCGATGATGAGCTTTCCGTTCACGTCGGCGCTCGTCACCCTGAGCCAGGGCCATGCGCTGACGCCGGAACAGGAGTATCGCGCCTGGCGCAATCGCGGCCGGTTCCTCCACCGGTCTCACCTGGGCTACGTCGTCTTCGAGCCGGAACACACCCCCGCACCGCTGCGCCGGTTCGCCACCGACACGCTCGAACTCGAGTTCGTGGCCCAGGACCAGGGTTACGAGTTGTGGCGGCCGCGGCGCCGACCGCTGCCGCCCGGTCGGCCGCCCGGGTGGTCAGGCCGCGGCCGGCCCTGAAAGGACCGGCCCTCCGAGAGCCGGCCCTCCGAAGTCAGATCGGGCCCTCCGAGTACCCCGCGTCAGGCCGACGGTTCCGATGCGGCGACGAGCGCCTGGAACCTCGGGTCACCGCGCAGCGGGTCGAGATCGGGGTCGTTCCTGATCCAGTCCGTCGAGATCTTCCCGTAGCGCACCGCCGCCTCGAGGCTCGCCAGGGCATCATCGGGTCGCCCCAGCGCCACGTAGACGCACGCGGCGTTGTACTGGATGATCGCCTCGTCGCGATCGATGGCGACGGCGCGCCCGACCCAGGCCGCCGCCCGATCCGGCTCGCCCATCTCGGCCAGGACCGACGCGCCCATCGTCCACGCGCGGGTGTCGTCGGGATGCGACTTGACCCAGCGCTTCATGGCCTCGATGCACTCGAAGTTCGCGTTGCGCGCGCGCCCCGTGTCGCCCAGGCGCCGGTAGCACATGCCGAGCAGGTACCACGAGTCGTAGGCCTCCGGGACGAGCGCACAGGCCTCGCGGAAGTGCTCGGCCGCTTCGAAGGTGCGCGCCTCCGAGAAACAGACGCGCCCGAAGAAGTAGTGCGGCTCGTAGAGGCGCGGGTCGAGCTGAATGGCCTGGCGGAGGTGGCCCTCGGCGCCCTCGAAATCCTTGCGGAGGAAGAGCGCCAGGCCCCGGGAGGCGTGCGCGTCGGACAGGCCGGGGTCCAGCTCGAGGGCCTTCGCAGACGCGCGGTCCGCAGCCTCGACGGCCTCCTGCCCGTGCCCGAAGTAGAGACTGAGGAACGAATGACAGTCGGCGATGCCGGCATAGGCGCGCGCGTAATTCGGGCTCAGCTCGATCGCGCGCCCGAAGGTCTGCAGCGCGACCTCGAACGCCTTCCGGCGGTGCTGGTGGATGAACTGGCGGCCCTGCAGGTACAGCTCGTAGGCTTCGGTGTCGGGCTCGAATCGGCCAGGCCCACGTCGGCCGGCGCGCTCCGCGAGCGTCACCTGCAGGGCACGGGCGATCTGGTCCGCGATCTCGTCTTCGATCGCGAAGATGTCCTGCAGGTCCCGATCGTACCGCTCGCACCAGAGACGGTACCCGTCCTCGACGTTGACGAGCTGCGCCGTGACGCGCACGCGGTCGCCCGCGCGCCGCACGCTGCCCTCGAGCACGGTGTTGACGTTCAGCCGCGCCCCGACCTCGCGGATGTCGGCCGCGCGGTTCTTGAACTGGAACGCCGACGTGCGCGAGGCGACGTACAGGTCGGGGATTCGGCTGAGGGCGCGCAGGATCTCCTCCGCGATCCCGTCGCACAGGAACTCCTGGTCCTTCGCCGGGGTCATGTCCTCGAACGGCAGGACCGCGAGCGACGACTTCGTCACGGCGGTCGGCATCCGGATCGTCAGGGCCTGGGCGTCCACGGCGGCCTGCACGCCGAGCAGTTCGTGCACCATCTGATCGACACGTTCGTACCGGAGGCGCGGGCTCTTCGCCAGCGCCTTGTCGAGGATGTGATCGATCGGCGCGGGGATGTCGGGGTTGATCGCGGAGGCGCGCGGATGCTGCGCGTTCAGGACGGCCTCGACCACGCCTGGCACCGTGTCGTGGCGAAACGGGGTGAGGCCCGTCAGCGATTCGTACATGACCACGCCGAGCGCCCAGATGTCGGCACGCTGATCCACGGGCTCGCGCCGCAGCTGTTCGGGGGCCATGTAGGCGGGCGTCCCGTAGGTGTCGCGGGCATCGCCCGACTCCACCTCGCGCAACGGTCTCGCAATGCCGAAGTCCAGGATCTTGACCGTGTCACCCCTGGTGAGGAACAGATTGCCGGGCTTGATATCGCAATGGACGATGAGCTCCTCGTGCGCGGCGGCGAGCCCGCGGCCGGCCTGGACGGCGAGGGCCAGCGTGCGGCTGACGGGCAGCGCGCCCCGCGCGAGCGTGCGATCGAGCGTCTCGCCGTCGTAGTGCGCCATCGCGATGAAGATGTCGCCCGCGGCGGTCTCGTCGATCTCGAAGATCGTGCAGATGTTGGGGTGATCGAGCAGCGCGGCGGCCTGTGCCTCGCGCAGCAGGCGCTGGCGCATGGCGGGGTCCGCGAAGGCCCGCAGGAACTTGAGGGCCACGCGGCGCCTGAGCCGCAGGTCCGTGGCCAGGTACACTTCGCCCATGCCGCCGGCGCCCAGCAGTTCCCCGATGTCGTAATGCGAGATGCGCTGACCCGTTCGGCTGCCTGTCATTGATGGCCTCTCGAGAGCGGTGAAAGACGACTGATCTGCATTGTAGCGCCGTGCGTACGAACGCCAGGAGGGCGTCGGCTCGCAGATCGACTACTCTCAACTGGAAGGACTGCCCATGACGCGCACGTCTCTCCCCGCCCTCGCGTTCGGCCTGCTCGTGCTGGTCGGTCCAGGTCCCCGGGCCGCCACGTCGTTCCGGGACTTCCTCCGCCAGCAGCTCAGGTTCACCCCCGCGCAGGTCGCGGCCGTCGAGCGGGGCGAGGCCGTGGCCGTTGACGTCGCGTCCTCCGTCGCGCGCGAGATCGTGGTCGGGGGCGTTGTGCGCATCGAGGCGCCCGCGGAGCGCCTCGTCTCGCTGGTGCAAGACATCGAACGACTCGAATCCGGCGCGGGCTTCCTCCGGACGAAGAAGATCAGCGAGCCGCCGCTGCTGGAGGACTTCGCCACCCTGGTGCTGCCGGCGAGCGACATCGCGGACCTCGAGAAGTGCCGCCCCGGCAGGTGCGACGTCAAGCTCGGGCAGGGGGCCTTCGACGTGCTGAAGACCATCGACTGGAAGGCCCCGGACCACGTGGCGAAGGCCAACACCCTGGCGCGGCAGATGGCCCTCGACTACGTCAACGCCTACCGGAAGGGCGGGAACGCCGAACTGGCGATCTACCGGGACCGCGCGCACCCGCAGTTCATCGCCCAGGAGTTCACCGACATGGTGACGCGCGTGCAGGACCTGCCTGGCCCGCTGCCGGCGCTCGCGACCTACCTGGTGGAGTACCCCAGCGGCCCGCGGCCTCCGGGCGCCGAGGACTTCTTCTACTGGTCGCTCGCCCAGTTCGGCCTCAAGCCGGTCGTGCGTATCAACCACGTCGCCATCTTCCCCGGCCACGCGGGAAGCCAGACGCGGTACGTCATCGCGACCAAGCAGCTCTACGCCTCCCACTACTTCCACACGGCGCTCGAGCTGCGCGCCGTCGTCGACGACGGCGACAGGCCGGGTCAGGCGCACTACCTGTTCGTGCTGAACGCGGCGCGCTCCGACGGCCTGACCGGAACGTTCGGCAGCCTCGTCAAGGCAAAGGCCAGGTCCGGCTCGCGGGAGGGGCTGCAGAAGGCGCTCGCGGGGACGAAGGCGCTCGCGGAGGCACGGTAACAGGCCGCCCGACCATCGGTGCCCATGCACAACGCGCTCTCGATCGACTTCGAAGACTGGTATCGGCCGTTCGACGCGCGATCCGTCGACGGATGGCAGCAGTACCCGTCCCGGATTCCGCAGGACACGACCCGGCTGCTGTCCCTTCTCGGGCGCCACCAGGTGCGGTGCACGTTCTTCGTGCTGGGCGAGGTCGCCGAGCGATTTCCCGACGCCGTGCGTGCGCTCCATCGCGCGGGTCACGAGATTGCCAGCCACGGCTACCGGCACGTCCCGCTCTATCAGCAGGAGCCGGGACAGTTCGAGCGCGAAATGCGCCGGTCGCTCGACCTGCTCGAGCAGCTCACGGGCGAACGGGTGCGCGGGTTCCGGGCACCGTTCTTCTCGGTCCGATCGGACTCCCTGTGGGCCCTCGAGAGCCTGCATCGACTCGGGCTGGAGTACGACTCCAGCATCAACCCCATCCCCAGCGCGCTGCACGGCT
This sequence comes from uncultured Vicinamibacteraceae bacterium, assembly GCA_964387935.1. Lineage (GTDB taxonomy): Bacteria > Acidobacteriota > Vicinamibacteria > Vicinamibacterales > JAFNAJ01 > CAYLZN01. Next base: position 9,890 of record CAYLZN010000073.1, on the reverse strand, counting down.
CCCGCCTGGGCGGGCCCGGGCCCTTCGTCCACGCGAACGGACTGAAGGAATACCCCATCACCACCTACCCGATCTGCGGCGTGCCCGTGCCGTTCGGCGGGGGCGTGTACTACCGCCTGCTCTCGTACCGGTTCATCCGCGCCGGGCTGCGACGCCTCAACCGCCGGGGCATCCCCGGGAACATCTACTTCCATCCGCGCGAACTGGACCCGGACCTGCCGCGCGTGCCGTGCGGCTGGAAACTGCGGCTCCTCGTCTACGCGGGGACGCGCACGCTGGAAGCCAAGCTGCAGCGGTTGCTGCAGGACTTCACCTTCGTGCCGCTGAGAGAGCTGTGAGGAGGCAGGGCCGGTGACGGACGACCAGGGCAGGCAGCAGGTCTACTTCGATCGCATTGCCGAGGAGTTCGACGGGCACTACGCCACGCGGAAGGGCCTCGCCGAACGCCTGGTCGATCGCGTCTTCCGGCAGGGCATGGTCCAGCGCTGGCGATACCTGACGCAGGAGCTGGAGTGGGCCGGGCGTTCGGTCGTGGACATCGGCTGCGGGCCCGGCCGCTACATGGCCGCCTTCGTCGCACGGGGCGCCGCCGCGGTGACGGGCATCGACTTCGCCTCGGCGATGATCGCGGTCGCGCGCCGGAACCTCGAGGCCGTCGGGGCGCTCGACCGGTGCACGCTCATCGTCGGCGACTTCCTCACGACGGACTTCGGACGGACGTTCGATTCGGTCGTGGCGATGGGGTACTTCGACTACATCCTCGGACAGGCGGCGGTCGATGAGCACTTCAGACGAATGTGGACGCTGGCCGAACGGCGCGTCGTCGCCAGCTTTCCCGCCCGCTGGTCCTTCAAGACCTTCCCTCGCTGGGTGTGGCTGTCGCTGCGACGCTGCCCGGTCCGCTTCTTCACCGTCGGCGAGGTGCAGGCGCTGATGGCCCGATGCGACGTCGCCCGCGTGCGTCTGATCCGCATGAGCGGGACGATCCTGGCGGTGGCCGAGAAGACCCCCGGCGCACCTTCTTGACATGTGTTCAGCATGTGCGCATGCTGAACACATGTCGAGGATGGTTCAGATCAGGAACGTCCCGGACGCGCTGCACCGGAAACTCAAGGTCCGCGCGGCGACCGCCGGTCAGTCGCTGTCGGATTACCTGCGTGCGGAACTCGAGCGGGTCGCCGCACTGCCGACGCGCGAGGAGATGCTCGCCCGGCTGCACGGCCGGGCGCGCGTCACGTTGAAGACACCGGCCGCAACCGTCGTCCGCAAGGAGCGCCAGTCCGCATGATCGTCGTCGACGCGTCCGCCATGACGGAGTTCCTCCTCCAGACTCCACTCGGCACCCGCGTCGAGCATCGGCTCTTCCGGGATGGAGACGAGTTCCACGCGCCTCATCTCCTGGACGTCGAAGTGACGCAGGCCCTCAGACGCCTGGTACGGGGTGGCGAGGTGCTGGCCGACCGGGCCGAACAGGCGGTTCTCGACCTTACCGATGTCGACGTTCGCCGTCATCCGCACCGGGATCTGGTCGGTCGCGCCTGGGGTCTGCGGGACAACCTGACGGTATACGACGCGATGTACGTGGCCCTGGCCGAGGCGCTCGACGCGGTCGTGATCACGTGCGATGGCCCGCTGGGGTCGACGGCCGGGCATTCGGCGCGGATCGAGGTGATTCGCTGAGCCGGTCCCCGGCCACGAGGCGGTGTTCAAGTGGACCGACGGAGCGCCTTGATCCGCTCGACGATGCGGCTGGTCGAATAGCCCTCGGCGACCTGGGCACGCACCACCCGCCCGCCCCGGGCTTCGACCACGTCGCGGCCGACGATCGCGTCGTGCGCCCAGTCGGCGCCCTTCACCAGCACGTCGGGCTGGATGGCCGCGATGACGCGCGCCGGCGTGTCCTCGTCGAAGACGAACACGAGGTCCACCGCCGCCAGCGCGGCGAGGATTTCGGCGCGTTCCTGCTCCGGGAGCACGGGGCGCTCCGGACCCTTGCTGGCGCGGACGGACCGATCGGAGTTCACGGCGACGACGAGCGCGTCGCCCTCGGCGCGCGCGGCCTGCAGGTAGCGCACGTGCCCCGGGTGCAGCAGGTCGAAGACGCCGTTGGTGAACACGACCCGCCGGCCGTCGCGCTGCAGGGCCCGGGTGAACGCCACGGCATCGTCCAGCGTGCCGACCGATCTCACAGGTCCCCCGGACGGAGCTGGATGTTCGACGAGAACTCCCAGCGATGCGGCGGGCGGTAGATGCCGACGTCCTTCGTCCGGGACTTCACGCGGAACGTGTAGAGCAGCCGGTGGTAGTCGTAGGGCACGCCATCGCGCCGGTGCACGGCCACGTCGAGCTTGTAGGTGCCCTCGGTGAGATCGAGGCTGTCGATGCTGAACGTGACGGTCCCGTCGCCCTCGATCGCGTCGGACACGAACTGTTCGAGGTCCGTGTTCGTCCCGTAGCAGCACACGCCTTCGGCGCTGAAGAGGCCGATGCCGAACACGAAGTCCGTGAGCCTCCGTGGCGCCCTCACGTCGAGGCGGATGGCCATCCGCTCGCCCGAGTGGAACACGTGGGCGGGATGGCCGTCCGCGCCGAGGAGCGTGACGCCGGCGATCTCGATCTCACGCGAGCCCCAGCGTCCCTCGGTGACGCGGAACATGTCGTCGGGCTGCCCGCCGGCCTCGACCGGGCCCTGCGGCAGCGCCGTGGAGGCCTCGGGAGCGGGTGCCGCCTCGGCGCTTCCGCGGGCCCTGGCGTCCGCCGCCGCGAGCTGCTGCTCCTCGCTCTTCTCGACCGCGGTGATGTAGGCGCCCACCACCCGCCGGGGATCGCCCGTCGCCCGCACCGTTCCGCCGTCGAGCCACAGCGCCTCGTCGCAGAAGCGCTCGATGAGGCCCAGTGAATGCGTGACGAGCAGGATGGTCTTCCCGCGGCGACGGAACTCCCCGAACTTGTCGAGGCACTTGTGCGTGAAGCCCGCGTCGCCGACGGCGAGCACCTCGTCCACCAGCAGCACGTCGGGATCGACGTGGATCGCCACGGCGAAGCCGAGCCGCATGTACATGCCGGACGAGTAGGTCTTCACCGGGGCGTCGATGAAGTCCTCGAGCTCGGCGAACTCCACGATCTCCTCGAAACGCCTCGTGATCTCCTTCTTCGACAGGCCCAGCATGATGCCGTTGATGAAGATGTTCTCGCGGCCGGAGATCTCGGGATGGAACCCCGCGCCGAGCTCGATGAGCGCCGAGATCCGGCCGTCCACCTTCACGGTGCCGCTCGTCGGCTTGGTGATCCCGGCCACGCACTTCAGCATCGTGCTCTTGCCGGACCCGTTCCGCCCGATCAGGCCGAACGTGCAGCCGCGCGGCACCTCGAACGACACGTCCGACAGCGCCTGGAACGTCTCGTCGGCGCGCAGCTCGGACACCAGCGTCCCGGACAGGATGGCGCTCTTCAGCGTGGCGAACTGCCGGCTCCGCCCGAACCGGCGGTAGATCTTCGTCACGTGGCGGGCGGCGATCGCCGGGGCACTCATCGCGGCGCCCTCACACTTCCTCCGCGAACGAGTCGCGCAGCCGGTCGAAGAGGAAGTAGCCGAGGAAGAACACGAGCACCGCCGCGAGGCCGGTCACGACCAGCCACTTCCAGTGGCCGAACGGGCCGGGGTAGAAGAGCACCTCCTGGTACGAGATCGCGAGGTGCGTGAACGGGTTGAGGTTCAGGAACGTGCGCCCGAATCCCGGCGCCTCGGACATCGGATAGATGATGGGCGTCGCGAAGAACCAGAAGGTGAGCAGGTTCGACAGGATGTCGCGGATGTCGCGGAAGTGCACGGTGAGCGCCGACAGCAGCAGCGCGAGTCCCAGCGTGAGCACGAGCTGCACGACCACGATCACCGGGAACCACACGAGTTCCGACAGCTGCAGCGGGGCCCGGTAGTAGATCAGGAACGCCGCCAGGATCGGCAGCCCCAGGAAGAAGTGCACCATGTTGGCGAGCACGGTGACGATCGGGAGGATCTCCGCCGGGAAGAGCACCTTCTTGATCAGGTTGCCCCCGGTGATCAGCACGCCGGAGGCTTCCGACAGCGACGACGAGAACCACGTCCACGGAAGGATGCCGCAGAACATGAACAGCGCGTACGGCTCGATCGCCGCCGGCCGCGTGCCCGGCAGCACCGCCGTGAACACGAACGTGTAGATGAGCAGCAGCAGGAGCGGGTTGATGAACGACCAGAAGAACCCGAGCACCGAGCCTCGATAGCGCGCCTTCAGCTCGCGCGCGACCAGGCTCTGGATGAGGGCCCGGTACCGGGGCAACTGCCGCAGGTTATGCAGCATGGACCTCGAGCAGCAGCACCGTGATGTTGTCCGGGCCTCCGGCGGCGTTCGCCGCGTCGATCAGCCGGGCCGCCAGGCGGTCCAGGTCGGCTTCCTGCCGCAGGGCCTGCGCGAGCGCCTCCTCGGTGACGGTCACCGACAGCCCATCCGAACACAGCAGGTACCGGTCCCCGCGCTCGAGGGGCACGTCGAACAGGTCCACCAGCGGCTCATCGCCGCCGGAGATGGCCCGCGTGACGACGTTGCGCCAGGGATGCTGGCTGGCGGCCGCCGCATCCAGCACGCCCGCGCGGACCTGCTCCTCCACCCAGGAGTGATCCTGCGAGAGCTTCTCGAGCACGTCCCCGCGAAGACGGTAGATGCGGCTGTCGCCGATGTGCGCGGCGGTCGCGACGCCGTCGACGCCGATCAGCAGGCCCGACGCGGTGGTGGCCATGCCCCGCAGCAGGAACTGCCGGGCCACCTCGTCCTGGAGGCGGCGGTTGGCCAGGCGGAAGGCCGTGCGGAGGCGATTCGCATCGAGGCTGAAGGCAGCGTCGTACTGGTACGGCCAGACGGTGTCGATGTCGGGCCCGGTGGACTCGGCCACGAACCGCTCGATGGCCTCGACCGCCAGGCGGGACGCGACCTCGCCGCCCGCGTGGCCGCCCATGCCGTCGGCCACGAGAAAGAGGCCGAGGTCCGGCCGCGCACAGAAGCTGTCCTCGTTGTGCGGGCGACGCAGGCCCGGGTCGGTCCGGGCAGCCCAGAGGACGTTCACCCGGCGTCAGCTCCGGGTGCGGGCCTTCTGGGCGACCCGCACGCGCGTGAGTTGCTTCAGGATGGCGATGCGCGCCCGTTCGAGATCGAGATCCGGAGACCCCGTTGCGAGTCGCTCCTCCGCGCGCTTGAGGCCCGTCTGGGCCCGTTCGAGATCGATGTCCTCGGCGCGCTCCGCGATGCGGGCGAGCACGATCACCCGATCGGGCAGCACCTCGGCGAGCCCCTCGGCCAGTGACAGGAAGAACCTCTCCGTGCCGCGCCGGTACCACATCTCGCCGACGCCGAGGCCGGCCAGCAGGGGCGCGTGTCCCGGGAGCACGCCGAAGTACCCCTGGATCCCCGGCAGTTCCACCTCGTCCACCTCGTCGTGGACGATGGCGTGGTCCGGCGTGACGATCTCGAGCGCCAGCTTGGTCGCGGACATGTAGGCCCTCGCTACTGCTGGAGCTTCCGGGCGTTCTCGACGACCTCTTCGATCCCGCCGCACATGTAGAACGCCTGCTCGGGGATGCCGTCGTGCTTGCCGTCGAGGATCTCCCGGAATCCCCGGATCGTGTCCTTGATCGCCACGTACTTGCCGGAGCGCCCGGTGAACTGCTCGGCCACGTGGAACGGCTGCGACAGGAACCGCTGGATCTTGCGCGCCCGCGACACGGTCAGCTTGTCGTCGTCGGACAGCTCGTCGATGCCGAGGATCGCGATGATGTCCTGCAGGTCCTTGTAGCGCTGCAGCACCTGCTTCACCTGGCGCGCCACCACGTAGTGCTCGTCGCCGAGGATGCGCGGGTCGAGGATGCGCGAGGTGGAGGCGATCGGATCGACGGCCGGGTAGATGCCCAGCTCGACGATCGCGCGCGACAGGTTCGTGGTCGCGTCGAGGTGCGCGAAGGTCGTCGCCGGCGCGGGGTCGGTGTAGTCGTCGGCGGGCACGTAGATGGCCTGCACCGACGTGATCGAGCCCTTGCGCGTGGACGTGATGCGCTCCTGCAGCTCGCCCATTTCCGTGGCGAGGGTCGGCTGGTAGCCGACGGCCGAGGGCATGCGGCCGAGCAGCGCCGACACCTCGGAGCCCGCCTGCGTGAAGCGGAAGATGTTGTCGATGAACAGGAGCACGTCCTTGTTCTCGGCGTCGCGGAAGTACTCGGCCACGGTGAGGCCGGACAGCGCCACGCGCAGGCGCGCGCCCGGCGGCTCGGTCATCTGGCCGTAGACCAGCGCCGCGCGCGACTTGCTCGGATCCTCGAGGCTGATGACGCCGCTCTCCTGGAACTCGATCCACAGGTCGTTGCCCTCGCGGGTCCGCTCGCCGACGCCGGCGAACACCGACACGCCGCCGTGCTTCATGGCGATGTTGTGGATCAGTTCCTGGATGATGACGGTCTTGCCCACGCCCGCGCCGCCGAACAGGCCGATCTTGCCGCCCTGCAGGTAGGGTTCGAGCAGGTCGATGACCTTGATGCCCGTCTCGAACATCTTCATCTCGGTGGACTGATCGGTGAACGTCGGGGCCGGCCGGTGGATCGGCCACCGCTCGGCGGCCGTCACGGGGCGGTCCGGGAAGTCCACCGGCTCGCCGAGGACGTTCAGCACGCGGCCGAGCGTCGAGGGCCCGACGGGCATCGAGATCGGCTGCCCGAGGTCCACCGCCGGCACCCCGCGCTGCATCCCGTCGGTCGGCTTCATCGACACGGTGCGCACGCGGTTCTCGCCGAGGTGCTGCTGGACCTCGCAGATGATGTCGATCGGCTCGGCGCCGCCCTGCGCGTCGGACGTGATCCGGATCGCGTTGTAGATCGCCGGGAGGTGGCCGCCTTCGAACTCGATGTCCACGACCGGCCCGATGATCTGCACGACCTTGCCCACGTGCTGCTCTGTTGCGACTGCCATGTCCCGTTCTCTCCTACAGGGCTTCCGCGCCCGAGACCACTTCGATGATTTCCCGCGTGATCGACGCCTGTCGGACCTTGTTCATGTAGAGCGTGAGCTGGTCGATGACCTCCGCGGCGTTCTTGCTCGCCGAGTCCATGGCCGTCATCCGCGCCGCGTGCTCCGCGGCGGCGGACTCGATCATCGCGCGGAACATCTGGATCTCGACGTGCCGCGGGAGGACCCGGTCGAGGATCGTCGCCGGGTCCGGCTCGTAGAGGTAGTCCACCAGCGGCTTCGAGGGATCGAGCCCCTCGAGGCGCGGGATCGGCAGCACGCGTTCGACGACGATCTGCTGCTGCATGACGGACTTGAACTCGTTGTACAGCAGGTAGACCGCGCTGACACGCCCCTCCGTGAAGTCCTCGATCGCGGCCTTCGCCATCGCGCGGGCATCGTCGTACTTCAGGTGCATGAAGACGTTGACCGCCTCGTACCGGACGTCGTACCCGCGCCGCCGGAAGAAATCGCGCCCCTTGCGCCCGATCAGCCCGAGCGCCACCTGGCGCTCCGGCGACTCCAGCACGAAGCCGCCAGCCTGCTTGATGATGTTCGTGTTGAAGCTGCCGCAGAGGCCCTTGTCGGACGTGAGCACGAACAGCAGGACGGGCGCCGCCTTCTCGTCGTGCCGGGCGAGCAGGGGGTGCCGTGACGAGTCCACGCGCGAGGCGAGGCTGTTGAGGATCCGCAGCGACTGCACGGCGTACGGCCGCGCGTTGATCACCCGATCCTGGGCCTTGCGGAGCCGGGACGCGGCGATCATCTTCATGGCCTTCGTGATCTGCTGCGTGGACTTGACCGCGCGGATCCGCCGGCGGAGATCGATGAGCGATGGCATGGCGACCTGCTAGGCCTTCGCGGCCGCGAACTCCTTGGCGAACTCCCTGAGGGCCGTGAGCCCCTGTTCCTTCAGCTTGTCGTCGATGGTCTTCTTCTCCCCCAGCGTCTGGAGGAACGACGGATACCGCGACTCGAAGAAGCGGTACAGCTCTCCCTCGTAGCGCTGGACCTCCGACGTCGGGATGTCGTCGAGCAGGCCGTTGGCGCCGGCGAAGATGATCAGCACCTGCTTCTCGACGGGCAGCGGCACGTACTGCGGCTGCTTCAGCACCTCGGTGAGACGGGCGCCTCGGTTGAGCTGCGCCTGCGTGGCCTTGTCCAGGTCGCTGCCGAACTGCGCGAAGGCCGCGAGCTCGCGATACTGCGCGAGGTCGAGGCGCAGCGAGCCCGCCACCTGCCGCATCGCCTTCACCTGCGCCGACCCGCCGACGCGCGACACCGAGTTGCCCACGTTGATCGCGGGCCGGATGCCCTGGTTGAACAGGTCGCTCTCGAGGAAGATCTGCCCGTCGGTGATCGAGATCACGTTGGTCGGGATGTAGGCCGAGATGTCGCCCGCCTGCGTCTCGATGACCGGCAGCGCCGTGAGCGACCCGCCGCCCAGCTCGTTCCGCAGCTTCGCCGCGCGCTCGAGCAGCCGCGAGTGCAGGTAGAAGACGTCGCCCGGGTACGCCTCGCGACCCGGCGGCCGCCGCAACAGCAGCGAGATCTCGCGGTAGGCCTGCGCGTGCTTCGACAGGTCGTCGTAGACGCACAGCGCGTGCTGGCCGTTGTCGCGGAAGTACTCGCCCATCGCGCACGCCGCATACGGGCTGAGGTAGAGCATCGCCGCCGCGTCGGACGCCGCCGCCGCGACGATGATCGAGTACTCCATCGCGCCGTACTCCTCGAGGGTCCGGACCACGTGCGCGATCGTCGACTGCTTCTGCCCGATGGCGTTGTAGATGCAGACGACGTCCTTGCCCTTCTGGTTGATGATCGTGTCCACCGCGACCGCGGTCTTGCCGGTCTGCCGATCGCCGATGATCAGCTCGCGCTGGCCGCGCCCGATCGGCACCATCGCGTCGATGGCCTTGATGCCCGTCTGGAGCGGCTCCTTCACCGGCTGCCGATCCACGACGCCCGGGGCCAGGCGCTCGACCGGCGCAAACTGCTTCGTGACGATCGGGCCCTTGCCGTCCACCGGCTGCCCGAGTGCGTTGACGACGCGGCCGAGCAGCTCCGGTCCGACCGGCACCGAGATGATGCGCCGGGTGCGCTTCACCTGGTCGCCCTCGCGAATGGCGTGGCTCTCGCCCAGCAGCACCGTGCCGACGCTGTCCTCCTCGAGGTTCTGCGCGATGCCGATGACCCCGTGCGGGAATTCGATCATCTCCCCGGCCATTGCGCCCTCGATGCCGTGCACGCGCGCGATGCCGTCGCCGACCGTCACCACGGTCCCGACCTCCGCCACGTCCACGTCGACGGCGAACCCGCCGATCTGGTCCCGGATGATCTGTGCGATTTCCTCTGCCTTGATCGTCATCGTTCGTCCCTTTGCCCCGCGCCGGCCGCACGGGCCGTCCGGTTCACGTCCCCTGTGTCCCTACGCGCCCGCGATCAGCGTCTCCCGCAGCCGCTCGAGCTGCCGGACCACGCTGCCGTCGATCACCGTGCTGCCCATCTTCGCCACGACGCCGCCCATGATCGCGGGATCGACACCGGTCCGCACCGTGACTTGCTTGCCCGTGGCTGCGCCGAGGCTGCGCGCGAGCGCGGCCGTCCGTTCCGCCGGCAGCGGCACCGCCGTCGTCACCAGCGCCTCGACGCTGCCGAGGTGCGTCATGAGGCGCTGCCGGTAGTCCTGCTGGAGCTCGGTCAGCAGCCCGAGCCGATCCCGCTCCGCCATGAGCAGGAGCAGCTTGTGCACCGGCGCGGACAGGCCGAGCCGCGTCGCAATCCGATCGGTGACCTCGCGCTTGGCCTTCGGCGGCACCGCGGGGTGCGTGAGGACGCGGCCCAGATCCGGGTGGTCGCCGAAGACGC
>CAYLZN010000072.1:13143-20213 GCA_964387935.1 uncultured Vicinamibacteraceae bacterium | reverse complement strand
AACTGAGAACTGATCTCATGCGCAGCAACCGAGTGATCTGGACGGCCGCCGTCGTGTTGACCCTGTTGTCCGCGGTCTGGCAGCGGCTATCGGGACCGACGCATCCCACCCGTGGCACCGTCGTGCTGGGCGACACCGAGGTCGGGTATCGCTTCATGCGGAGCCACAGCACCATGGCTCCGCAGCCCGTCCGGGTGGAACGCGCCGCGCCGGACGTCGAGGGCGAGGTGCGCTGGCGGCGCTATCCGACGAGCGGCCCGTGGCAGACCCTGGCGATGACCCGGGAGGGCGGGGCGCTCCAGGCGTTCCTGCCTCCGCAGGTGGCCGCCGGCAAGCTGGAGTACCAGGTGCGGCTGCGGCGTGGCGGGACCGAGACCGTGGTACCCGCCCGCACGGTCGTCACGCGCTTCAAAGACGACGTCTCGACGTTGGTGCTGATCGCGCACGTTGCCTGCATGTTCGCCGCGATGTTGTTTTCGGCGCACGCGGGCTTCGCGGCGCTCGCGGGGAGGGTGGTGGCGCGATCGGCCACGATCGCGCTGGTCTTGTGGACGTTCGGAGGGCTGGTTCTCGGCCCGATCGTGCAGAAGCAGGCGTTCGGCGAGTACTGGACCGGCATTCCGTTCGGCACGGACCTCACCGACAACAAGACCCTCATCGCCGTGCTCGCGTGGGCCGGGGCCGCGTGGCGGTGTCGCCGGCCTGGCGCCGGGCGTGGCGCCGTGATGGCCGCCACCCTGGTGACCTTTGGCGTCTTCGCCATTCCGCACAGCGCCTACGGGTCCGAGGTCGACTGGACGGCGGCCACACCCGCACCCTGAGCCCTGAGCCTTGCGCCCTGAGCCCTGCGCCCTGAGCCTTGCGCCCTGAGCCTCAGAAGTGCTTCAGCGGCTTCTTGCCGATCGCGAAGACGTTGAAGCCGATGTCGAACAGCCGCTGCCGGTCCAGGATGTTGCGGCCGTCGAAGACGAAGGCCGGCTTCTCCATCGAGCGGAAGATGCGCTCGTAGTCGAGCGTCTTGAACAGGCTCCACTCGGTGACGATCGCGAGGGCGTGGGCGCCGGCGGCGGCCTTGTAAGGGTCGGGCTCGAAGTCGATCAGGCTGCTCACGTCCTTCAGATCGACCTTCGCGTTGTCGAGGGCCTGCGGGTCCGTGATCACGACCCGGGCCCGCTCCTCGAGCAACTGCCTCGCCACGGCGATGCCCGGCGATTCGCGGGTGTCACCGGTGTCCGCCTTGAAGGCGAACCCTAGCAACGCCAGCCGCTTGCCCGCCACCGTGTTGAACATGCTGGCCAGCATCGTCTTCACGAAGCGGGCCTGCTGCCAGTCGTTCATCCTGACGACCGATTCCCAGTAGTCCGCCGGCGCGTCGAGGCCGTAGCTGCGGCAGATGTACACGAGATTGAGGATATCTTTCCGGAAGCAGGAGCCGCCGAAGCCCACGCTGGCCTTGAGGAAACGGGGGCCGATGCGACTGTCGGTGCCGATGGCATAGGCCACTTCGTCCACGTCGGCTTCGGTCTTCTCGCAAAGGGCCGAAATCGCGTTGATGGACGAGATGCGCTGGGCCAGGAACGCGTTCGCCGTGAGCTTCGACAGCTCCGAGCTCCAGAGATTCGACTCGATGATCCGCTCGCGGGGCACCCAGGTGGCGTAGACATCGACCAGCGCCTTGCGCGCCGTGATGCCCTCCGGCGTCTCGTGCGAGCCGACGAGGACGCGGTCGGGATGCTCGAGATCCCTGACGGCCGAGCCTTCGGCAAGGAACTCGGGGTTCGAGAGCACGTCGAAGCGCACGCCCTTGCCGTTGCCGTTCAGGATGCGCTCCATCGCCTCGGCAGTGCGGACGGGCAGCGTGGATTTCTCGACGACGATCTTGTTGGACGTGGAGTGCGCCAGGATCTGCCGGGCTGTCAACTCCCAGTACTGGAGGTCGGCGGCACAGCCGGCGCCCTGGCCGAAGGTCTTGGTGGGCGTGTTGACCGACACGAAGATGATGTCGGCCCTCCGAATCCCGCCCTCGATGTCCGTCGAGAAGAACAGGTTCCGGCCGCGCGCCCGGCGGACCACCTCGTCCAGTCCCGGTTCGTAGATGGGCAGCGTGTCGCCGTTCCAGGCCGCGATGCGGCTGGCGTTGATGTCCACGACCGTCACGTCGAGGTGCGGGCACTTGTCCGCGATGACGGCCATGGTCGGGCCGCCGACGTAGCCGGCGCCAATGCAGAGTATCTGGGTTCTGTTGCTCATACTTCAAACGGAGAACGGTAGCACTATCGCAGAAACTGCGTCACCACAGGTTATCGGCGGCAGGCGGGCGGGGCTCAAGAGCGGGCTCAAGGCTCAGGGCTCAAGGCCCAGGGCTCAAGGCCCAGGGCTCAAGGCGCACGGCCCAGGGCTCAAGGCGCACGGCCCACGGCCTGAGGCACCGGGCCGCGAGGCGACACTGATCTCAGCAGATCAGGGCATCAATTGAACTGTGGTTCGGTCAACTGGCCCCAGAGGTGGTAATCGGGACTGCCCGACAGGAAGCGCCGCGCATCACGACGAACGGTCTCCGGCAGGCTGGGATCTCCCGCATCGACGATGGCCTGCTGGACGACGGCGGCCGCCAGCAGGGGAAGCCAGTGAGGCGTGGACGTGCGGTGACCGTTGTTCGCTCGGCGTGACTTCATGGCACCCTCTCGAACTGATCCGGAATGCTGTCGGGAGGTGTTATCGCAAAGGTGGTGCCGAGGGCCTGATGGCGGACTTGGTGCTGGAGGGCCGCGAAAGATCGCCATTGCGCCGACATGTGTCTGATATTCGGACACATGAGTGCAAATTCACGTCACCATTGTGACGGATTTTCGACCGACCAGGGGCAGACTTGAAGCCCAGACCTCGCGCCGTGCCTATCGGCGGCCCCGCAGCGCGTCGAATGCGGCGTCCTCTCTGGCTTTCTCAGCAGCGCCGAGGTCGCTGAGGACGGTTCTCGCCACGGCGACGGCCCGACGGCAATCGTCGGTGGTGACGTCGGCGTGGGTGACGGCCCGAAGGGTGCCGTTGCCCATGTTCGTCAGCAGCACCCCCTGCGAACGGCAGCCCAGCAGGAACACGCCGAGGTCGAGGGTGGCCGCCAGGCGGAAGATCACGATATTGGTCTGCACGGCCGCCAGATTCACGGCGACCCCGGGGATTTGCGACAGCTCCCCCGCCAGCAGGCGTGCGTTTGCGTGGTCGGTCGCCAGTCGATCCACCATGTGGTCCAGGGCGACGAGGCCTGCCGCGGCGAGGACGCCCGCCTGGCGCATCCCGCCCCCGAGCATCTTGCGGATCCGACGGACGCGCCCGACGAACGGCGCGGGGCCGGCGACCACGGAGCCGACGGGAGCCGCCAGCCCTTTTGACAGGCAGAGCTGGATGCTCGTGACGTGGCGCGTCCAGTCCGTGATCGGCAGGCCGGTGGCCACCGCGGCGTTGAAGATGCGGGCGCCGTCGAGGTGCACCGGCAGGTCGTGGGCCTCTGCCAGCGCGGCCACTTCAGCGAAGTAGGCTGGCGGAACGACGACACCGCCGCAGCGGTTGTGCGTGTTCTCGAGTGCAATCACGCCCGCCGGGGCAAAGTGCAGGTTGTCGGCTGACCGGATCGCACCGGAGATGGCCTGGACTGGCAGCGTGCCGTCTGTTCGCGTCTCGACGGCGTGCAGGACCACGCCGCCGAGGGCCGAGCTGCCGCCCGCCTCGTAGTGGAAAATGTGGGATTCGTTTCCGATGATGGCTTCCTGGCCGCGCTGGCAGTGAGCCAGCACCGAGGCGAGGTTGCCCATCGTGCCGCTGGCGACGAACACGGCGGCCTCCATCCCGGTCACGGCGGCGACCTGGGTCTCGAGTCGGATGACCGTTGGATCCTCGCCATACACGTCGTCGCCGACCTCGGCGCGCGCCATGGCCTCCCGCATGGCCGGGGTGGGTGTGGTGACCGTGTCGCTTCGCAGGTCGATCGCCATGAGGTGGAGCGTAGCATGGCGCCGCGCCGGCTTGACGGGTGGGGTCGAAAGACGGGACCCCGGGCGTGTTCGGGGGCGTATAATCCAATCAGGACGTCGGTTCCAATGCCGAGTGACGCGTCCCCCCTTCGCGGTGTCACCCGCGCTCGCGGTTGGCGTTGCGGTCCTGTGGTTTTTCCTCGGTTCGAAATCCACGCAAACGAATGGTGTGCGAGGCCTCCCGCTCCGATAATCGGAGGGGTCGACGAGATTCACCCTCAGTTTCCCGGAGGCGACACGATGCAGATCGAGACTCGCGGAAACGTGGAACTCAGCCCGGCGCTGGAGCAGTACGTGCAGCGCCGTTTCCAGGTAGCCTTGAGGCGGTTCGACAAGCGGCTGCCGCTTGTCGTTGTCCGCCTGACCGACGTCAACGGACCGAAGGGCGGCGTGGACAAGCGCTGTCAGGTGACGCTGCCCATGCCTCCCTCGACCCCGATCCTGGTCGAGGAACACCACGCCGACCTGTACACGGCCATTGACTTCGCCGCCGAGCGCGTCTCGCGGGCGGTGACCAGGGAGCTCGGGCGGCGCCGCGTGAAACGGACGATCGCGGCAGAGTTGAGGAACCAGGAGCGCACCGGGGTCTCGCGGCGCCAGGTCGCGGCGAGCTGACCGCAGTCAGGTTCGCGCGTTCCTCATCGACGGACCCAGAGGGTCAGGAGGTTGTGCCTCCTGGCCCTCTGGCGTTTTCCGACGTGCTACAAGTAGAGACTGATCTGAGGTGGTATGAGCGACGCTCCCGACCCCATTGCCGCATTCGTCCAGTTGTTCGCGCGGGCATCGAACACCGCCCCCCCGCCGCCTGCCGACGCCACCGCCGTGACGCTCGCCACCGCCTCGCCGGGCGGCCAGCCGTCCGCCCGCATCGTCCTGCTTCGTCACGTCGACGCGGAAGGGTTCGTCTTCTTCACGAACTACACCAGCCGCAAGGGTCGGGACCTCGAGGCCAACCCGCGCGCGGCGCTCTGCTTCTACTGGTACTGGATCGAGGAGCAGGTGCGGGTCGAGGGCACGGTGACGCGGGTATCGGATTCGGAATCCGATGTCTACTTCGCCACGCGCCCCCGGGGCAGCCAGGTGGGCGCGTGGGCGTCGCGCCAGAGCCAGCCCCTCGCGTCCCGCGCGGTGCTCGAAGCGCGGTATCACGAGCGCGAGGCCGAGTTCGCGGGCCGCGACGTGCCGCGTCCCCCTTTCTGGGGCGGATATCGCCTCGTCCCCGAGCGCATCGAGTTCTGGCGTGCCGGCACCTACCGCCTGCACGATCGATTCGCGTACACCCGCGAGGACCAGGGGTGGCGCACCGAGCGGTTGTTCCCGTGAGCCGGGACCTACCAGCCGAGCACGTGCGCGAAGATGAGCGGTGCCACGATGGTGGCGTCCGATTCGATCACGAACTTCGGGGTGTCTGGCCCGAGCTTGCCCCAGGTGATCTTCTCGTTGGGCACCGCGCCCGAATAGGACCCGTAGCTCGTCGTCGAATCGCTGATCTGACAGAAGTACGCCCAGAGCGGCACGTGCTCACGCCGCAGGTCCTGGTGCAACATCGGGACGACGCAGATGGGGAAGTCACCGGCGATCCCGCCGCCGACCTGGAAGAACCCGATGGGGGTCTTCGGTGCCGTTTCGGTGTACCACTGCGCCAGCGACATCATGTACTCGATGCCTGAACGCACGGTGAGCGGGTTCCTGATGCGCCCGTCGATGCAGCGCGCGGCGTAGATGTTGCCCAGCGTCGAGTCCTCCCACCCGGGGACGAACAGCGGGAGGTCCGCCTCCGCGGCCGCCACCATCCAGCTGTCCTTCGGGTCGATCTGGTAGTGCTCGATGAGCGCACCCTTCCGGATCACCCGGTAGAAGAACTCGTGAGGCAGGTGCCGGT
Source organism: uncultured Vicinamibacteraceae bacterium (assembly GCA_964387935.1). GTDB lineage: Bacteria > Acidobacteriota > Vicinamibacteria > Vicinamibacterales > JAFNAJ01 > CAYLZN01. The sequence goes on along the minus strand of CAYLZN010000072.1, from coordinate 14,303 downwards.
GGCCGCCCTGGTCGGCCGCGACCCACTCCTCGAGCATCGCCCGCTCCATGCGGCGCATCGCCTCTTCTTCGGGGATGCAGGTGTCGGTGACCCGGTTCAGGTGTCGCTCGTACAGGGCCTGTTCGTCGGCGGTGGACAGCGTCCGGTAGTGCGGGACGCGTTCGTAGTGATCGTGGGCCACGAGGTTGAACACGTCTTCCTCGAGGTTGGCGCCCGTGCAGGAGATGCCGTGGACCTTCCCCTGGCGGATCAGCTCGGCCAGGGATTTGCCCAGCTCGGCGGTGCTCATGGCGCCTGCGAGCGTGACCAGCATCTTGCCGCCCGTGTCCAACAACTCGCTCCAGCCGCGCGCCGCGTCGATGACCGTCGCGGCGTTGAAGTGCTTGTAGTGGGCCTCGAGGAAACGCGAGACGGGGCCGGCGGTGCGGGTCGTGCTCATGGCGTGCCAGTATGCCATGGAGGGCTGGTGTCCGGGGCCCCGTGCCCCGTGCCGTGTGCCCTGTGCCCGGTGCTTGGTGCCGGGTGCGCCTAGAATGTGGGAGTGACGCTGGCCGAGTCCCTGGAGCATCACCTCGCCGCCGACGCCCTCGAGGCGACGCACCTCGACGTGATCCGTCGCTTCGTGGCCGCCCATGAGGCCCCGTTCTCCCGCGCCCACGCTGACGCGCACTGCACGGGCAGCGCCTTTGTCGTCTCCGAGGACGGCGACGAGCTCCTCTTCGTGTATCACCGGAAGCTCGGATGCTGGCTGCAGCCTGGCGGGCACGGCGAGGACGGAGAGACGACCGGCGAGGAGGTCGCGCTGCGCGAAGCGCGCGAGGAGACCGGCATCGACGCGCTGGTCCTGCATCCCACCGCCCCGCGCCCGATCGACGTGGACGTGCACCGGATTCCGGCCTTCGGTGACGTCCCGGCCCACGATCACCTGGACCTGCGGTACCTGGCGGTGGCGCCGGCGCACGCGCAGCCCTCGCCCGACGCCACGGAGATCCATCAGGCTCGCTGGTTCACCTGGGAAGAACTCGACGCGCTGCCGCTCGACCGGCCGACGCGTCGTGCGCTGTCCAGGATTCGCGCCTGGGTGTCGGCCCGCAGACCGGACGAGGCGTAGCGGCCTGCGAAGCTTGGTAAGCTAGGCCCAGGCAACCTTCGCGGCCCCC
>CAYLZN010000072.1:0-13133 GCA_964387935.1 uncultured Vicinamibacteraceae bacterium | reverse complement strand
AGCCGAGGTTGCTGGAGGCCGGCATGGCTGAACGTGTGCTCCTGGGCGACGAAGCCGTCGCCCTTGCCGCGATCGACGCGGGTATCACCGCCGCGTACGCATACCCGGGTACCCCGTCCACCGAAATCGTCGAGACCCTCCGGGCGTGGCACGCCACGCGCGGGGGACCGCCGGGCATCTGGGCTGCCAACGAGAAGACCGCGTACGAGGCCGCCCTCGGCGTCTCCTTCGTGGGCCGGCGCGCACTCGTGGCGATGAAGCACGTGGGACTCAACGTCGCTGCGGACCCCTTCGTCAATTCCGCGCTGGTCGCGCCGCACGGGGGCTTCGTCGTCGTCGTGGCCGACGACCCGGGGATGCACAGCTCGCAGAACGAGCAGGACAGCCGCGTCCTCGCGGACTTCGCCCGCATCATCTGCCTCGAGCCGTCGTCGCAGCAGGAAGCCTACGACATGACCCGCGAGGCCTTCGATCTCTCGGAGCGCTTCCGCATCCCGGTCATGGTGCGCCTGGTGACGCGACTGGCCCACGCGCGCGGCATCGTGCGCTCCGGACCGCCGCGCCCACCGAACGATCTTCGCAAGCCGGACGATGTGAACACGTGGATCCTGCTGCCGTCGAACGCGCGCAAGCAGTGGCGGGCGCTGCTGCAGCGGCAGGACGCGCTCCGGGCCTGGTCCGAGACATCGCCGTGGAACCGTCTGGCCGTGGCAGATGGTCCCGGCCTGCCCACCGTGATCACGACGGGCATCGCGCAGAACTATTTCTTCGAGAACCTCGAAGACCTCGAGGTGCGCCCGCACCATCTCCATCTCGGAGCGTATCCGGCGCCCCGCGAGCTGCTGGCGCGCGCGCTCGACGGGGTGGAGCGGGTGCTCGTCCTCGAGGATGGGTACCCGTTCCTCGAACGGCAGTTGCGGGGCCTGTTGCCCGGGCCACTCGACGTCCTCGGGCGTGAGTCCGGGGACCTCCCGCCGGATGGCGAGCTGACGCCGGACATCGTGCGTCGCGCGCTCGGACTCGCCGTGCGGCCTGGGGTGCCGGTGCCGGACGTACCCCTGCCGACGCGTCCCCCGCAGCTCTGCGCCGGCTGCCCCCACGGCGACTCGTTCAGCGCGATCCACATGGCGCTCGAGGATCACGCGGAGGCCGTGGTCTCGTCCGACATCGGCTGCTACACGCTCGGCGCGCTTCCGCCCTATTCCGCGATCGACTCCTGCGTGTGCATGGGTGCGTCGATTGGCATCGCCAAGGGGGCAGCCGACGCGGGATACCGCCCGGCGGTGGCCATCATCGGCGACAGCACGTTCCTGCACTCCGGCATGACCGCCCTGCTCGACGCCGCGGCGGCCAACACGCCCATGACCCTGATCATCCTCGACAACGGCACCGTCGGCATGACGGGCGGGCAGCCCACACTCGTGCCCTCGTCGCGCCTGCAGCAGATCGTGCAGGGGCTCGGCATCGAGCCCGCCCACCTGCGCGTGCTCGAGGCCCATCCGAAGAAGAACGCCGAGAACGCCGCCGTCCTGCGTGAGGAAGTCGCCCACGACGGCCTGTCGGTGGTCATCATGGTGCGCGAGTGCCTCGAGACCGCCCGCGCGCACAAGCAGGAGCGCCGCCAGTGAAGTACGACATCGTGCTCGCGGGCGTGGGAGGGCAGGGTGTGCTCTCGGTGTCGGCCGTGATTGCCTCGGCCGCGCTGGCCAGCGGCCTGCAGGTCAAGCAGTCGGAGGTACACGGCATGTCGCAGCGGGGCGGTGCGGTCTGCGCCAATCTGCGATTGTCGGATCGACCGATTGCCGCAGACCTCGTGCCGCTCGGCGCTGCGTCGCTGATCCTGAGCATGGAACCGCTCGAGACGCTGCGCTACCTGGCGTATCTCTCGCCCGCCGGGGCGGTCATCGCCTCCTCGACTCCCGTCCGGAACATCCCGGACTACCCGCCCCTCGAAGGCCTCCTCGAGGCGATTCGCGGCCTGCCGCACGCGGTGCTGGTCGACGCCGATCGCCTGGCGCGCAAGGCCGGGACGGCGAAGGCGGTCAACATGGTGCTCGTCGGGGCGGCGTCGAGCGTGCTGCCGGTGCCCACCGACACCATCGCGCGCCAGATCGAGGCGCGCTTCGCATCCAAGGGCGCGAGAGTCGTCGAGCAGAACCTCGCGGCCTTCCAGGCGGGGCGCGAGGCGGTGCGGTCATGACCTCCCCCGAACGGCTGCGCGCGGCGCTCGCACGCGTCCGCGATCACCGTGAACCCGTGGTGGTCGAACCCGAGGGCTTCCCGCTCCTCGCGGCGATCGGGGTGGCCTGTCCGCGGCTCGTGACCCTCGACGCGGGCGCCGAGGTCGAGGACGGTGCCCTCGGGACCCTCCGGGGTGACCGCGTCGTCGTCAAGATGGCGTCGGCGGCCATCCTCCATCGGAGTGACCTTGGCGGCGTGGCCGTCGTGCCGCGTGAAGTGGCCGCCGTGCTCGCCGCGCTCGCCGGCATGCGCGCGCGCCTGCCGGCCACGCCGTGGCCGGTGCGCTTCACCCTGAGTGAGTTCGTGCCGCACCACCAGGGGCCGGGCGGCGAGCTGCTCGCGAGCCTTCGCTGGACGGACGAGTTCGGGCCCGTGGTCACCATCGGGCCCGGCGGTATCTACGCCGAGGCGCTGGCATCACACCTGCGCGCCGGCGCCGACGTCGCGATCTTCGCCGGAGCAGACCTGGCGAAGCCGGAAGTGGAGGCCAGGCTGGCGCGGCTGCCGTTCGTGGCTGCTGTGACGGGCGGCCTTCGCGGCCAGCGTGCGATCACGACCACGGGCGCACTCGCCGACGTCGTCCTGGCGCTCGCCGCCCTTGGCAGGGACGCGTGCCCGGCGCCCGTGCACGAGTGTGAGATCAACCCGCTCGCCGTGACCCCCACGGGCCTCGTGGCGCTCGACGTGCTCGTGCGACTCGGCACACGGGAACGTCCCGAGACGCCGCCGCGCCCGCGCCACAAGCTGGCCTCGCTGCTCGCGCCGCGCACCGTGGCCATCGCTGGCGTGTCCGAACAGATGAACCCCGGCCGTATCATCCTCCGCAATCTCCTGCGCGAGGGGTTCCCCGCCGATGCCATCACGATCATCAAGCCCGGCGCGAAGGAGATCGACGGCTGTCGCGCCGTCGGGACGCTCGCCGAAACCGGGGCCCCAGTGGACCTGCTCGTGCTGGCGGTCGGGGCCACGCACGTGCCGGGCCTGCTGCTGGACGTCATCCACGCGCAGCGGGCAGAGTCGGTGATCGTCATCCCAGGCGGTCTCGAAGAGAAGGCCGGCGGGGCCGCCGCCCTCGACACGGTGCGCGCGGCCCTGCACACGTCACGCAGGACCCCGTGGGGCGGGCCGCTGATCAACGGCGGCAACTGCCTCGGCGTCCGGTCGCTGCCCGGCAAGTACGACACGCTCTTCATCCCGCCCCACAAGATGCCATCGCGGCCGGTCGAGGTCTCGCCGGTTGCCCTGATCTCCCAGAGCGGGGCGTTCGCCGTCGCCAAGGCGGGAAAACTCGGAGCCCCGAACCCGAAGTACCTCGTCACGGTGGGCAACCAGATGGACCTCACCGTCGGGGACTACCTCTCCTGGCTGGCTGACGATCCCGAGCTCCGCGTCTTCGGCCTCTACGTCGAGGGCTTCCGTCCCGGCGACGGCCTCGACACGCTGCGCGCGGCCCGGCGCATTACCGCGAGCGGTCGCACCGTCATCCTGTATCGTGCCGGACGGACCGCGGCCGGCGCGGCCGCGTCGGCGAGCCATACGGCGTCCATGGCTGGCGACTACGTGGCCACTCGAGAACTCGCTCGCGACGCAGGCGTCCTGCTCGTCGACACGCTCGAGGCCTTCGAGGACGCCGTGCGCCTGGCGGTCGCCTTCGAGCCGCGACGACCGAACGGCCGGCGACTGGGCGCGCTTTCGAACGCGGGCTTCGAGTGCGTCACCATCGCCGACAGCCTCGGCCCGTTCGAGCTGGCCACGTTCACGTCCGACACGCAGGCCAGGCTCGCGACGCTCTTCCACGACGCGCACATCGACGGCGTCGTGGACGTCCACAACCCGCTCGACCTCACGCCCATGGCCGGCGACGACGTGTTCGTCCAGGCCGCCCGCGCGGTGCTCGAGGACGACCACGTCGATCTCGGGCTGATCGGCTGCGTGCCGCTGACGCCGGCGCTCGACACCCTGCCGCCCGCCCCCGATCATGGAGAGGACCTGCAGCGTCCGACGGCGGTCGCCGCACGCCTGACCGCCCTGGGGCGCTCGAGCGCCAAGCCCTTTGTCGTCGTCGTCGACGCGGGCGCGCAGTACGACCCCATGGCCCAGGCCCTCGAGGCCGCGGGTCTCGTCACGTTCCGAACGGCCGACCGTGCGCTGCGGGCGCTCGGCCTCGTCGGCGCACCTCCGACGTCAGGATCCCAGGAGTAGAGTCATGGCCACACACGAGAAGCCCTACCGTCACCGCACGATCGGGACGCATCGGCTCAAGCCCGAGACCCTGATGATGAGCTACGGGTACGACCCGCGCCTGTCGGAGGGCAGCGTGAAGTGCCCGATCTTCCAGACGTCGACGTTCGTGTTCAAGACCGCCGAGGAAGGCAAGTCGTTCTTCGAGCTGGCCTACGGGCTGCGCGAGCAGAAGCCACAGGAGGAGCCGGGCCTGATCTACTCGCGCATCAACAACCCGGACCTGCAGATCCTCGAGGAGCGCCTGACCCTCTGGGACGACGCAGACACGGGCCTGGTGTGCACCAGCGGGATGGCGGCCATCGCGACCACGCTGCTGGCGCACCTGCGGCCCGGCGACGTGATCGTGCACAGCGAACCGCTCTACGGGGGCTCGGAGTTCCTGATCGAGAACCTCCTGCCGCAATTCGGCATTCACCACGAGGCCTTCGGGGCCCTGGCCGGCGAGTGCACGCTGGAGCAGGCGATGATCGCCGCGCAGGCGCGCGGACGTGTCGGGGTGATCTTCGTCGAGACGCCGGCCAACCCCACCAATGCCCTGTTCGACATCGCGGGCTGCGCCAGGACCGCGAAGGCCGAAGCCGAGCGCACGGGAGGCCCTCGTCCGGTGGTCGTCGTGGACAACACCTTCCTCGGGCCGTTGTGGCAGCACCCGCTCGAACAGGGCGCGGACCTGGTCGTCTACTCACTCACGAAGTATGTCGGCGGGCATAGCGACCTCGTGGCTGGCGCGTGCCTCGGGTCCGCGACGTACATCGCTCCGGTCCGGGTGTTCCGCACCATCCTCGGCACGATTTCCGACCCCCACACGGGCTGGCTGCTGATGCGCAGCATGGAGACCATGAAGCTCCGCATGACGAGCTCGATGAAGAACGCGCGCTACGTGGCGGAGTTCCTGCAGGATCATCCCAAGGTGCGCAAGGTGCACTATCTCGGGTTCCTGCAGCCTGGCGACCCGCAGCACGCGATCTACCAGCGGCAGTGCAAGGCCGCCGGGTCGACGTTCTCCTTCGATATCCACGGCGGCGAGGCCGAGGCGTTTCGCGTGCTCAACGCGCTCAAGCTGGTGCGACTGGCCGTGAGCCTCGGCGGCACCGAGAGCCTCATGCAGCACCCGGCGACGATGACGCACGCCGACGTGCCGCCCGAGCGTCTCGCGGAGATGGGGGTCACGGGCGCGATGCTCCGCCTGTCGGTCGGCATCGAGCATCCCGAGGACATCATTGCGGACCTGAGGCAGGCGTTGGACGGAATCTGAGACTTACTGGCGTACGGCGTACGGCGTACGACGTACGGCGGCGTACGGCAACGGCTTGGCGTACGGCGGCGTACGGCTGGGTCAGGGGACGAAGCGGTAGCCGACGCCGCGCACGTTCAGGAGGTGTCGAGGCCGCCAGGCGCTTTCCTCGAAGGCGCGACGCAACGACACGATCACGTTGTCCACCACCCGTTCGTTCGGATGGTGCGGCAGCTCCCACACCTCGGCCAGCAGTTCGCGCCGGCTGATGACCTGGTTCGGTCTGGAGCAGAACAGCTTCATCGCCGCCACTTCCTTGCGCGAGAGCTCGACGACGCCCTGGCGGGTCTTGGCCTGCCAGGTGCTGAAGTCCACCCAGAAGGCCCCGAATTCAAAGCGCGAGGCGCCGTTGCCGTCGGCGACCGGCGCCGGGAGTTCGGCGGCTGCGGTGCCCTCGATGGCGTGGTCCGTCGGGCGTCGGCTGCTGCGGGCCCCGCTCGACCAGCCCTGCCGTCGCAGCAACCCCTCGATTCGCGCCAGGAGTTCCGCCAGGTCGAACGGCTTGGTGACGTAGTCGTCCGCGCCGAGTTTGAGCCCGTAGACCACGTCGTCGGGTTGCGTCCGGGCGGTGAGCATCAGGATCGGCGTGTAGTCCTGCTGCGCGCGCAGCCGCTGGCACACCTGGAATCCGTCGACTTCCGGCAGACGGATGTCGAGGAGGATCAGCGCGTACCGCGCAGCCCTGGTCCGTTCCAGCGCCTGCCGGCCGTCGCGGGCGAGATCGACCATGTAGCCCTTGCGCTCGAGGTTGTAGACGAGGCCCTCCGCGAGCGCGTCCTCGTCTTCGACGACGAGGATCCGGGCGGCGGCCACGCTCACGCGGTCCCCCTGACGTGCGCCGGCAGCGTGACCACGAACCGCGTGCCCGGGCGGTCCTCGTTCGAGAACGCCTGGACCTGTCCCTTCAGTTCGCGCACCAGGCCCCACACGATGGACAGGCCGAGGCCTGTGCCGCCCCGGCGTCCCGAAATCTCCGATCCGATCTGATGGAAGCGATCGAACACCTTCTTCAGCTCCGTCCGGGGAATGCCGACGCCGTCGTCCTCGACCTCGAGGCAGACGCGGTTGGCCACGTCGGTCACGCGACAGCGGATCTCGCCGCCGCGCATCGAGAACCGTGCCGCATTGTCGATCAGGTTCGTCAGGATGCGACGGAGCGCGTCCGGGCTGGCCAGCACGATCGCCTCGGTGGACACGTCGGTCTTGAGCGTGAGGCCACGCCCATCCAGTTCGCCACGCATTTCCTCGAAGTAGGTCCGGCACCAGTCCGCCAGCGCGACCGGCTGGACCGCGAGCCGCTTCTTGCGGGCGGCGAGCCGGCTGCTCTCCAGCACGTTGTCCACCAAAGTTTCCATCCGACGGACCTGCTGGAGGACGTACCCGACCGACCGCTCCCGTTCGTGGCCGGGAAGGTCTGGCTGCTGCAGGGTCTGGGCGTGCAGCTTGATCGCGGCGAGGGGCGACTTCATCTCGTGCGTGATGTTCGAAACGAACTCCTCCTGCTTCCTCGAGTAGTTGCGCTCCGCGAGGGCCTGCGCGAGCTGGAAGGTGAGTCCCGCAATCAGGATGGCGAACAGGACGCACCCCACGACGAGGGCGATCCAGTGATACCGCGACCCACCGGCCCCGAGTCGCGCCGCAAACTCATTGATCGTGGAGGAGGCCTGGATGACGTAGACGATCCACCAGACCAGCAGCGACAGGGCGACCAGCAGCGACAGCACATAGCTGACGATGATCCGGATCGACCGTTTGCTGCGCACGGGTTCACTCTATACCCGTTGGGGATTCTGACGCCGGGCCTGAAAGGCCCGGCGCTCCGAAAGGCCCGGCGCTCCGAAAAGGCCCGGCGCTCCGGCCACGCACTTCGGAGGGTCGGGCCTTTCAGGCCCGGCCCTCTCACCACTTGCGGAGCGCGGCATCAGGTAAGGTATCCTGCCGCATGCGCGCTCCAGGGACCTACGCCACGTTCGACACCACGCTCGGCACGTTCGTCATCAGGCTCTTCGACAAGGAAGCCCCGAAGACCGTCGAGAACTTCGTCGGCCTCGCCGAAGGCACGCGCGAGTGGACGCACCCCGTCAGCCGCGCGAAGGAGAAGAAGCCGTTCTACGACGGCCTGGTCTTCCATCGCGTCATCGACGGGTTCATGATCCAGGGTGGCGACCCGGCCGGCAACGGTACCGGCGGCCCGGGCTATCGCTTCGGCGACGAGTTCCACCCCTCACTTCGTCATGCGCGGGCCGGCATCCTTTCCATGGCCAACGCCGGACCGAATACCAACGGCAGCCAGTTCTTCATCACGCTCGGCCCGACGCCGCACCTCGACAACCGCCACTCGGTCTTCGGGGAGGTCGTCGAAGGCCTGGACGTCGTGAAGAGCATCGGCAAGGTCCCGACGGGACGGGCCGACCGCCCCCTCGAGGACGTGGTGATGAAGCGGATCACGATCGAGCGGGTGTGAGGCGGCGCCGTGCGCGCGAGACTCCTCGTTCAGGTGTGCGTTCTCTTCTGCGGGGTCACCATGGCGCAGGCAGCTCAACTCGACCGCTGGCCGGCTCCCGGCGCAGTGCCGTGGAGCCGCGCGGTGAGGTCGGGTCCGTTCATCCACGTGGCGGCCATCGCCCCGGTTGGCGCCGACGGGCGCGTCGTCGCCTCGGACATCCAGGGCCAGACGCGCGCGGTGCTCGCGGAGATGGCGAAGACGCTCGAGACGACGGGGACCTCGCTGGCGCGGGCGGCGTCGGTCCACGTGTACCTGCGCAGGACGTCGGACTTCGCAGCGATGAACGAGGTCTACGCGACCCACTGGACCGCCGAACCGCCGGTGCGCACCACGATCGTCGCAGAACCGGCCCATCCCGAGGTGCTCGTCGAGATGAGCGCCATCGCGGTGGCGCCCGGGGCGCCGCGGGAGGTGGTTCACCCTCCAGGCTGGATCAAGTCGCCGAATCCCTACAGCTACGGAATCAGGTCCGGCGACACCCTGTTCATGGCCGGACTCGTCTCGCGCAGCGGGCGCGACAACCGCGACGTGCCCGGTGACATGAGCACCCAGACGACGACGGTGCTCGGGAACGGCGAGGAGATCCTGAAGGCCGCCGGCATGTCGATGGCCGACGTCGTGAGCGCGCGGGTGTTCATCACCGAGGGGGCGGGATTCCAGGCGATGAACGAATCCTACCGGCGGTTCTTCCCCAAGGACCCGCCGGCTCGCGCCACGGTCATCTGTCAACTGATGCGCCCCTCGTTCCTGGTGGAGATCACGCTCGTGGCCGTGGCCGGCGCCCGCCATGTGGTTGCGGTGCCCAACGCCGATGGAACGCCGCGGCCCGCCAACCCGAATCTCAGTCCGGCCATCCGCGTGGGCGACCGCGTGTTCGTCTCGGGCATGCTCGGGAACGACGCCGCGAACAAGGGTGACATGCGGGCGCAGAGCCGGGCCACCCTCGCGGCGCTCGGTCGAGCCCTGACGGCGGCAGGCGCGGACTGGACACGCGTGACCGATGCCATCGTGTACGTGACCGACACGGCCAGGGTCGCTGACGTGGACGCGGCATGGCAGGAGGTCTTCGGGTCGTCACCACCGACGCGGACCCTGGTCCGCACGGGCCTCGTGGCGCCCGACGGGCTCGTCGAGATCATGCTGAACGGGGTGCGATAGAGCGGGCACAAGGCTCAGGGCTCAGGGCACAAGGCTCAGGGCGGGGCGCAAGACGCCAAGCCCGAGCCCTGACGGAACGGGCCTGGCGCGCGGTCCGTCGAAGGGATCCGTGGCCCGCTTCCGCCGTCCCGCCGCATCTCTGGCGGCTCGACCGCGGGAACCACTCACCAGAAACAGGAGCTTCTGACACATGTTCGCGAGCATTCGTCGCCACTCGGCGCCCCTGTGGGCGCTCGTCGTCTCAGCCCTGGCGCAGGCGAGCGTGGCAGCGGGGCAACCCGCGCCGGCGCCACCCCAGGCCACCACGTCCCGCGCCGCACCTGCTGCCGCGGCGGGCATGCCGCCGCTTCTGGATCGGGAGCTGTTCTTCGGCAACCCGGAGATTTCCGGGGCCGTACTGTCGCCCGACGGGAAACGGATCGCCTTCCTGAAGCCCTGGAAGGACACTCGCAACGTCTACGTCAAGGACGTGAATGCGCCGTTCAACCAGGCCCGCCTGCTGACCACCGAGGCGAAGCGCCCGATCCCGGGCTTCTTCTGGACGCGCGACAGCCGCCTCATCCTCTACGTGAAGGACAACGACGGCGACGAGAACTTCAACGTGTGGGCCGTCGATCCGTCCGCGGCCGCCGCGCCGGGGAGCGAGGCGCCGCCGTCTCGCAACCTCACCGACGCCAGGGGTGCGCGGACATTCATCTACTCCGTGCCGAAGAAGGACCCCGACACGATCTACATCGGCCTCAACGACCGCGACGCCGCGTGGCACGACCTCTACAAGGTGTCGCTCTCGACCGGTAAACGAGAGCTGATTCGCAGGAACACGGATCGCGTGTCGGGCTGGATCTTCGACCTCGACGGACGCCTGCGCCTGGCGACCCGCACCGCGGACAATGGCGACACCGAGATCCTGCGCCTCGATGGCGAGGCGATGAAGGTCGTCTACACCTGCTCGGTGTTCGAGAGCTGCGGCCCCGTGCGGTTCCACAAGGACGGCCGACGCGTCTACATGGAGACCAACAAGGGCAACGCGGATCTGACCCAGTTGGTGCTTTTCGACCCGGCCACGGGCTCCGAGGAACCGGTGGAATCGGACCCGATGAAGCGGGTGGATTTCGGAGGCGCGGTGTTCGCGGAATCGACCGACGAGCTCGTCGCGACCGCCTATGAGGACGAGCGCACGCGCGTCTACTTCCGCGACAAGATGTGGGAGGCCGAGCACAGGTTTCTGCAGTCGAAGTTCCCGGGCAAGGACATCGAGTTCGGATCCTCGACCGCAGACGACTCCACCTTTCTGATCACCGTTTCAGGCGATACCGACCCTGGCGAACGCTACCTGTTCGACCGGGCGACGAAGACGCTCACCCCTCAGTACAAGTCGCGCGAACGCATTCCGCGCGAGCACATGACCGAGATGAAACCGGTGCGCTATCCCTCGTCGGACGGCCTCGAAATCCCTGCCTTCCTGACGCTGCCGAAGGGCGTGCCCCCCAGGAACCTGCCGACGATCATCGTGCCGCACGGCGGCCCCTGGGCGCGCGACAGCTGGGGCTTCAACAACCTCGCGCAGTTCCTCGCCAACCGCGGCTACGCCGTGCTGCAGCCCAACTTCAGGGCGTCCACCGGCTACGGGAAGAAGTTCCTCAACGCCGGCAACCTGCAGTGGGGCGAGAAGATGCAGGACGACATCACCTGGGGCGCCAAGTACCTCGTGGCCCAGGGTATCGCAGACCCGAAGCGCGTGGGCATCATGGGCGGCTCCTATGGCGGGTACGCCACGCTCGCGGGCGTCGCGTTCACGCCCGACCTCTACGCCGCCGCCGTCTCCATCGTCGGTCCGTCGAACCTGATCACCTTGCTCGAGTCGATCCCGCCGTACTGGGAGGCAGGCCGGAAGGTCTTCCACGAGCGGATGGGTGACCCCACGACCCCCGCCGGCAAGGCACAGCTTCAGCGCCAGTCGCCGCTCAATTCCGCGCAGAAGATCAGGACGCCGCTGCTCGTGGCGCAGGGCGCGAACGACCCGCGCGTGAAGAAGGCCGAGTCCGAGCAGATCGTCATCGCGCTCCGCGACCGCGGGTTCCCGGTCGAGTACATCCTGGCACCGGACGAGGGACACGGCTTCGCACGGCCGGTCAACAGCATGGCGCTCTGGGCGGCTACCGAGAAGTTCTTCGCGAAACACCTCGGCGGACGCGTCCAGGAGGACCTGACACCGGATCTGGCCACGCGCCTGAAGGAGATTACGGTCGATCCGAAGACCGTGACGCTCACGAAGACCACCGATGCCTCCGCGGTGGGTGTGCCGAAGGTCGCCGCATCGCTGAAGGCCGGCACCGCCAGCTATCAGGCGCGGATCGACGCCGGCGGCCAGACAATCCCGATGACGGTCACGCGCACGGTCGCGGAGGAAGGCGGGACGTGGGTCGTCAGCGAAACGGCCCAGACCCCCATGGGCCCGGTGGCGGATACCACCGTGCTGGACAAGGCGACGCTCGCGCCGCGCAAGCGGACGATCAGGCAGGGCCCCGTGGCGATCGACCTGGCGTTCGACGCCGGCAAGGCGACGGGCTCCATGGCGATGGGAGGCAACCCGAAGCCGGTGTCGGTCGATCTGGGCGGGGAGCTGTTCGCCGACGGTGCGGGCGCGCACGACGTGCTGGCCGCGCTGCCGCTCACGGCCGGCTACGCGACCACGTTCCGGAACCTCGACATTCAGCGGCAGAAGGTCGCGTTGAAACAACTCAAGGTCGTGGGTGAGGAGAGCGTCACGGTGCCGGCGGGCACGTTCAAGGCCTGGAAGGTCGAACTGGCGTCAGCCGACGGCGAGCCTGGTCAGACGACCGTGTGGGTCGCGCAGGACTCGCGCCAGGTGGTCAAGACCGTGACGTCTGCGCCGCAGATGGGCGGGGCCGTGATCACCTCGGAACTGCAGAAGCCCTAGCATGACCGTCACGTCCCGCCACCGCGTGTCGACTCGCGGCCAGGGTGATGTGAACGATCTCACCGAGGCCGTCGCCGCTGCTGTCCGCCAGGCGGGCGCGCGCGATGGCCTCGCCACCATCTTCGTCGTCGGATCCACCGCGGCGATCACGACGATGGAGTTCGAGCCCGGGGCGGTCGCCGACCTTGCCGAGGTCTTCGAGGGGATGGCTCCACGCGACGGCGACTACCGCCACCACCTGACCTGGGGCGACGACAACGGGTCGAGCCACGCGCGCGCCTCGCTGGTCGGCCCGTCGCTGTCGGTGCCGTTCGAGGACGGGCGGCTGCTGCTGGGCACCTGGCAGCAGATCGTCCTGCTCGAGTTCGACACGCGCGGGCGGTCGCGCGAGGTGGTGATCCAGGTCCGCGACTGAACGACATGGGCGCTCCTCCGTTCACCGATGACGACGCGCGCGACGCGTGGAACCGCGGGTCGCAGGCGTGGCAGACGTTCGTCGAATCGGGCGCGGACTACTACCGCACCGAGGTCCACGGCCCGGCCCTCCTGCAGGCGTGCCTGCCGGTGGAGGGCAGGTCCATCCTCGATCTGGGCTGCGGGCAGGGTTACTTCACGCGCGAGCTGGCGCGTGCGGGCGGCCGCGTCGTCGGCGTGGACGTGTCGGACGGGTTGATCGCGCTCGCGCGCGCACATGAAGTTCGTGAGCCGCTCGGGATCGAGTACCTGGTGATGAACGCCGCCGACATCCA
>CAYLZN010000071.1:0-20343 GCA_964387935.1 uncultured Vicinamibacteraceae bacterium | reverse complement strand
CGAGAGGGCGTTCCAGAAGTCGGGAATCGAGAAGTCGTAGAAGGTGAACCCCGTGACGCCGTCGCGCACCGTGTCTGCCAGGCCGCCCGTCGCCCGCACCACCGGCACGCTGCCGTAGCGCATCGCGATGAGCTGGCCGAGCCCGCACGGCTCGTACAGCGACGGCATGAGGAAGATGTCGCTGCCCCCGTAGATGAGCGGTGCGAGGTCGGGCGCGTAGTGCAGGAACGCCGCCATCTTGTCCTGGTGATAGCCGGCGATGGTGGCGAACATCTCCTCGTAGTGGCGCTGGCCGGACCCGAGCACGACGAGCTGGGCGTCGCCCGCGTACCCGTTCATCAGCAGGTGGACGACGTGCCCGCAGATGTCGAGCCCCTTCTGCTGGTCCAGGCGTGTGACCATCGCCACGAGCGGCACATCGTCCCGCACCGGCAGCCGCGCGCGTGCCTGGAGCGCGCGCTTGTTGTCCAGGCGGGCGTCGAGGGTCGCGGCCGTGAACGTCTTCGCGAGGTGCCGGTCGGTCGCCGGGTTCCAGACGTCCGCGTCCAGGCCGTTGAGCACGCCATGCACGTCGAAGTGGCGGTGCCGCAGCAGGCCATCGAGGCCGGAGCCCCCGTCCCGCGTCATGATCTCGCGGGCGTAGGTGGGGCTCACCGTGTTGATCATGGTCGCGTGGTGGATGCCGCGCGCCATGAGGTTGATCTCCCCGTAGGCCTCCTCCACCAGGCGATGCGAGTGCACGCCCAGGTAGTCGAGCACGTGCCAGGGGGCCTTGCCCTGGTACGCCAGGTTGTGGATCGTGTAGAGCGTCGGTATCCCTCGATAGCGCGGATCGCCGTGGCCGGCCGTGGCCAGCCAGAGGACCGCCGCCGCCGCGTGCCAGTCGTGCGCGTGCACGACATCGGGTCGCCACTCCTGCGCCGCGATGGCGAGGTCGAGCGCCGCGCGGCTGAAGAAGGCGAACCGGTACGGGTCATCCGTGTACCCGTACATCGTCGAGCTATCGAACAGGTGGCGCTCGGCGATGAAGTACACCGGGACGTCGCTGCCCGGCAGCGTCGCCTGCAGCACGCCTGCGTCGGCCAGCTGGCCGCCGACGGGCACGCGCAGCGTGGGACCCGTCGCGGCGATGCCACGGTCGCCGGCCGCGGCCGCATCCTCGATGGCCGCGAAGGCGGGCATGACGACGCGCACCTCGTGGCCGAGGGCGGCCAGGGCCTTCGGCAGCGCGCCGGCGACGTCGGCCAGGCCGCCCGTCTTCGCAAACGGCGCAACCTCGGAGGCGAGAAAGAGGACCTTCAGCGGCGTGGGCATGGTGTCAGGACCAGAACGAGAGCACGACGATCGCGGTGATGAGGACGCTCGTGAAGATGGTGAGCGCGATGAGTCCCGCGAACACGCGATCCAGGGCGCGGTACTTCTCCGTGTTGACGCGCGACAGCAGCTGGACGTGGAGCGCCATCTCGCGCGTGACGTCGGCGACCTCGATCCGCCGCCACGCGTCGTGATACTCCTCGGCGTTCATCGTCACCGCGTTGGCGATGAACCGCAAGCCCTGGAGGCCCTCGGCGTCCCGCCCCACGGTGCGGATCGGCTCGAGCAGCCCCTTGGCCCGAGGACGCAGGGCCTCGATGGCCTGGACGAAGAAGTAGATCGAGAGGGCCGCGTAGCTGACCACGTAGAGGCCCAGGCTGACGCCGGTCAACGATTTCTCCCCCGGAAACAGGTTGGGCCGCGTCACGATGACGAGATTGACGGCGTTCAGCGTGCCCATGATCAGCAGCGCGAACCGCGTCTTGCGGTCGGCCATCTGCGAGAGGTCCGTCTGGCCCTCGAGGATGTCCTCGAGGACCCGGTAGCGCTCCCACGGATCCAGGGGCCGGTCCTCCGTGGCCTTGCGGGGCTTCTTCTCGGGGCCGACCGCGCCCGCATTCACCACGGCGAGGTCAGTCGCCAGCTCGGGGCTGTGGGGCCCCAGCCTCCCGTTGTTCTCGTCGAGGCTTTCGAGGTCGACGGCCTGGTGCGGGGTCGGGTCCTGGGAACTCGTGCTCATACGCTGCCCGCAAACGCCTGTGGATGCCGCCGGTGCCAGTCCGATCGCTGCTGGAACGCTCCGGCGACGCGAACCAGCGTGGCCTCATCATAGTAGCGCCCGACGAGCAGCAGTCCTAGTCGGCGGCAGGGGCGGGCACCCGGAACGACCGCGCCGGCTCGCCCGGCGGTTGCGCGGCGCCGCGCGCGGCGGTCACGCCCGCGACGACGGAGGTGGACGCCGCGGCCAGGAAGCAGCGACGCGGCAGGCCTCCGGGAGTCGAGCGACGTCGGGTCGGCATGCCGCACAGGATACGGGATTCGCTTGTATACTGCTCGCGCCGTTGCACCATTTCGAGAGGAAGGCACCATGAGACGACCCGCCATCCGCGCCTGCTTGTGGCTGACTTGTGCCGTCATCGTGGCGGGCCCCACGCTTGGGCGCCAGCCCCTGGTCTCCGATCGCGCTGCGCTGCTGGCGCAGGCCGATCCGAACGTGGTCGTGGACCCGAAGGCGTACCAGGCCTTGCGGTGGCGCAACGTCGGGCCGCACCGCGGAGGGCGCGTCACCGCGATTTCCGGCGTGCGCCTGCAGCCGAAAGTGTTCTACATGGGCGGCACCGGCGGCGGCGTGTGGAAGACCGAGAACTCCGGCGTGACCTGGACGCCCGTGAGCGACGGGCAGATTGCGACGGGATCCATCGGCAGCATCGATGTCTCCGAAACCAACCCCGACGTCGTCTGGGTGGGCACCGGCAGCGCCGCCATCCGCAGCAACGTCATCATCGGGCGCGGCATCTACAAGTCCGCCGACGCCGGCAAGACGTGGCAGTTCATGGGCCTGCGTGACAGCGGCCAGATTGGCGCCGTGGTCGTCCACCCGACCAACCCGGACATCGTCTGGGCGGCGGCGCTCGGCTCGCCGTTCGGGCCGAACGCGGAACGCGGCATCTTCAAGACGACCGACGGCGGCAGCACGTGGAGGAAGGTGCTGTTCGTCAACAACGAAACGGGCGGCCGCGTGGTGGCCGTGAACCCGGCGAACCCGAACGAGGTCTACGCCGGGATGTACCGCGGCTTCCGCAAGGGCTGGGACATCGTGAGCGGCGGGCCCGCGACGGAAGGTGGCATCTACAAGTCCGTCGACGGCGGCGAGACGTGGACGAAGCTCGCTGCGGGCCTGCCGTCGACGCTCATCGGGCGCATCGACCTGTCGATTGCCCGAAGCAACCCCAGGGTGGTCTACGCGATGGTCGAGGCGCCGGGGGCCGAGGGCGGGTTGTACAGGTCGATGGATGCGGGCGCGACGTGGACGCTCGTCAACAACAGTCAGCGCCTGCGGGCGCGGCCGTTCTACTTCCATTACGTGGACGTGAACCCGAAGGACGAGAACGAGGTGTGGGTGAACGAACTCGGCCTGCACAAGTCCAGCGACGGGGGGAAGACGTTCGCGCAGGTGAGCGTGCCGCACGGCGACAACCACGGCATGTGGTTCAACCCTGACACGCCCGCCCTCGTGGCCCAGTGCAACGACGGCGGCGCGAACGTGTCGCAGGATGGCGGCCGGAGCTGGTCGTCGATCCTCAACCAGCCGACCGCCGAGCTCTACATGGTGACGGTGGACGAGCAGTTCCCGTATCGCCTCTACGCGCCGCAGCAGGACAACAGCACGATCATCGTCCCGAGCGTCCCGCCCGTGTCGTGGGGCTTCGACCACCAGGCGCAGTCGTGGGTCCAGGGCCCTGGCTGCGAGACCGGGCAGATCCAGCCGCGTCCCGACGGCACCGTCATCTGGGGCATCTGCAAAGGGGAGATCGGGCGCTTCGATCTGGCCACCGGCCAGGAGCAGCACTACTGGGTCTACCCGCAGAACCGCTACGGGCACGATCCGGACGAGATCCGGTTCCGCTTCCCGCGGCAGTCGGTGTTGCTCGTCTCGCCGCACGACCCGAAGACCGTCTACCACGCGTCGCACGTCATGCATCGGACGACCAACGAGGGGGTCACGTGGGAGACAATCAGCGGCGATCTCACCGCGCGCGAACCCGACAAGCAGATCGTGCCCGGGAATCCGATCACGCGCGACGTCACGGGTGAAGAGGTCTACAGCTCGATCTACGCGATGGCGGAGTCGCGCCTCGAGAAGGGCGTCCTGTGGGTCGGGGCCAACGATGGACCGGTGCACGTGTCGCGCGACGGCGGCAAGACGTGGAGCAACGTCACCCCGCGCGACCTGCCGGCCGGCGGGCGTGTCCAGAACATCGAGGACTCCCCGCACCGGAAGGGCTCGGCGTACATCGCGGTCTACCGGTTCCTCCGCGAGCACGACCTGCAGCCCTACATCTACGCGACCAACGACTACGGCAAGACCTGGACGCGGCTCACCGACGGCAAGAACGGGATCCCGGTCGATCATCCGACGCGCGTGGTCCGCGAGGATCCCGACGTGCCGGGGCTGCTCTACGCAGGCACCGAGTTCGGCGCGTTCGTCTCGTTCGACGCCGGCCGGCACTGGCAGACGCTGCAGCAGAATCTGCCCGCGACGCCCGTCACCGACATCCGCGTGCACCGCAAGGACCTCGTCATCGCCACGATGGGGCGGTCGTTCTGGATCATGGACGACGTGTCGCCGCTGCAGCAGATCGCGATGGCCTCGCGCGGCGGCTCCGCAGCGCCGACGGCCTTCAGCGCAACCTCACCGCTGCACCTGTTCGAGCCGCGTGCCGCGCATCGGATGCGCTACGTGCCGCAGACCGGTGCGTCCGACCAGCCGGAATACCCGCCGCCCGGCGCGCGAATCGACTACTACCTCGCGGGCGAGCCGGCGGGGGAGGTGAAGGTGGAGATCCTCGACGGCACCGGCGCGACCGTGCGCTCGTTCACGAGCGAGGCGGCCGCGCAACGGCCAGGCTCCCCCCAGGAGATGCGCATGGCCGCGCGATTCGGTCTGACCGGGGCGCGCGTCACGAAGCGGCCCGGCTTGAACCGCTTCGTCTGGGACCTGCGCCACGTCGGCCCCTGGGACAAGAACTCGCCGAACGGCGGGCCGGGCGGGCCGCTCGTGGTGCCCGGGGCGTACCAGGTGCGAGTGACGTCCGGCGGGACGTCGGCAACCCGACCGCTCGACGTGCGCATCGACCCGCGCGTCACGGCGGCTGGCGTGACCCCGGCCGACCTTCGCGAGCAGACGGATCTGCTCCTCAAGGTCCGGGACGCCATCAGCGAGTCGCGCCGGCTCCAGGACCGCCTGGCCCAGGCCATGGAGAAGGCGGGCGTCAAAGTTCCGCCGGCGCCGGGCCCGGGCCAGACACCGGGCACGGTGACCTACGCGCACCCGCTGCAGGCGACCTGGGCGAAGCTCGTCACCGCGCCGGGCCCCTATCCCCAGCCCATGCTCATCGACCAGTTCATGAACATCGCCCGCATGCTCGGCCAGGGCGATCAGAAGCCCGGCAAGGACGCGTGGGATCGCTACACCGACCTGATGAAGACGCTGTCCACGCTTCGCGGGGAGGCCGACAGGTCGAACTGACGCCCCGCGGCGCCGACTCTGCGCCAGTTCCTGCCCGGTGGTCGAGCTGCCCGCTACGCACCGGTGTCAGGTGTGCCTTGCCGCAACGCGGCAAAAGACGGACAATCAGGCGGCCAGCCCCCGGGCGCGAAAGGAACCCCATGAGTCGCGTGCCCTATCCCGGGATCCGGGTGACCACCAACGGCAACCAGCTCGTCTCCTACTACACCGAGGCTCGTGTCGCCGACGGCGGGGTGTTCTATCCCATCACGCCCTCCACCGAGATGGGCGAGAACTTCCAGTTGGCATTTGCGGAGGGCCGGCTGAACGTGTTCGGCGGTGCGAAACTCGCCGTCGAGACCGAGGGGGAGCACTCGGCGCAAGGTGGCGCCATCGCCTACTCCGTCTGCGGCAAACGCACGGTGAACTTCACGTCCGGCCAGGGAGTCGTCTACGGCGCCGAGCAGTTCTTCCATGCGCCGGGCAAGCTCTCGACGATGGTGCTCGAGGTCGCCGCCCGGGCGCTGACCAAGCACGCCCTGAACGTGCACTGCGGCCACGACGACATCTATGCGGTCCTCGACGCCGGCTGGATCGTGTTGTTCGCGAAGGACGCGCAGCAGGCCGCCGATCAGGCGCTCATCATCCGTCGCGTGACGGAACAGGCGCTCGTGCCGGGGATCAACGCGCAGGACGGCTTCCTGACGTCGCATCTGGAGCGCACGTTCTTCATGCACGAGGCGGAGCTGATCCGCGAGTTCCTCGGGGCTCCAGACGACATCATCGAGTGCCCGACCGACGCGCAACGGGCGCTGTTCGGCCCGACGCGGCGGCGCGTACCCCGCCTGATCGACCTCGCCAACCCCCTGCTCCTCGGCCCCGTGCAGAACCAGGAGCACTACATGAACGGTATCGTCGCCCACCGCACGGCCTTCTACGAGCCCGTGCTGGGATTCCTGGAGTCGGCGTACGGGCAGTTCGGCGCGCTGACGGGCCGTCACTACGGGTGCATCTCGTGCTACCGGGTCGGCGATGCGGAGACCGTGTTCGTGTCGATCGGCTCGGCGGCGGAGAACATCGAGGCGGCCGTCGACCTCCTGCGCGGGCGCGGGGCGCGCGTCGGCTCCGTGCACGTCAACGTGCTGCGGCCGTTCCCGGAGGTGGCCCTCGTGCGGGCGCTCGCCGGGAAGCGGCACGCCATCGTGCTCGAGCGCACCGACCAGCCGCTGGCCGGTGACAACCCGCTCACGCGGGATCTTCGTGCCGCCTTCACCAAGGCGCTCGAGGCCGACAGTGAAGGGACGGCGAACGGGATGCCGTCGCTGGCGGCACCCCAGGTGCCGCGCATCTTCTCCGGCGTCTATGGGCTCGGCTCGCGCGACTTCCGGCCGGAGGGGATCCTCGGCGCGTACGGCTTCGCGACCGGCACCCTTGCGCGCCAGGATGGCCGGTGCGAGGCCGATGGCACCAGCTTCTTCGTCGTCGGCGTCGACCATCCGTACCAGGTCAAGGCGCCGGAGCGACCGTCGCTGCTGCCGGAGGGCGCGATCGCGGTGCGGCTCCACTCGATCGGCGGGTGGGGCATGATCACGACCGGCAAGAACCTCGGGGAGATCATCGGTGCCCTCGGCGAGCACGTGGCGGAGCGCGAGAACACGCGCGACGAGTTCGGTCGTCTGCAGGAGCTCGTGCACGTCAGCGCCAACCCGAAGTACGGCTCGGAGAAGAAGGGGGCGCCCACCGAGTACTTCCTCGTGGTCGCGCCGGAGCGCATCCGGGTCAACTGCGATCTGCGGCACGTCAGCGTGGTGCTCTGCTGCGACCCGAAGGCGTTCACACACACCAACCCGCTCGACGGTCTCGAGGACGGCGGCGCATTCGTGTGGGAGTCCGACGAATCACCGGCGACGGCCTGGACGCGGATTCCGCGGCAGCACCGGCAGGCGATCCTCGACCGCCGGATTCGCGTCTGCATCCTCCCCGGCTTTGCGATCGCGCGAGGCGCCACCGACCGCGGCGACCTGCAGTTGCGCATGCAGGGGAACGCCTTCCTCGGGGCGTTCTTCAAGGTCTCCGGGTTCCTGCCGGAATTCGGGATCGATCACGACCACTTCGTCGAGCAGGTGGAGAAGCAGTACCGCAAGAAATTCGGACGGTTCGGCCAGGCGGTGATCGCCTCGAACATGCAGGTCATGCTCGCCGGGTTCGAGGGCGTGCGCGAGATCGAGTACGGGCCGGTGGACGCGCCCGACCGGTCGGCGATGCGGGACGACGCCTGTCGGCCCGGCGACGGATGTGCGTTCGCCTGCGTGGACGTCCCCATGCCCGCGCCGCAGGATCGGGCGCCGGTCTTCCGCCGTGAGACCTTCGACCGCGAGTTCCGGGCCGGCCTCGGCTACCACCAGCCGGCCTCCGTCTACGCGGCGGCCGGCGTGCTGGCTGCGGGGACCGGCGCCGTGGCCTCGAAGTACGTGGCGAGGCGTCAGACGCCGGTGTTCATCGCGGAGAACTGCACCCAGTGCATGGACTGCATCACCTCGTGTCCGGACACCGCGCTCCCCAACACCGCGCAGGACATCGGCACGGTCCTCACGACCGCGATCACGGGCTACGTGAGCGATGCGCGCGACCGCGACACGCTGCTGGGCGCCGTGCCTCAGCTCGAGGCCTCCGTACGAGCCGCGATGCTCGAGGAGATCACGGCGAAGCGCACGACGCCGTTCGCCGACCTGCTCAGGGTGCCCCTCGCGACCGTGAGCGGCATCGCCGAGACCTCTCGCGACGAACTGCGCCGCATCGTCGAGATCCTGCCTCTCGCGTACGCGAGGACCAACGCGATCTTCGCGACCCTGGAGCGCAAGGCGCCGGGCTCCGGCGGGCTCTTCTCGATCTTCGTGTCCGACTTGTGCAAGGGCTGCGGCGAGTGCGTCACCGAGTGCGGGGAGCACGATGCCCTGAGGATGAGGGACGAGACGGAGGCGCTCAACGCGAAGCACGCCACGGCCATGCACTTCATGAACCTGCTGTCTGACACGCCCCAGAAGTACCTCGGGCTCTACGACGCCCAGCATCCGCAGGGCTCCAAGGAGGCTGCGCTCAAGAACCACCTGATGGTGCGCTCCAGCTACGACGCGCTGGTCTCCGGCGACGCGGCCTGCGCCGGTTGCGGGGAGAAGAGCATCCTCCACGCGGTGGCCTCTCTCACCGAGGCGTACATGCGGCCAATCTACCGCGAGAAGGCGGCACGACTGCGCGCCAAGGTCGCGGCGCTGCAGGCCGAGGGCGCCAGCCGCCTGGCGACGCTCGCCGCACGGCATCCCGAGGGTCACGCACGGCTGCAGCGGGCGGTCGCCCACCTGCTGCTCGGGCTCGGCGGCGAGAACGACCGCGACACCGACGCCCGCCTCGCCGCGCGCGGTGCCGTCACGGACCGCGAGGTCGTCGACACCCTCTGCACGGTCATGGCGCAGGACGCCTTCAATCACAGCGACCTGCAGGCCGTCGACGGCCGCCTGGCCAACGGCATGTCCGTCATGGCGATGGCCGCGCACACCGGATGCAACACGGTGTACGGCAGCACCCCGCCCAACAACCCGCATCCGTACCCCTGGATGAACTCGCTCTTCCAGGATGGCGCCACCGTGGCGTGGCTCTTCGGGGAGAGCTTCATCGTCGATCACGCCCGGCGCTCGGTCATCCCCGAGCGGCTGGCGGACGCCGTGCTCGACCCCGACGGTCGGGGCCTCGACGAACCCGTCGTCTTCGCCCTGACGCACTTCGGCGACGGGCTGATGACATCCCGGGAGATCACCGAGTTGCCGAAGGCCTGGGCCATCGGGGGCGACGGCGGCATGGGCGACATCGGATTCCAGAACGTCTCGAAGGTCGTGCTGCAGAACCGGCCCAACGTCAAGCTCCTGATGCTCGATACCCAGGTCTACTCGAACACCGGAGGCCAGAACTCCGACTCGTCGCTGATGACCGGCGGCTTCGACATGAACCAGTTCGGCGCCGCCTCACAAGGGAAGCTGATCGAGAAGAAAGGGCTCGCCGAGATCTTCGTGTCAGGGCACGGCTCCCCCTACGTCGCGCAGGTCTCGATGGCCAATGTGCCCAAGTTCTACAAGGCCGTCCTCGACGCGCTCGAGTATCGGGGCACGGCCTTCCTGCAGACGTTCACGACCTGCCAGCCCGAGCACGGCGTCGCCGACGATGTGAGCACGGTGCAGGCGCAGCGAGCTCGCGATGCGCGCCTGATGCCCGAGTTCACCTTCCATCCGACGCGCGGCGAGACGTACCGGGAGGCGCTCGATCTGAAGGGCAACCCCGCGCACGATCGCGACTGGTGGGAGAAGACCCTGAAAGCGACGGGGGAGAAGGTCAAGTACACCGTCGCCCACTATGCGGCCACCGAAGCGCGGTTCCGACCGCACCTGCGACCGGTCGATCACGAGGCAGCGGCCACGCTCGTCCCGCTCGAGAACATGCTCACGCTGGTCGGACAGGACGACGTCGTGTGCCGCCGCGTGTTCGACGAGACGCACCGGTCCTTCATCCCGGACTTCGGCGTGTCCGTCGTGGCCGAGGACGCCCAGGGACGACTGCGCGTGTTCGCCCTGTCGCGGCAACTGGTCCTGCTGTGTGTGGAACGGCGCAAGGCCTGGCGCCTGCTGCAGAGCAAGGCCGGCGTCGACAACCTCGAGTATCGCGCGCAACGCGCGCTGCTGGCCCGCCTGGACAAGGGCGAGCTGTCCCGCGCCGATCTGCTCGCGAGCGGCGCGAGCCACGTGCGTGAGTACGTCCAGGCGGCCAAGGTCCCGTTGCCGGCCGCCCGCGCGGGCGTCGGGGCGTAAGGTCGGCGGGGCGGAACTTGACGGCGGAGCCCGGCAAGGAAGTATCGTCATGGCGTGATCTTCTCCCTGGCACGCCAATCTAGACGTTACTTCCTGGTGCCGCTCGCGCTCGCGGTCGCCGCCGCGGTGGGATGCGAGGACGCCCCGACGGCGCCGACGTCCTTCGCCTCCTTCACCCAGACCGACGTGGTGGCCGGCACGGGGGCCGAGGCCGCCACGGGCAGCCTGCTGACGGTCAACTACACGGGGTGGCTGTTCGACGGCTCGAAGCCCGAAACCAAGGGCCTGCAGTTCGATTCGTCAATCGGCACGACGCCGTTCACCTTCACGCTCGGGGTGGGCGAGGTCATCGTCGGATGGGATCGAGGCCTCGTCGGCATGCGGGCGGGCGGGGTACGCCGCCTCGTGATTCCGCCGTCGCTGGGCTACGGGCCCGGCCGCAACGGCATCATCCCGCCGAACGCGACGCTGGTCTTCGACGTCACGTTGCTGGAGGTGCAATGACCCGCCTCCGGCTCAGTCGCTGCCTCTGGCTCACGGCCACGGTGACCTTCCTCGCCGGGGCCGGTGACGCCGCCGCCCAGGTGCTCTTCGTTCGCAACGCACCGCCAGGCTCGACGATCGAATTCGTGCTGACGGGGACCAGCGTGGGATCGACGGTCGCCGGCAACAACGGTGAGGCCACTCTCGGAACCCGGCAGAACCCTGGCGCCCGGCCCGAGGTGGACGTCACCGTGCTCGTCGACGTCTGCGGCGATCGGCGACGCATCGCCGCGGTCCAGGTCGGGCAGCAGCCGCCGACGCAGGAGGCGGCCTGCGCACGGCAGGAGATTCCGGGCGTGTTCGTGCTGCGGCCGATCAGCACGCTCGTCGTGAACCTCGGCTCCGCCCTGCCCACGGTGCTCCTGGTCCAGGGCCCTTACGATCCGAAGGCCCCTCCGAAGCGCATCGGCACGGCGCCCACGGGGTTCGTGCTCTCCGGCGGTGCCGGGCTCACGTGGCTGGGGGACCAGGCGACGATCGCCTGCGGCACGGTGGCGAATTGCGAAGGCGACGACTCCGGTTTCGGATACGCCGGCGCGGCGACGTTCTGGTTCCTGCCGTACCTCGCCGCCGAGGCCGGCTACATGCGCCCGGGCGGCATGAGCGCCGAGGGCGCCGGCACGACCTACCGGTTCGACTCCAGCTTCGATGCCGACGTCGTGACGATCGCGGGCAAGGCCGGCGTGCCGGCCGGACCGGCGCGCTTCTACGGGAAGTTCGGCATGAACCACCACTGGGGGACCTTCACGACCAACCAGACCGTCGATCCCCAAACGATCGTCGTCGACGGCGTCGAACAGACGGTTCCTGGGGGGACGCAGACCCTGGCGTACCAGACCGCCGGGTGGGGATGGCTGTTCGGGGGCGGCGCGGAGCTCTGGGCCTCGCGCCTCCTCGGCTTCTACGCGGAGTTCACCTGGACGACGCTCAAAGGGAGCGACAGTCATGGCGGCGAGGCCGTCATGGACGACCGGGTGGTGTCGATCATGTTCGGAGGCCAGATTCGGATCGGCCGCTGATCCCCCTGCGAGAAGGTTGGTGTCATGACCGCTGACTTCCCCCGTCCGCCGCGACCGGAGGCCTGGCTGCGGGGGCCGCTCGCCGGTGTGCCCGCGCTGCTGCAGCCGGCCGCTCACGCCCTCGTCCAGGTGGCCGAGGACGTGGAGCAGTGCGTGACCGGCCTTGACGCTCACCAGGTGTGGGACACGACCCACGGCGCCGCGTCCGTCGGGTTCCACTGCCGCCACCTGGCCGGGGCGACCGATCGGCTGCTCACCTATGCGCGAGGCGACGCCCTTTCTGCAGAGCAACTGTCGGCGCTGGCAGGCGAGACGGCCGAGCCCTCGGCCGGGGAGTCCGCGCGTGAGCTGGTGACGAAGGTGTGCGCGGCGATCGATCGCGCGCTCGCGCAGATTCGCGCGACGCCCGTCGACCGCCTGCTCGAGCCGCGCCATGTCGGTCGCGGTCGGCTCCCCTCGACCGTCCTGGGCCTGCTGGTGCACGCCGCCGACCATGCGTCCCGGCATGCCGGCCAGATCGTGACTACGGCGAAGATCGTGCGGCGACCGCCGGTTCTGGTTCGCCCGGGCGGGGACGACCGTTACATCGGCTCCCTGGAGGCCGACTCGCCCGAGCGCGAACGGCTCGAGCTGCTGCAGGACCTGTGGGACCCATCGACGCGTCGGCATCTGCTGGCAGCTGGACTGCGCGCGGGATGGCGGTGCCTCGAGGTCGGTGGCGGCGCCGGATCGGTCGCGCGATGGCTGGCGGCCATGGTCCGTCCCAACGGACACGTCGTCGTCACCGATGAGGACCCCAGGTTCCTCGACGAGGTCGCGCAAGATGGAATCGAAGTCAGGCGGCACGACATCCTGCGGGATCCCCTCGAACTTGCCACGTACGATCTCGTCCACTGCCGTGCCGTGCTCATGCACGTGGCCGATCCCGACGCGGCCATCGCGACGATGGTGGCGGCCCTGAAGCCCGGGGGATGGCTCGTCATCGAGGATCCGGACTACAGCACGGCGGGCGCGGTGACGGCAGCGCACCCGTCCGCGGCCTGGTTCGACGACACGTGGCAGCTGATCCGCCGTGCCCTCGTTGACCGGCGGATTGCGGACCCCGGGTTCGGCCGTACGGCGCCCGCGAGACTGCGCAGGGCGGGGTTGACCTCCGTCGGCCATGAGGGCACGTGCCATGTGACGCACGCCGGCGAACCCGCCGCGCGCCTGGCCAAGGGACATCACCGCCTGATGACGCTTGCGGGGCTCCTCACCGACGCGCAGCGTGAGCGGCTCGACCGGCTGTGTGACGACCCCTCGTTTTCCTTCGTCGACGCCACCATGTACGCCGCCTGGGGGCAAGGGCTGGCGGGCCCGACGTCATGACCAATCCCCTGCTCGAGGACTGGGCGACGCCCTTCGGGGTGCCGCCCTTCGACCGTATCGAGAGCCGTCACTTCCTGCCGGCCTTCACGGAGGCGATTGCCCGGTTCCGCGCTGAGGTGGAGGCGATCGCGTCTCTCGACGAGACGCCTTCCTTTGCCAATGCCGTCGAGGCGCTGGAGCAGGCCGGGCGGCTGCTGGACCAGGTGAACCACGTCTTCGGCAACCTGTCGTCGGCTGAAACGGACGAAGTCCTGCAGGCCGTGGCGCGCGAGATCACCCCGGCGCTTGCCGCGCTGTCGGATGATGTGCACCTGGATCCCAGGCTGTTTGCGAGGGTGGACGCCGTGTGGGCGGCGCGCGAGTCCCTGTCCCTGTTGCCGGCGCAGCGGCGATTGCTCGAGGAGACCCGCAAGCGCTTCGTGCGCAGCGGCGCGCAGCTCGAGGCGGAGGGCCAGACGCGCCTGCGCGCGATCAACACGGAGCTTGCGGGACTCGAGGTGACCTTCGGGGACAACCTCCTGCACGAGACCAACGCGTTCCGGCTCGTGATCGATGCGCCGGAGGACCTCGCGGGGCTGCCCCCTGCGGTCGTCGCGGCGGCGGCTGACGCGGCCGCCGAGGCCGGCCTGGCGGGCAAGTGGGTGTTTACGCTGCACGCCCCCAGCATCTGGCCGTTCCTGGATCACTCGCCCGTG
Source organism: uncultured Vicinamibacteraceae bacterium (assembly GCA_964387935.1). Classification (GTDB taxonomy): domain Bacteria; phylum Acidobacteriota; class Vicinamibacteria; order Vicinamibacterales; family JAFNAJ01; genus CAYLZN01. The sequence goes on along the minus strand of CAYLZN010000071.1, from coordinate 6,323 downwards.
CGCGAGCACCGCCGGGCGCTGTTTACCGCCTACACGACGCGGGGCGACCGCGGCAACGCCCACGACAGCAACGACGTGGTCGCGCGCATCGCGGCGCTGAGGGCCGAGCGCGCCGCCCTGCTCGGCTACGCGTCGCACGCGCACTTCGTTCACGAAGAGGCGATGGCGAAGACCCCGGAACGCGTGCTCGAGCTGCTCGCGCGGCTGTGGGCGCCCGCCGTGTCGAGGGCGCGCCGTGAAGCGGCCGATCTGCAGGCGAGGATCGACGCGGAAGGCGGAGGCTTCACGCTCGAACCGTGGGACTGGCGCTTCTATACGGAGAAGGTCCGGAAGGCCAGGTACGACGTCGACGACCAGGCGCTGCGACCCTACTTCCCGCTCGACCGCGTGCGCGACGGCGCCTTTCACGTCGCGGAGCACCTGTTCGGCCTCACGTTCGAGGCCAGGCCGGATCTGCCCGTGTATCACCGGGAGGTTCAGGCCTTCGAGGTGAAGGATTCAAGCGGGGGCCACCTCGGCGTCTTCTACACGGACTTCCACCCCCGGCCCGGCAAGCGGGTCGGGGCCTGGAGCAGCAACTTCCGGAGCGCGCACTGGCGGGACGGGCACGACGTCAGGCCGGTCGTGGTCAACGTGTGCAACTTCCCGCGGCCGACCTCGGACGCGCCGGCGCTGCTGAGTCTCGAGGACGTCCAGACGCTGTTCCACGAATTCGGACACGCCCTGCACGCCCTGCTGTCGCGCGTGCCGTACGCGTCGCTCGGCGCGGTGCCCCGGGACTTCGTCGAGCTGCCCTCGCAGATCATGGAAAACTGGGCGCTCGAGCCGGAGGTGCTGGGCGTGTACGCGCGCCACCATCGCACGGGCGCGCCGATCCCGCTCGACCTCGTCGAGAAGATCAAGCGCACCGAGCGCTTCAACCAGGGTTTCGCGACCGTTGAGTATCTGGCGGCGGCGTTCCTCGACCTCGACTGGCACCTGCTGCCGCCTGGCCAGCGCCCGGCGCCGACGACCTTCGAGCGGGCCTCGCTGTCGCGCATCGGGCTGCCGCGTGAGATCGTCGTGCGATATCGGAGCACCTACTTCAACCACCTGTTCGGCTCGGGGCTCGACTACGCGGCGAGCTACTACAGCTACATCTGGAGCGAGGTGCTCGACGCGGACGCGTTCGAGGCCTTCAAGGCGCGGGGCATCTTCGACCCGGCCACGGCGCAGGCGTTTCGCCAGCACATCCTTGAGCCGGGCGGGCTCGACGAGGCGGCGGACCTCTATCGCCGATTCCGCGGGCGCGACCCCGAGGTGCAGCCGCTGCTCGTGCGACGCGGGCTCGTCGGAGGGGCAACCCCGGGGTCAGGTCTTTACTTTTAGCGTTTTGCTGAGGTCGAGGCTCGAACGGTCGAGCCCACCTTGCAATGGCGCGGGCGCCGGCGCTAGACTGCCACCCAACCAGTCAGTCAACAGCAACGGTCTGTGGCGCGGTGTCTCCGCGACTCTGCGGTGGCTCGCGTCCAGACGCAGGAGGATTGAGGAGGAGCCCCCATGCCCGACGTCATCCTCGAGACGGCCGCTGGCCGTCACGTCGCCCTGTCAGCCGCACACGTGGCCGACCTCCGCGCTCAGGTGCGCGGGGCCGTCTGCGCGCCCGGCGAGCCCGGCTACGACAAGGCTCGCACCATCTGGAACGCCATGATCGACCGCCGGCCCGGTCTCGTGATCTGCGCGGCCGGCGCCGCAGACGTGAGACGGACCGTCGCGCTCGCCCGCGAGCACGGTGCGCTCCTGGCGGTGCGCAGTGGCGGACACAACATCGCCGGTCACGCGGTGTGTGAGCGCGGCATCCTGCTCGACCTCTCAGCCATGAAGTCCATACGGATCGACCCCGACGCACGCACGGCGAGGGTCGAGCCGGGCGTCACGCTGGGGGAGTTCGACCGCGAGGCGCTGGCGTTCGGCCTCGCGACGCCACTCGGAATCAACTCGACCACCGGGGTGGCGGGCCTCACTCTCGGCGGAGGCTTTGGCTGGATCAGCCGCAAGTTCGGGTTGACCGTGGACAACCTGATCTCGGCGGATGTCGTGACGGCCGACGGCGCGCTGCGACGCGCGAGTGGCCAGGAGAATCCCGACCTCTTCTGGGCGATCCGCGGGGGCGGCGGCAACTTCGGCGTGGTCACCTCGTTCGAGTTCCGGCTGCACCGTCTCGGGCCGGATGTCCTCTCGGGACTCGTGGTGCACCCGTTCTCACGCGCCCGCGACGTGCTCTCGCAGTACCGAAAGCTCGTGGCCACGGCGCCCGACGAGCTGACCTGCTGGGCCGTGATCCGCAAGGCGCCGCCGCTGCCGTTCCTGCCCAGCGACGTGCATGGGACCGAAGTGGTCGTGCTCGCCATGTGCTACGCGGGAGACATCGAGGCGGGGCAGCGGGCGGCGGCCCCGTTGCGGGCCATCGGCCAGCCGATCGCGGACGTTGTCGGCCCCCAGCCTTTCACCGCCTGGCAGGCCGCATTCGATCCGCTGCTGACGCCTGGTGCCAGGAACTACTGGAAATCTCACGATTTCACGACGCTCTCGGATGGGCTCCTCGAGGCGGTGCTCGATCACGCCGGTCGACTCCCGACGGCCGACTGCGAGATCTTCATCGGACACCTCGGGGGCGCGGTCAACCGGGTCGCACCCGAGGCGACGGCCTATCCCCACCGCAACGTCGAGTTCGTGCTCAACGTGCATACCCGCTGGAACGACCCCCGCCAGGACCAGGCCTGCGTCGCGTGGGCCCGTGCCTTCTTCGACGCGACGGCACCCTACGCGACAGGAGGGGTCTACGTGAACTTCATGCCCGCGGACGAAGCGGAGCGCATCAGCGCCGGGGCGTACGGAGCCGGCTACGGACGCCTCGCCCGCCTGAAGGCGAAGTACGATCCCGGGAATCTCTTTTGCCTGAACCAGAACATCAAGCCGGCCGCGTAGGAGCACCTGTCGGGGGGCGTCACCGCGCCGTGGGTTCGCGGGGCGCCTGCTCGACCTTCCAGACGTTCGACTCGATCTTCTGCGCACCGAAGTAGAGCGTGCGGCCATCCGGGGCCACGGCGATCGACTCCGGGGCCGCTCGCCGACGTCCCTCCGGCACGTCAACGACGACGAGCTGGCCTTCGGACGTGAAGTACACGAGCCGGCGGCTGTCGGGAAGGAACGGCGCGGTCCAGATGTTGCGATCCTCGCTCACGCGCGAGGCCCGGCCGGTGGCCAGTTCCAGGACCCCAACGCCCGCGATGAGGCCCGCGTTCGACACCCAGTTGCCCGACAGCCACCGCCCGTCGGGTGACCAGGCGGACGCTTCCCTGGCGGCGGGCTGCGGCCCCGACACTGCCCCTTGCGACCCGGACAGCGACGTGAGCTTCGTCTCGCGCGCGCGATAGACCTCGCCCATGCCGCCCGCCCCGATGCGATCGAGGATCTCGTAGGCGCCGAGCCGCGTGCCTGCGTGAAGACTCATCGCTCCTGCCGCGCCTCCGCGCCCGGCCGGTACTCGCGCACGGTCCGTCCCTTCAGTTGCTCCGGGTAGAAGTACACCTCGCGCAGGTCACCGGCGGCGTAGCGTCCGGCCTGATTGTTGAAGAACCTCGACGCCGGATCGCTGTTGACGCCGCCCGCCGTCACGGCGCGGGCCCTGACCTTCTCCCCGAACTCCACGACGGCCACGAAGCTGTTGCCGCTCGTGCCGTACCACTTCTTCGTGCCGGGATACCTGCGCGCGCCGAACGAGGCGAGCGAGCCCCATCGAGACGACGTGAAGCCGACGGGCAGGCTGGGCCCGCTGTCGCTGAAGGGCTGGACGATGTCGCCGGTGAGCCGCTGGAAACGATTGATGTCGCCCCACGGCGTCTTCCAGGTCCCGAAGTCGGCCGTGAGCTGATCGGAGGCTGCGGCCAGCGCCTGCAGGCGCTGCGTGGGAGACGACCGCCGGGCCATGTACTCGTAGACCGACAGGTCCTCTGCCTCCGCGTCGGCTCGGACCAGGCGTCCCAGTTCCTCGCCCCAGAAGACCGCGAGCGTCGTGGGCACCGAGGTGACCGCCCAGCGCCGGTCCCACGCGCGCAGCGCCGCCACCTGGTCCGCGAGCGTGGCCTTGAGCGGATTCGACGCCGGCGTCTGGTCGTAGGCATCGAGCAGCGGCGGCAACAACTCGTCGAAGGCCGCGAGGTAGGGATCGTAGGCTGCCGCGACCAGCGAATCGAGCGTGAAGTCCTTCCTCCCACTCAGCACCCGGATGGCGTTCACCCCGCGCGGGTTCTCGCCGCCGTTCTCGACGTACTTCGGGTAGGCCTCCCTCTTCGGGCTGCTCGGACCCGCCGCCGTGAACGGCCAGTTGTTCGTGTTGAAGAGCCAGCCGCTCGACGGGTTGAACACGTTGGGGCCCTCGTCCACCGACAGCACGCCGTTCCACTCCGTGGCGGGGTCGCTCCCGTCCACGGGCTTCGTCCAGTCGAAGCGCGGGTCGCGCCGCGGGATGAAGTTGGCGTGGAAGTAGGCGATGTTGCCCTCGCGGTCCGCGAAGATGGTGTTGTTCGACGAGTTGGTGTGCAGCTCCATCGACTGCTTGAACGCGGCCAGCGACGTCGCCTTCGTGCGCGTGTAGGACTGCGTGAGCGCCTTCACCGGATCCTCCATCAGCCGGATGGCGACCCACTTGCCGTTCGCCTCGCGGACGATGGGGCCGTGGTGCGTGCGGTAGACCGTGAACGTCTTCTCCGACCGGCCCGTCGTCGTCTTGTAGGGCACCGTGACCTTTCTTTCGGTGACCCTGCGTTCCTCGCCGCCGTACCTGTAGTAGAAGCCGTCGGCCTTTCTGACGATCGTCTCGAGGTACTCGTCGATGGCGTCGACGCCGCTCGACGTGTGCATCCAGCCGGCGCCCTCGTTGAAGCCCTGGTAGATGAAGAACTGGCCCCACGTGGCCGCGCCGTAGGCGTTCAGGCCCTCGTCGCTCGTGACCTGCATCTCGTTGCGGAAGAAGAACGACGTGTGCGGGTTGATCAGCAGCAGCGCGCGCCCGTTCTTCGTGTTGGCGGGCGCGATGGCCATGCCGTTCGAGCCCGACGGCTCCGGTTCGGCAGGGTCGCGATCGGCGTCGGCCACCTGCCGGGCGCCGCCGGGGGTGCCGTAGAACGCTTCGAGGTCGCGCAGGTTGACGCGCTCGATGTCGCCCCCGATGCTGCCCTCGCTGAAGGTGAGTGCCATCCAGGGCTCGAACTTCCGGATGACGCGCGGGGTCACCGCCGGGTGCGTGTGCAGGTAGTAGTTCAGGCCGTCGGCCCACGCCTGCATCAGCGCCTTCAGCCAGGCCGGGCTGGCCTCGTACTTCGCCTGGATGTCGGCCGGGTCGATGAACAGCTTCATTCGCAGGTCGCGGTAGATCTCGCGTTCGCCCTCGGCCTCGGCGAGGCGGCCCATCGCATTGATGAAGTTCGTCTCGACGCGGTTGAAGTCGTCTTCGGCCTGGGCGTACATCATGGCGAAGACGGCATCCGCATCCGTCCTGCCGCGCACGTGCGCGATGCCCCAGTCGTCGCGGACGATCGAGACGCGCCGGGCCTGCTGTTCCCATCGGGCAACTTCGGGATCGACAGCCGCGGCCGTCCGGCAGGCCAGCGGGCCGCACGTCATCAGCACGAGCACGCAGAGCCGCGCGAGCTTCGTCATCATTCCTCCCAGATCACCCGCTGAGCGCTGCCATACCAGCGTTCGAGCTGCGGGGCGTATCGATTCTCGATCGCGGCCCGCTTCATCTTCAACGTCGGCGTCAGCAGCCCGCCGTCGATCGACCACGGCTGCCGGGCCACGGCGATGAACGCCAGCCGCTCGTAGCCCGGCACGGCCGCGTTCACCCGCTCGAGCAGCGCGGTCATCGCCTGCGTCAGGCGCGCGCGTGCGGCCGGGTCGCCCACCTCCGCCTGCACGTGCTCGGCGAGCTGCACGACGGCGCACGTGGCCGGCCATCCAGCGCCGAAGACGCAGCTCATCTCGACGTGCTCGTCGCTGTTGAGCAGGTTCTCCAGCGGGACGGGCGCCACGTACTTGCCCTTACTCGTCTTGAACAGCTCCTTCAGGCGGCCGGTGATCCGCAGGCGGCCCTGCTCGTCGATCTCGCCCAGGTCGCCGGTGCGGAGGAAGCCGTCGCTCGTGAACGTCTCGGCCGTCAGCGTCGGCTCCTTGTAGTAGCCCGCCATCATCCCGGGGCTCTTGACGAGGATCTCGCCCTGCTCGCCCAGGCGGCACTCGACGTCGGCGTGGGGATGCCCGATGTAGCCGGCCCGGCCCTGGCC
>CAYLZN010000070.1:0-20672 GCA_964387935.1 uncultured Vicinamibacteraceae bacterium | reverse complement strand
CTGTTGACGCCGGCCGGAACCTTCGTGGACGACATGCTCGTCTACAAGATGGCCGACTACCACTTCATGCTGGTCGTGAACGCGTCGAACATCGACAAGGACTTCGCCTGGATCCGCGAACGACTCGGCGAGTTCAGGCGCGATGCCGTGGCGGTCAACACGAGCGACCGGTACGCGCTGGTGGCCATCCAGGGCCCGAGTGCGCAGAAGATCCTGCAGCCGCTCACCGGCGTCGATCTCGCGACCATGAGGTACTACTGGTTCGCGACCGGCGAGGTGGCGGGCGTGCTGGCGACCGTGTCGCGCACCGGCTACACCGGCGAAGACGGCTTCGAGGTGTTCGTCCCGCCGGCCGCGGCGGAGCGCGTCTGGAAGGCGATGCAGGAGGCGGGACGGGAGGAGGGGCTCGTGCCGGCCGGCCTCGGCGCCCGCGATACGCTGCGCCTCGAGGCGGCCATGCGCCTCTTCGGCAACGACATCGACGAGACGACGACGGCCCTCGAGGCCGACCTGGGCTGGATCGTCGGGTGGAACAAGGCCGACCTGCCCGGCGGTGAGGTGCTCCGCCGACAAAAGGAACAGGGCGCGCCGAGGAGGCTCGTGGGGCTCGAGATGATCGACCGCGGCATCGCCCGTCACGGGCACGAGGTGTTCGTCGACGATGCCAGGGTCGGCCTGGTGACGAGCGGCACGCAGACGCCCTTCTTGAAGCGGGCCATCGCGATGGCCTACCTGCCGGCGGAACTGGCCGAGCTCGGGCGGGAGGTGGCCGTCGACGTGCGGGGCCGCCGCATCCGCGCCAGGGTCGTGCCCTTGCCGTTCTACAAGCGCCCGAGGAGTTGAGCCATGTATCCCGCTGATCGGAAGTACTCGAAGGACCACGAGTGGGTGCAGCTCTCCGGCACGGAGGGCACCGTCGGCATCACCGACTACGCGCAGCAGCAACTGGGCGATGTCGTGTTCATCGAGTTGCCCGCAGTGGGGCGGACCCTGGCCAAGGGGGAAGTCTTCGGCACGGTGGAGTCCGTCAAGGCGGTCTCGGAGCTGTACAGCCCGATGAGCGGCGAGGTCGTCGCCGTCAACACGGACCTGCCCCAGCAGCCCGAACGGATCAACCAGGCGCCGCACGACACCTGGATGATCAAGATCCGTGTCTCGCGCGCCGAGGAAGCGCAGGAACTCCTCGGCGTCGAGCAGTACGCCGACCTGGTCAAGTAGCCGGCCTCCGCGAGAGGCCGCCGGTACATCCGGTCACGCGGTCCGGGACCCAGGGTGCCTGCGCGCCCTGCCCTCCTGCCGCGTTCAACGAGTCACGTCATGATCCGCGACACCACGCACGATGCGTTTGCCAGCCGTCACATCGGCCCCAGGGGGGGCGACCGGGATGCCATGCTGCGAGCGGTCGGGGTCTCGAGCCTCGAGCACCTGATCGCCGAGACCATTCCGGCAGCCATCCGCCTCGATGCACCGCTCGAGCTGCCGGCGGCCGAGTCGGAGTTCGCCTTCCTCGGGCGCCTGCGCCAGATCGCCGCACGCAACCGGGTCTGCCGCTCCTACATCGGGCTGGGCTACTACGACTGCATCACGCCGGCCGTCATTCTCCGGACGGTGTTCGAGAATCCGAGCTGGTACACGCCGTACACGCCGTATCAGGCGGAAATCGCCCAGGGCCGGCTCGAAGCCCTGTTGAACTACCAGACGGTCGTCAAGGACCTGACGGGCATGGAGGTCGCCAACGCCTCGCTGCTCGATGAACCGACCGCCGCGGCCGAGGCCATGACCATGCTGCGGCGCGTGCAGTCGGCCAAGGGCCCGGAGGCCAACGTCTTCCTGGTGGCCGACACGGTCTGGCCCCACACCATCGAGCTCCTGCGGTCCCGGGGAGAGCCCCTGGGGATCGACGTGCGCGTCGTGCCCGCTGGCACCATGCCGTTCGACGACCTCGTGTTCGGCGCCCTCGTCCAATACCCCGACGGCAACGGGCGGGCGTGGGACCTGCGCGCGACCGTCGCGGCCGCGCATGCCGCCGGGGCCCTCGTGGCCGTGGCGACCGACCTGCTGGCGTTGACGCTGCTGGTGCCCCCCGGAGAGATGGGGGCCGACGTGGTCGTCGGCAGCGCGCAGCGATTCGGGGTGCCGATGGGCTACGGTGGTCCGCACGCGGCGTTCTTTGCCACCCGCGAGGCGTACGTCCGCCAGGCGCCAGGTCGCATCATCGGGATCTCGGTCGACGCGCAGGGCCAGCCGGCCTATCGGATGTCGCTCCAGACGCGCGAGCAGCACATCCGTCGCGAGAAGGCGACCTCGAACATCTGCACGGCGCAGGCCCTCCTGGCCAACATCGCCGGCTTCTATGCCACGTATCACGGTCCGGAGGGTCTCACGCGAATCGCCACGCGGATTCACACGCAGGCCACGCGCCTCGTCGAGGCCCTGGCCGGCCTCGGCATCCGCGAAGCCAACGGCGCCTTCTTCGACACGTTGAAGTTCGACACGACGGCCCCGATGGCGCAGGCGGTACGCCGCGCTGCGGAGGCTGCCGCGATCAACTTCCGCTACTTCGACGATGGCGCAATCGGCGTGTCACTGGACGAGACCGTGACGGGTGCGGACCTCGACCAGATTGTCCAGGCGTTCGCGAACGCGCTCGGCAAGGTCGCGCCTGCGCCCGCGCCCGGTGACGCCACGCCTCGCATCCCCGGCTCGCTGCAGCGGACCTCGTCGTTCCTGACGCACCCGACGTTCACCTCGTACCGCTCCGAGACGCAGATGATGCGGTACCTGAAGACGCTCGAGCGCCGGGACATCGGACTCGACACGTCCATGATCCCGCTGGGATCGTGCACGATGAAACTCAACGCGGCCGTCGAGATGATGCCCGTGACGTGGCCCGAGTTCAGCCGCCTCCATCCGTTCGCGCCGCCCGATCAGGCCGCCGGGTACCAGCAGGTGTTCCAGGAACTGGAGGCAGGCCTGCGTGAGATCACCGGCTTCGCCGCGGTGTCGCTGCAGCCGAATTCCGGCGCCCAGGGAGAGCTCACCGGCCTGCTCGTCATTCGCGCCTGGCATCGTTCGCGCGGCCAGACGGGCCGTGACGTCGTCCTCATTCCGTCCTCGGCGCACGGCACCAATCCCGCGAGCGCCATCATGGCCGGCATGAAGGTCGTGGTCGTGACGTGCGACGCGCACGGGAACATCGACGTCGCGGACCTGCGGTCGAAGGCCGAACAGCACCGCGACACGCTCGCGGCGCTGATGGTGACGTATCCATCGACCCATGGCGTCTTCGAGGATGCCATCCAGGACGTCTGCGCGATCGTGCACGCCTGCGGGGGCCAGGTCTACATGGACGGGGCGAACATGAACGCGCAGGTGGGCCTCACCAGTCCTGCGCGCATTGGCGCCGACGTGTGCCACCTGAACCTGCACAAGACGTTCGCCATCCCGCACGGGGGCGGCGGTCCGGGCATGGGCCCCATCGGGGTCGCGGCGCACCTGGCCCCGTTTCTGCCGGGGCACCCCTTCGTCCCGGTCGGTGGCCGGCAGGGAATCCGGGCCGTTGCCGGCGCGCCGTGGGGCAGCGCCAGCATCCTGCTCATTTCACATGCCTACGTCTGCCTGCTGGGCGCGGATGGGGTGACCGACGCCACGGTACACGCGATCCTGAACGCCAACTACCTGAAGGCCCGGCTCGAACCGCACTTCCCGGTCCTGTACGCGCGGGAGAACGGCCGTGTCGCGCACGAACTGATCTTCGATCTGCGGCCATTCAAGCAGCCGGCGGGCATCGAGGAGATCGACGTGGCCAAGCGGCTGATGGACTTCGGCTTCCATGCGCCGACCGTGTCGTTCCCGGTGCCAGGCACGCTGATGGTGGAGCCGACCGAGAGCGAGGCGAAGGACGAACTGGACCGCTTCTGCGAAGCGATGATCGCGATCCGGCGCGAGATTCAGGCCGTCATCGACGGCAAGGCCGACGCGAAGGACAACGTGCTCAAGAACGCGCCCCATACCGCCGCCATGGTCGCGGCGACCTCGTGGACGCACCCGTACTCGCGCGAGGACGCCGCATTCCCGTTGCCGTTCGTCCGGGCGAACAAGGTGTGGCCGGCCGTGGCCCGGATCGACAACGTGCACGGGGACCGTCACCTCGTCTGCTCGTGCGTGCCGATCGAGGCGTACGCACGCGAGGTGGTGGGCGCCTGATCCGAGTCAGACGCTGATCGGACTGCCGGCCAGCGCGGCCGTGTGCCGCTTGAATGCCGCGATGAGGTCGATGGTGACCGGTCCCGGCCGCCCTGCGCCGACGAGCCGGTCGTCGATGCGCACGATCGGCACGATCTCCTTCGTCGTGCTCGTCAGGAACGCCTCGGACGCCGTGTCGAGGTCGTGGTCGTGGATGTGGGCTTCCCGCACGGGGATGCCGCGCTCGCGCCCGAGCTCGAAGACGAATCCGCGCGTCACTCCGGCCAGCAACCCGGCCTCGAGCGGGGGGGTGAGCACCTCGCCCTCGCGCACCAGGAAGAAGTTCGATTGCGAGCACTCCACGATCTCACCGCGGTGGTTGCGCATCAGCGCCTCGAACCCGCCCCGTGAGAGCGCCGCCTGCATGGCCAGCGCGTTGTTGAGCAGGTTGTTGGACTTGATGCGCGGGCTGACCGACTGGGGGTGGTTCCGCACGACATCGACCAGCGACACCGCCACGCCTTCGTCGTACACCGCGGGAGGCGGTACGGCCAGGGGTTTGGTGATGATCACGAGCGTGGGTTCTGGACAGGCGCCGGGGTCGTAGGTGAACTCGCCGACGCCGCGCGTGAGGAGGATCCGCACGTAGGCTTCCGTCTGCCCCGGCAGCACGTCCAGGGTGGCCCTGATGCGGGCCATCATCTCCTCGTCCGAGAAGGGCACCGGCAGGGCGATCCGGGCGGCCGATTCTCGCAGCCGTTTCTGGTGAGGCTCGAACAGGAACACCTGGCGCCCGTAGGTGCGCACGACCTCGTAGACGCCGTCGCCGAACAGGAACCCGTGATCGAAGACCGAAATGACGGCGTCCTTCTCGCCACAGAGACGCCCGTTGATGCTGACGACTGCCGCCATGCCACCCCCAATCCCTTCAGCGTAACCCGCCTCAGCGGCTCAGGCAAGGCCACGGCTCGCCGGGCCGCAGTGCCGGCGAGCCCCGATTCGTGGCATAAAGGAGGCGCACATCATGCGAGTCCTCAACGCCAGCCAGATGCGGGAAGCCGACCGATATACCATCCAGGAACTCGGGTTGCCGTCGATCGTGCTCATGGAGAACGCCGGGCGCGCCGTGGCCGCCGCCATCGAGGCCCACTTCGACGATCTGGCCTCCCGTCGCGTCGCCGTCCTGGCCGGGCGCGGGAACAACGGCGGGGACGGCTTCGTCGTCGCCAGAACACTGTTCCAGCGCGGCGTGGACGTGGCGGTCTTCGTCCTGGGCCGGACGGCGGAAATCCGCGGCGATGCCCGCGCCAACCTGGAGACGCTCGCGCGCCTCGGGTTGACGCCGGTCGAGATCGCGAACGAGCAGGACTGGGAGCTGCACGTCTCGGAGGTCTCGGCCTGCGCCCTGATCGTAGACGCGCTGTTCGGCACCGGCTTGCGTGAGCCGCTCGGTGGTCTGCTGCAGACGGTCGTCGCCGACGTCAACGGAACCGGCCTGCCCGTGGTGGCCATCGACCTGCCGAGCGGCCTGTCCGCCGACACGCACGAGCGCATCGGCGACGCGATCGAGGCCTCCGTGACGGTGACGCTGGCGGCCCCGAAAATCCCGCTGATCCTGCCACCTGCCGAGGCGTGCTGCGGTGAACTCGTCGTGGCCGACATCGGGATTCCGCCGTCGGTCATCGACCAGGTGGACGGCCCGCGTGTGCGCGTGCTCACCCGCGAATCCATGCGCGAGCTCGTCCAGCCGAGGACGCCGGAGTCCCACAAGGGCGACTACGGCCGCGTCGTCATCGTCGCAGGGTCCCTGGGCAAGACGGGGGCGGCGCACCTCGCTGCGGTTGCGGCCCTCAAGTCCGGCGCCGGGCTGGTGACCGTGGCGACGCCCAGGGCTGCGCTTCCGATCGTCGCAGCCATGGGACCGGAGTACATGACCGAGCCGCTCGCCGACGATGCCGCTGGCGTCGTGGCGGCGGAAGCCGCCGGTCGCGTGCTGGCGCTGGGCGCGGACGTGCTCGCGGTGGGTCCTGGCCTCGGTCAGGGCGAGGGCGTCCGGGCGTTCGTGGGCACGCTCCTCGATCAGAGCGGTGTGCCGCTGGTCCTCGACGCCGACGCGCTGAACGCGTTCGAAGGGCGCGCCGACCAACTGCGCGGCCGCGACGGGCTGGAGGTCATCATCACCCCCCACCCGGGTGAAATGGCGCGCCTGATCGGCACGTCGGTGGCTCACGTGCAGGCGAATCGGCTGGACGTCGCGCGCCACTTTGCGACGTCCCATCAGCTCCACGTGGTGCTCAAAGGACACCGCACCGTCATCGCCACCCCTGAAGGTGCCGTCTCCGTGAACCTCACGGGGAACCCCGGCATGGCGACCGGCGGGAGCGGGGACGTCCTCACGGGGATGATTGCGGCATGGTTCGCCCAGCTGCTGGACGCAGAGGCCGCGGCCTGCCTGGCCGTTCACCTGCACGGGCTCGCGGGTGATCTCGCAGAAGCCGACGAAGGCGAGCAGGCCATGACCGCCATCGACATCCTGGCGCACCTGGGAGACGCCGTCCAGGAGCTGACGGCCCGCAGGCGCATGCCCCCCCAGGTGGACGTCTCGTGACGCAGGTGACCGACACCTGCAGTGCGGCGGAGACAGAGGCGTTTGCGGAGGAGTTCGCCTCCGGCCTCGCCCCAGGCGCGCTGATCCTCCTGTACGGCGACCTCGGCGCGGGCAAGACCGCGTTCGTGCGCGGGCTCGCGGTGGGACTCGGGGTCGATCCCGACGAGGTGAGCAGCCCGACATTCACCCTCGTCCAGGAGTACCGGGGTCGGCTCACGCTGCAGCACGTCGATCTCTATCGACTTCACCCGGGAGCCGAGGTCGAGGATCTCGCCCTCGAAGAGTTCGCGTCGCGTGGCGACGTGGTGGCCGTGGAGTGGGCGGACCGCCTCGTGGACATTCCGCCGGGCACCATCCTCGTGACCTTGACCGATCTGGGCGACACCCGTCGCCGCATCCGCGTGGAACGGCCCTAGCGCTGTGGTCCGAGCACGGACTCGACGAAACGCCTCAGGGTCTCGATCTGCGGTCCGGACAGGGTGAAGGGCAGCCCCATGGCGTTGCCTTCGACGCGGCGGGCGGCGGCGATCATCTCGAGGGCGTCCACCGCGATCGTGACCTCGACGGTGTCGGCCGTGACCGCGCAGTCCTCGCACGGTGCGCCCGAAGAGAAGAACTGCAGTGCGAGGCTGGCATCCCACGCCGCCACGCCGTCGGCGCCGATCTGGAAGACCGCGTGTCGAACGATGCGCGGGTTGTACAGGGGATTCGATTCCGCCCTGACGACGATGGCCTGAGGGGGAGAGGCGAGTGGCCCCTCGACGGGCTTGCCGCGATAGCGCACCGTGAAGTTGAGGACGCAGGCACTGGTCGTCTCACCCGGTCGTGGCGCTGGGGTCAGCTCGAGCCAGGTCTCCGTGTAGTTCCCGAGGTCGAAGTGGAAGCGCGGGAACTCGGGCGCCTCCCGCGTCTGCGCCTGCGCGGGGAGCACCAGGCACGCGGCGAGCAGGAGCGGGAACAGCGCCCGCACGACTACTCCGCCCGGTAGTTCGGGGCCTCTTTCGTGATCACCACGTCGTGGACGTGGCTCTCGCGGACCCCGGCCGGCGTGATCCGAATGAAGCTGGCGTCGCGCTGGAGGTCGGCAATCGTCGGGCAGCCGACGTAGCCCATGCCGGCCCGCAGGCCGCCCACGAGCTGGAAGATCAGGGTCGAGACCGTGCCTTTGTAGGACACCCGGCCCTCGATGCCCTCGGGCACCAGCTTGTCGGCGCCGTCGCCGCCCGGCAGCAGGTCGAACTCGTCCTGGAAGTAGCGGTCGCGGCTGCCGCGGCGCATCGCGCCGAGCGATCCCATCCCGCGGTACTCCTTGAAGCTGCGGCCCTGGTACAGGATGACCTCGCCGGGGCTCTCATCGGTCCCGGCAAACAGACTGCCCATCATGACCGCGCTGGCGCCGGCCGCGAGCGCCTTCGTGATGTCTCCCGAGTAGCGGATGCCGCCGTCGGCGATGATGGGCACGCCGTGCCGGGCGGCCACCCGGCTGCAGGCGGCGATCGCGGTGATCATGGGCACGCCGATGCCCGCCACGACTCTCGTCGTGCAGATGGAGCCGGCCCCGATGCCGACCTTGACCGCGCCGGCCCCGGCGTCGATCAGCGCCTCGGTCGCCTCGCCGGTGGCGACGTTCCCGGCGATGATGTCCACGGCGCCGTCGAAGGTCGTGCGCATGCGGCGCACCATCTCGAGGACGCCCTGGGAGTGCCCATGTGCCGTGTCCACGATCAAGGCGTCGACATGCGCGGCCACGAGGGCCTCGGCCCGCTCCATCGTGTCCCTTGCGGTGCCGACCGCCGCTGCCACCCGCAGCCGGCCGAGCGCGTCCTTGCACGCCGTCGGGTACTTGATGGCCTTCTGGATGTCCTTGACGGTGATCAGTCCCTTGAGCCGGAAGTCGCGATCGACGACGAGCAGCTTCTCGATCTTGTGGCGGTGGAGGATCTCGCGTGCGTCCTCGAGCGTCGTGCCCACCGGCACGGTCACGAGGTTCGCCTTCGTCATCACGTCCTCAACCGGGCGCTCGAGGTCGCCCTCGAAGCGCAGGTCCCGGTTCGTCAGGATGCCGACCAGTCGCCCTTCCTTGGTCCCGTCCTCGGTGATCGGCACGCCGGAGATGCGGTAGCGCCGCATCAACTCGTGGGCGTCGGACAGCCGGTGGCGCGGCGACAGCGTGATCGGATTGACGATCATGCCGCTCTCGGACCGCTTCACCCGATCGACCTCCGTCGCCTGTTCCTCGATCGACAGGTTCTTGTGAATCACGCCGATCCCGCCCTGCTGGGCGAGCGCAATGGCCATGGCCGACTCGGTCACGGTGTCCATCGCCGCGCTGAGCAGGGGGATGGCCAGCGAGATGTTGCGCGTCAGCCGCGTCGACACGTCCACCTGGCTCGGCAGGACCGTCGAGTGCCGCGGCACCAGCAGCACGTCGTCGAACGTGAGAGCAGTCGCAAGGCCGGCCTCGATGGAGGCCATGGCGGAACCGACGGTCTTCGTCGTCATGACGGCAGGGCCCTCAGTTGGCCCCGTGGCACTTCTTGTACTTCTTCCCGCTTCCGCACGGACAGGGGTCGTTGCGGCCGACCTTGGGCTCCTCGCGGCGCACCGTCTTCACCGCGGCGTCGTCGCCACCCGTGCGCGCAGGCCGAGGGGGACCGCTGAGCGCTGCGGCGCCGTGTGCGGCTCCCGCCAGCGCCGGTGACGGGGCCGCGCGGCCGGCCTCGTTCGTGAAGATCGGCGTCGCTCTCCGTTGGGGCGGACGCGGCAGCGGCCCCGGTCCCCCTCCGTCCCCGATGACAGGACGCAACCGCCACAGGTAGCGCAGCGACTCCTCGTCGACGCGCTCGCGCATGCCCTGGAAGAGCGCGAAGCTCTCCTTCTTGTACTCCACCAGGGGATCGCGCTGCCCGTACCCGCGCAGTCCGATGCCCTCCTTCAGATGGTCGAGGCTGTACAGGTGGTCCTTCCACTGGGTATCGACGATCTGGAGCATGATGTTGCGCTCGATCGGTTCGATGACCGCGAGCCCGGCGAGCTGCGGCCGGTCCGCGTCCGGCGCATGCCCCACGGTGGCCAGGCGCTCGGCGCCAATCAACTGCTCCCGGACGTCGTCAGGGACGCGGAGAATCTCGTGGCCGACCTGATCGACCTTCCCTTCATACCGCCGTCTGACGGCGGCCCACAGCCGATCGCGGATCTCTTCGCGGTTCTGCTCCTCGACGTCGATGCCGTCCATGTCGTCCGGCTCGAGGCCGTAGACCCGCTGGACCTCCTGCTCGAGCGCGTCCAGGTCCCACTGTTCCTCGTCCACGTCCTTGCTGCAGTGCTCGTCCATGATCGCGTCGAGCACGTCCTCGGCAATCGTCATCAGGTACTCGTGCGGCGTGACCGTGGCCTCTTCGCCGGCTTCGAGGGCGATCCGGCCGTCGAGCAGCTGGCGTCGCAGCGAGTAGACGTTTTCCCGCTGCTTGTTCATGACGTCGTCGTACTCGAGCAGGTGCTTGCGGATCGAGAAGTTCTGGGCTTCGACCTGCTTCTGCGCCCGGGCAATGGCGTTGGTCACCATCTTGTGTTCGATCGGCACCCCCTCTTCCATGCCGAGGCGCTCCATGAGGCCCGAGATGCGGTCCGACCCGAAGATGCGCATCAGATCGTCCTCGAGCGACAGGTAGAACCGCGACGAGCCGGGGTCGCCCTGGCGCCCGGCACGCCCACGGAGCTGGTTGTCGATGCGCCGCGCCTCGTGTCGCTCGGTGCCGACGATGTGCAGGCCGCCAAGGGTCACCACGCGCGCGTGCTCGTCCTGGCACTGCTGCTTGAAGGCGAGGACCCGCTCCTCGTACGCCTTCCGCGGCACGCGATAGAAGCTGTCGAGGTGGAAGAAGTAGACGAACTGCTCGTCGTCGACGAAGCGCGCCTGTTCCTTGGGGATGCGCTCTGCCACCTCGTCAGCCAGGCACTGTTGCCTGGCCATGAACTCGGCGTTGCCACCCAGCAGGATGTCCGTGCCGCGGCCGGCCATGTTCGTGGCGACGGTCACCGTGTTCAGGCGGCCCGCCTGCGCCACGATCTCGGCTTCCTGGGCGTGATACTTCGCGTTGAGCACCACGTGCTTCACGCCGCGGCGCCGCAGCATGCCGGACAGGCGCTCCGATTTCTCGACGGAGACGGTGCCCACGAGCACCGGCCGGCCCTCGGCCTGCTTCTCGGTGATGTCCGTGACGATGGCGTCGAACTTCTCACGTTCCGTCTTGTAGACGACGTCCGGCTCCTCGATCCGCACGAGGGGCCGGTTCGTCGGGATGACCACGACGTCGAGCTTGTAGATCTTGGCGAACTCCTCGGCCTCGGTGTCGGCGGTGCCGGTCATGCCCGAGAGCTTGCCGTACATCCGGAAGTAGTTCTGGAAGGTGATCGTGGCGAGTGTCTGGTTCTCGCGTTCGATCTTGACCTTCTCTTTGGCTTCCACGGCCTGATGCAGGCCATCGCTCCAGCGGCGCCCCGGCATGAGGCGTCCGGTGAACTCGTCGACGATGACGACCTGGCCGTCCTTGACGACGTAGTCGACGTCCAGCCTGAACAGCGAGTGGGCGCGCAGCCCCTGCTGAACGTGATGGAGCAGCGGCATGTTGACGGGATCGTAGAGGCCTCCCGAGCCGGGCACGAGGCGGTGGCCGAGCAGTTTCTCGGCCTTCGCCATGCCGCTCTCGGTGAGCGTCACGGTCTTGTGTTTCTCGTCGACGATGAAGTCGCCGGTCTTCTCGAGTTCCTCGCGCTCCTCCGCCTTGACGTTGCCCTGGGTGACGGCGCCGGGCGTGAGCTTCGGGATCGCCCGGTCCACCTCGTAGTAGAGGTCGGTGGACTCTTCGGCCGGTCCGGAGATGATGAGCGGCGTGCGGGCCTCGTCGATGAGGATGCTGTCCACTTCATCGACGATCGCGAAGTGGTGGCCGCGCTGCACGAACTGCGACAGCTCGAACTTCATGTTGTCGCGCAGATAGTCGAACCCGAACTCGTTGTTGGTGCCGTAGGTGATGTCGGCGCCGTACGCCACCTTGCGGTCGGCGTCGGTGAGGTCGTGCTGAATGACGCCCACCGACATGCCGAGGAAGCGATAGATGCGGCCCATCCACTCGGAGTCGCGCCGGGCCAGGTAGTCGTTGACCGTGATGACGTGCACGCCCTTGCCCGCGAGGGCGTTCAGGTAGGCTGGCAGCGTCGCGACCAGCGTCTTGCCTTCGCCGGTCTTCATCTCGGCGATCTTGCCGCGGTGGAGCACCACGCCGCCGATGAGCTGCACATCGAAGTGGCGCATGTTGAGCGTGCGCCGGCCCGCCTCGCGGACGACGGCGAAGGCATCGACGAGCAGGTCGTCCACGGTCGCGCCCCGGGCCAGCCGCTCCCGGAACTCGCCGGTCCTGGCCCGCAAGGCGTCGTCGGAGAGCGCCTGGACGGCAGCCTCTCGCGCGTTCACCTCGGCGACGAGAGGCTGGATGCGCTTCAGTTCACGCTCGTTCTGCGTGCCGATGATCTTCGAGAGAATCTTGTCGAGTACCAAGGAAGGGGACCAGTGCACACGCCGGCCAAAAGCGGCCAGGGTATCTGTCGATTCTAGAAGGCGTTCCGGGGAGCGTCAAGGCAACGGCCGTCCGGCCGTGTGCGTGCTCAGCGCTGGGGCTGCGCGGCCAGCAACTTGAGCGGGTTGATCGGCCGCCCGTGCGCCCAGACCTCGTAGTGCAGGTGGGGGGCCGTCGAACGCCCGGTCGAACCCACGAAGCCGAGCACATCGCCGCGCTGCACGGTCTGGCCGGCATGCACGTTGAGGCGTGAGAGATGAGCGTACCGCGTGGTCAGCCCGAACTCGTGGCCGACGACGACGAGATTGCCGAAGTCGGAGTGGTAGTTTGCCGAGATGATGGTGCCGTTGGCCGTGGCGTAGACGGGGTCGCCCTTGTCGGCGGAGATGTCGAGGCCCTGATGCTGGGCCGCCTCACCCGTAAAGGGATCCGCTCGCCGGCCGAATCCGTCGCTGAGCCAGCCGACCACGGGCCAGATCGACGGCGTGGCCCCCGCGAGCGCCTCCCAGCGCTGCACGTCCGTGCGGACGACTCGCAATCGGTTCTCGATCGCGCCGAGCAGGTCGCGCAGGATCCCGAAGGTGTCCTCGGGGAAGCTCAGCGCGGCGCCAGCGACCGCCTCACGTGCAGCCGGGCGCGCGCCGCCCATGGCGCGGTTGCGGACCAGTTCCGGGAGCGCGGCCATGGCCTTTCGCTGCGCCGCATCGACGGCGCTGCGAT
This sequence comes from uncultured Vicinamibacteraceae bacterium, assembly GCA_964387935.1. Classification (GTDB taxonomy): domain Bacteria; phylum Acidobacteriota; class Vicinamibacteria; order Vicinamibacterales; family JAFNAJ01; genus CAYLZN01. The sequence continues at coordinate 7,583 of CAYLZN010000070.1, read as the reverse complement.
CGCCGAGCTCTGCCACGACACCCTGCAGCGACGAAATCTGGTGGGCCAGCTCGCCAGTGACCGCGCGGTAGCTGTCGTTTTCGAGCCGCAGTGTCCGGTTGGCCGCTTCGAGTTGCGCCAGATCGGCGCGTGCGGACCAGCGGGCTCCGAGGCCAAGCAGCATCGGAGTACAGGCCGCGGCGCCGAGGACAATGAGCAGGGCGTAGAGACTGCGGCGACTCGTCGTGAACCGACGCGTCACACCAGTGTCACAGTCGGCAATTAGGATCGCGTAGCGTTTCGAAATCATCGTTCGCTTCGAGGCTCCCCGCGGCGGGCGACGGCGCGGTGTGCGGCCTCGCCCGCAAAAGAACCCGAGGAATCTACCACAACCGCCCTGGGATCCGATCCGGCATCCATTTGAGAGCAAACAAAAGGCGAAGACGAGGACCGACTACTGCGAGCGGAGCTGGACGGCCTCTGCCACGTCTTCGGCGTCCACGCGAGTGCGCCCGGCGAGATCGGCCACGGTGCGCGCCACTCGCAGGATGCGCGCGCGGCCACGGGCCGACACGCCCAGCCCGGTGCACGCGCGCTCGAGCAGAGAGGCGCCTTCCTGGTCGAGGTCGCACGCCGACATGAGCGTCTCGCCTTCGAGCCGGCAGTTCAACGCGCCCATGCCGCGGTCCAGCTGGCGCTGCCGGGCATCCAGGACGCGGCGACGGACGGTGGTGCTGTCGTCCGCCACGTTGCGTCTGCGCCACGCCGTGACCTCCACCGGGGGTACGCGGACCAGCAGGTCGATCCGGTCACGCAGCGGTCCCGACACCCGCTGGTCGTACGCGGCCACCTGAGCCGCCGTGCAGCGACATCGCGCGCCCGGCGCCCGCGCGTAGCCGCAGGGACAGGGGTTCATCGCTGCCACCAACTGGAACCGCGCAGGGAAGCGGACCACTCTCCGCGCGCGGGCGATGACGACCTCACCGGTTTCGAGGGGCTGCCGCAGGGTCTCGAGGGCGCGTCGCGAGAATTCCGCGACCTCGTCGAGGAACAGCACGCCGTGGTGCGCGAGGCTCACCTCGCCGGGGCGTGGCAGGATCCCGCCTCCCACGAGGGCCGCGTCCGAGATGGTGTGGTGCGGCGCCCGGAACGGACGATCTTCGAGGAGCCCCGTCTCATGGGCCAGGAGACCGCCCACGGAGTGGATCGCCGTCACCTCGAGCGCCTCGTCGGGCGTCAGGGCCGGGAGAATCCCCGGCAACCGGCGCGCGAGCATGGTCTTCCCGCTGCCAGGCGGCCCGATGAGCAGCAGGTGGTGACCGCCCGCCGCCGCGACGGCCAGCGCCCGGCGCGCTTCGCTCTGACCGCGCACGTCGGCGAGATCAACGCAGTGCCTGCCCGCGGCGCGCGAACTGGTGGCGGCCACCGCTCGTGGGGCCAACGACGGATCGCGGAGAATGCTGACGGCGTGAGCCAGACTCGTCACTGGCAGGATGGGGAGCCCCCCCACCAATGCCGCTTCCGACCCGTTCTGTCCGGGGACCATGATCCCCGCGACGCTTGCACGCCGGGCGTGCGCCGCAATCGGCAGGACGCCTCGACAGGCGAGGACCCTCCCGTCGAGGGACAGTTCTCCGAGCACCAGCAGATCTCGTGCGAGGCGCGCGTCGATCTGCTCGGCGGCGATGAGGACGGCGAGCGCAATCGGCAGGTCGAAGGAGCTTCCGATCTTGGGCAGCTCCGCCGGCGCGAGATTGACCGTGATCCGGTGTGGGGGAAACTCGAACCCGGAGTTGCGAATGGCGCTGCGCACGCGGTCCCGGCTCTCCCGGACACTGAGGTCGGGCAGCCCGACGATCGCAAACGAAGGAATGCCCCACGCGACGTCCACCTCGACGGCCACCAGGTGGGCATCCACGCCGACGATGACGGCCGTCTGCACCCGTGCCAGCACGGGAGACCGGAAGTGCAAGAGGGCGGCCTGGGGCCACTCCGCCGATTCCGTGCGGAAAAAACCGGGTGCTGGAGCATCGGTTGCGGACGTGTTTCAGAAACTGCCACACGTCCGCCGCTGGAGATCGCGGAAACGCCGATGCCCGCGTCGAGGGCTGTGCTACTGGGTCGTCGAGGCGCGCTCCGCGGAAACCGACAGCCGCGCGCCTGGCACGATGTGATTGGCCCGCAGGTTGTTCGCCGCCTTGAGGGCAGCGACCGACAGGCCGAACCGCCGGGCGATCGAGTACAGGGTGTCGCCCTTGCGGACCACGTACACGGCACCCGCTGCGTCCGGGCCGTCCGCGGATGCGCGCGATGCGGCCGCGACGCTCTCGGCTCCACGCAGGTTCCGGGCACTCACGAGCGGCCCTGGCGCGCGCGGAATCATCAGGCTGTCGCCAGGCGTCAGCCGGGCCCGTGTGCCGAGCTGGTTCGCTTCTGCCAGCTCCGTCTTGGAGACGCGGAACTTCCGGGCCAGGGACGTCAGCGTGTCGCCGCGCTTCACCGTGTGCCAGCGCACCGCTGACAACTCGGAGGCCGGCAGGCTCGCCAGGCGTGCCTGGACGGCGTCGCCCCTGCCGGCCGGGACCTTCAGCTCGTAGTCGCGCGCAGGGGTCGTCCAGCGACGCAGTTCGGGATTGAGCTGCTGCAGGTCCTCGACGGGCGTGTCGGTCCACTCCGCGAGACGTCGGAGGTCGGTGGCGCGCGGCACCCTGACCTTGTCGTAGGTCATCGGAGGCTGGGTGTCGATGGTGAAGCCGTACTGCGCCGGATTCCTGGCGATGATGATCGCGGCCAGAATCATCGGGACGTACTCGCGAGTCTCCTTCGGCAGGTAGCCCGGCGACTCCGAGAGGGCCCAGAAGTCACTCGAACCCGCCCGCTTCACGGCCCGCTGCACGCGTCCCGGACCGCCGTTGTAGGACGCCAGGGCGAGATGCCAGTCTCCATCGAACATGCGACTCAGGGTCCGCAGGTACTTCGCAGCCGCGACAGTGGCCTTTTCGGGATCCGCCCGCTCGTCGATGTACCAATCCTGGCGAAGGCCGTTCTCGCGGGCGGTGTCGCGCATGAACTGCCAGACGCCCCGCGCCGAGGCACGGGACAACGCGCTCGGCTTGAAGGCGCTCTCGACCAGCGGCACGTACGCCAGATCCAGCGGCAGGCCCTCGGCCCGGAAGACGTTTTGAATCATGGGCAGGAAGCGTGAGCCCCGCTCCAGGCTGGCCTCCATCCAGTCGCGCAGCTTTCCGCTGAACAACTGCACGTAGGCGAGCACGCGGCTGTTCGGCGCGATCGGAATGTCGTGCTGCGTGGCCGCGAGGTCGGCCTCAACGGTGCGTGTCAGCTCGGGCGGCGCCGCCACGGCCGGCCCTTCGAAGACGGACGCGGCCAGCAGTTCGTCGATCGACGCTGCCTCGTACGACCGTTCGGCAAAGCCGTCTCCGGCGGCGAGCGCCGACGCCTCGAGGCCGCTGATCCGGTCGACGAGGCCGTCGAAGGCGGCGCGAAGACGTGGATCGACCCGGGCGCCGGCCGGGGCGACCAGCAGCACGCCGAGTGCCTTGTCGAAGGTGACCCGGGCCTCCGACAGGTGACCGCGGGCCACCTGCTGAGCGCCATCGTGGAACAGGTGCTCAGCCTCCTCGATCAGCGAGCCGACCTGATCGACGTCATTCCGAGGAGGCGGCGCCTGGTGGGGAGCTGGAACTTCGAGTGTGGGAAGACTGGCCGGCGCCGTGGGCCGCGGATTCGATCCGCAACCGACCAGGGCCAGGCAAGCCAACGAACATGCAGCCGTGACTCGCTGCCAGTATCGTGGCATGTGGGTGCTCTCCCGCAGAGTTTCGGAACGGATCGCCTGCCTTCACCGACGTTGGTGCGATCCGACCCGCCAGTTTCGGGGGACGCGGCTCGCGGCGCTCACGGGGAGACGCACCCGAGCCTCAGATACCGCACCGACGAGGTTAACATCCGCGTAAACGCGACGTCAACGGATAAGTCCAGTCGATCCAGCAAGTAGCGATGTAGCAGGGGGTTGGCGCCCCCAGGCGGGTTACTCCGAGGGGACGAACACGCCGTGGGACGCGGCGAGATCGCGGGCGGCCGGCGTCACGATGGCTCGCTCCTTCAGGCGGATCCGGACGCCGCGCGAGATGGCTCGCCGGACGTCCTCCTCGGCGACGAAATCCATGTCCTCGACCCACCGCGCGTCGGCCGGAGCGGGCGTCCCGGCAGGGGATCCGCCGGACGGCGGGGTCCCGGCCGGGGTCGGAGACGGGATCCGTCCCCCGGTGTCGGGCCGAGGGGCGGACTGGATGCCCCTGCCCGCCAGGAATGCCTGCACCCTGGTCCGCAACGCTCCGGCTGGCGCCGGGATCCCTGCGACCTCGGGGCGACCTGGTGCGGGTCCGGGGAACTCGTAGGCCAGACGCTTGATGTTGAGCAGGTGTCGCGGCGTGATGTTGTCCGACGTGATGTTGCCGCCAAAACCGCCGCATCCGAGCGTGAGTGCCGGATCGAGCCCGGTCGTCAAGCCGATGGACCCGAGGGACGTGGACGTGTTGACCACGATGCGGAACGCAGGCTTGTGGAGGCCGAACTGCAGAATCACCTCCTCGTCTCGCGAGTGAATGGCCATCGTGTGGCCCATCCCCCCGTAGCGGAGGATCTGCTTGCACCGCTCGCAGCCCTCTCGCCAGTCCTCGACCACGTAGTAGGAGAGGATGGGGCAGAGCTTCTCGATGGAGAGTGGGTGGTCGCGCCCTACGCCCTCGAGCGGGGCGATGAGCACGCGAGTCTCGGCCGGCACCGTGAAGCCCGCCGTTTCCGCAATGACCCGGGCGGCTTTCCCGACGAGCGCGGGGTTGGGCAGGCGCTGCGGGGTGACCAGGAGCCTGGCCAGGGTCTCGGCTTCGGCCGGACTGAGGAAGTGGGCGCCCTGGGCCAGGAACTCCTGTCGCGCCTGGTCGGCCACCGCGCGGTCCACGACGACCGAGTTCTCGGACGAGCACAGCACGCCGTGGTCGAACGTCTTGCCGCGGATGATGTCGCGCACGGCCTTGCGCACATCCGCCGTGCGTTCGATGTAGGCCGGCGCATTGCCGGGCCCGACGCCGTAGGCAGGCTTCCCGGCGCTGTAGGCGGCCCTCACCAGGCCCATGCCTCCGGTGGCGAGGATGACGGCCACCTCGCGCTGGCGCATCAGCTCCTGGGTTCCCTCGAGCGTGACCGCCGTCATCCAGCTCAGGCTGCCCGGCGGCAGGCCGGCGGCAAGCGCGGCCTGGCTCAGGATCTCGGCCGTCCGTGTGATGCAGCGCACGGCGGCCGGGTGCGGGCTGAGCACGATGGCGCAACGGGCCTTGATCGCGATCAGCGCCTTGTAGATGGCGGTGGACGTCGGATTGGTGGAAGGAATGACGGCCGCCACCACGCCGAACGGCTCCGCGATGTCGATGATCCGGCGGTCGTCGTGGCGGGCAACGACCCCGACGGTCTTCATCGGCCTGATGGACCGATACACGTGCTCGGCGGCGAACCTGTTCTTCGCGGTCTTGTCGGGGACGTTGCCGTAACCCGTCTCCTCGACGGCCAGGGCGGCGAGGGCCTCGGCCTGGGGCAGGACGGCCGCCGCCATCGCGTCGATGACGGCATCGATGCGCTCCTGCGTGAACTCGGCGAGGGTGCCCTGGGCCGCCCGGGCCGCCCGGGCGAGGGTCCGGGCTTCCTGCACCGAAGCGAGGTCACGGTCCCGGTCGGAGGCTGAGGCTGCGGCCTGGCTCATGGACGCCGAATCCGATCGAAGCGGCGGCACTGTAGCATATTGCCCTGACCGCAACAACTACGCTAGGCTGTTGAATTCGTCATGAAGTCCGCACCTGCACCCGTGCTTCCCGTCGCGATTCTGTGGCTGCTCGTCCTGGTGGTGTCGGCCAGTTCGAGCGGTTGTCGCCGGGCCGACGATGCCGCCCCCCCGATCGCCACACCGTCGGTCTCCGTGAGCCGGACGACGCTGCCGCTCGGGAGTCCCGTCGACGTCACCTACCGGTTCGTCGTGGAACCCCAGCCGCCCGCTGCCTCCGAGGACCTTCGCGTGATGGTGCACTTCCTGGATGCGGATGGCGAACTGCTCTGGACCGACGATCACGACCCCGTGGTCCCGACATCACAGTGGAAACCGGGCCAGACCCTCGAGTACGCCCGGACGGTGTTCGTGCCGATTTTTCCGTACGTGGGGCCCACCAGCGTCCACATCGGCCTCTATTCGAGTCGGGACGGGCGTCGGTACGCGCTGCGAGGCGAGACCCTGGGCCAGCGCTCGTACAAGGTCGGCACCCTGGAACTGGTGCCCCGGCCGGAGGACGCGTTCATCGTCTACAAGGACGGCTGGCACAATGCGGAAGTCGCGCGGGACAACGCCGCGGTCGAGTGGCAGTGGACGCGCCGCCAGGCGACGCTGTCGTTCCGGAACCCGAGGCGCGACGCGACCTTCTACCTGCACCTGGACGGGCGGCCGGACCTCGTGACCCAGCCGCTGCGCGTGACGGTCCGCATGGGCGAGCAGGAACTGGACAGCTTCGTGCTCGAGAACCGGCAGGAGGTGGTGCGGAAGATCGCCATTGCCGCGGGGCAGTTCGGTGGTGCAGACACGGTGGACCTCACGCTGGATGTCAGCGAGACCTTCGTGCCGTCGCTCGTGCCGGCGGCGCAGAGCAACGATGCCCGCGAGCTGGGCGTTCGTGTCTTCCACGCCTATATTGAGCCACAATAGGGGAGTGCGCCGCGCGTTGCCGCTCCGAGCCCTCCTGTTGACGGTCTGCGCCTTGCTGCCAGGACCGGCGGCGACGGCTCATGCCGAGCTGGTGTTCCTCACCAGCGGTCGCGCGCTCTCCGTGACCGGCCATCGCTTCGAGGGCCGCTCGGCGGTATTGACGCTCCGGGGCGGCGGCGAGGTGGTGTGCGATGCCCGCCTGATCGAGCGAATCGAGCCAGACGAAGTGCCCTGGCCAACGCCCAGGCCGGCCTCGGCGCCGGTGGCCGACCCGGCACCGGCACCGGCGCTGGCGCAGGCCCCGTTTGCCGAACTGATTCAACCCATCGCGGACCGGCACGGGGTGGATCCTGCGCTCGTCCGTGCCGTGGTGGAGACCGAATCCGGCTTCGCTCCGGCTGCGCGGTCTCCGAAGGGGGCGATGGGGCTCATGCAGTTGATGCCAGGGACGGCTCGGCAGTATGCCCTCGCCGACCCCTTCGACCCGACAGCCAACCTCGACACGGGCGTGCGCCACCTGAAGTCGCTCCTCGGCCGTTACGATATGCGGAGTGCGCTGGCGGCGTACAACGCGGGCGAGGCGGCGGTGCGGCGGTTTCAAGGCGTGCCCCCCTTCCGCGAGACCCAGGATTACGTCTCCCGCGTGCTGAGCCGGCTCGAGCACTACCGGCGCCTCGGTCGAGGCGGAGGCGCCGCGGGAACGAGTCCAGTCCGACCGGGACCAGTGGTGCCTTCGTCCTAACATGGGCTTGGCACGCGGCGGGTGGACGCCAAGCTCGCGTGGCCTGTGCACCAATCCTGGACAGGTCCTGGCATTGAACTTGCTTTCCTGTTGACG
>CAYLZN010000069.1:0-20732 GCA_964387935.1 uncultured Vicinamibacteraceae bacterium | reverse complement strand
AGAATGACGAGTGCCCTTTGATTGGGGCTTGACACGTAGTCGGCTCATAGAAGGGCTAAACTGTCGCCACCTCCAGGAGGCCCCATGGATCCCGTCCTCGTATCGCAGGCGCAACTGCTCGCCATCCAGTCCACCCTCGTCAACCGCGCGCTCGCCGACCTGCCCGAGGAGGAGCTCTGGAAGCGCCCCGGCGACAGCTCGAACTCGATCGGCTGGCTGCTCGGCCACATCACCTGGGCACGCAACGGCATGCTGATCACACTCACGGGCCAGCCGGTGCCCATGCCCTGGAGTGGGCCGTTCGAGCGCGGAGCCCAGGCAGCCGACCGGTCCGCTTATCCCGCAACCTCCGAGATCGTCTCCACGCTGAAGGCGATCAACGAGAAGCTGAAGGCGGCGATGGAGGTCGCACGCGATGAACGACTCTCGGCGCCGGCGCCCTTCACCACGCCATCGCCCGACACCACCGCCAGGGGGGTCTTCGTGTTCCTCGTCTTCCACGAGGCCTATCACCTCGGGCAGATCGGCTACGTGCTGAAGCTGCTGGGAAGGCCGGGGTTGGTGGGGTAGGGGGAAGGCGTACGGCGTACGGCTTACGGCGTACGGCGTACGGCGGCGTACGGACGACACAGGGCGTACGGACGGAACACACCAGACGGGCGAAAAGTCGGAGGTAGACTCCGACTTTTCATCGACGAGCGCATCACCACCTGGCCACTTCAGGATGTGGCGGTGCTGCCGGAGGCGCTGGCCGCGGTGGCCCGGCCGCGGCGCAGGCGGCCGTCTGGCCTCACCGCGAAGGTCCCTCGCCGCTGATCCGCCCCTGGTCGTCAATCGACACCCGATCGCCGGTCGCAATCTGCGTCAGATCCTCCTCGCGGATCGCGACGACAGGAATGCTGCGCCCGTACATCTCCTGAGCCACGATCGACGCGAGCGCGAAGAACGTATCGCGCCCCGTGACGACGATGGCGGCTGGTGCGGTGCCGGCCCGGATCGCCTCCAGCAGCACCGCGGTCGTCGTCGACGAGCCTCGGGAGAACGGCAGCACCAGGATGCGGCCCGCGGCGAGGGCACCCGACAACGGGTGGGCCCGGTCGATGATCTCTCCCGTGCGGGCGTCGTACCCGCCCCAGAACGAGAGCGGCTCCCGGCTGACGAGTGCCTGGCCGTGCGCGCGCCCGGCGACCAGTGGATGACCGTTGATTACGTCTGCCATGAGGTGTCGTCGATCAGCACGTGTCCCGCCGCCGCGGAGTTCACGCAGTCAACCAGGCTCCCGAAGGCGACCTGCCTGCCGAGCAGGCCTGGCGAGTAGTAGGCGAACTTCGCCGAGTTGGTCATCAGCGTCTTCACGCGCTCCGGCAGCATGGGCGACGTGAGGATGCAGGTGTCCACCGTCAGTTGCCCGCCGAACGTTTCGATCGGCGCGAGCAGCCCGGCGGCCCTCGCCAGATCGCGCACGAGGCGACTGGTGGTCACCAGGAACTGCACGCGCTCGTGGCGATGTCGGCCCGCCAGGAGGGGCGCGAGGTGCCGGAACTCGTCCAGCGAGAAGTGGGGGCTGCCGAGGACGACGAGGTCGAGGTCCGTGCCTGCCCCGTGCGACAGTCGGCCCCGCCACTCGCGCAGCAGGTCCATCGTCACGTGCACCTCGCGCTGCGGCAGACGGCCGTGGAAGGCGGCCTCGCGCGTGGGTGCCTCGGGCGTGACGCCGACGAGGTGGAAGAGCGCCACGCGCCCGGTTGTGGCGCCCGCGGCGCAGATCGCCTTGAGCTGATCCTCGGTCGGCGTAACCTCCAGCCCGTCGATCACGGGGATGTCGTCCTCGGCGACGTGACCCATGAGCGCGCCGAGGACGGGGTAGAACGTGTCCTCCGACTGCAGGCGCCGCGGGACACCGTGGAGTTGCAGCAGGACCTGCCCGGCGCGGTTCTCCTCGAGGTGGAGGCCGGCCGCCGGCGCGCGGCCGGTGATCGCGCAGCAGATGTCGAGCAGGTCGGGATAGCGCTCGGTCCGTGCGCCGAGCACCGAGTTGGCGAACGCGATCGCGTTCGACTCGCCCCAGGCGACCTGCTCGCCGAACGCCGGTCGGGCCCCGGCCTGGTACGGGGCGCAGGTCCAGGTGGGCGTGGTGCCCATGGACTGGTAGGCGACCATCTGCCGGTGCGCCTTCGAAGCCCACTCCGCCGGCACCGCCCATTCGCGCCAGCCGTGTTCGTCCACGCCGGTCACGTTGAGCGTGGAGGGGACCGCGACGCGCGCCCCGAGTGAGGCGAGGCGCTCGGCGAACTCGAGCGTCGCATCGCCGATGAACACGGTGCTGTCGATGTGCGCGTGGGTGATGTCGAGCAGGCGCGTCGCCCCGAACACGCCGGCCATCTTCACGAGGATCGCCATGGCCATGGCCGCAGGCGGGCCGTGGCGCCCGTCGAGCATCTCCTGATCGCGGGGGGTGAGGTAGAGCGCCGTACGGCGTACGGCGTACGGCGTACGGCGTACGGAGGACTGGCGTGTGGTTCCGGGCGGGTCGGTCATCGTGTTCCTGCTTTGCCCAGCACGTGACGGTCGAACCACTCGAGGTTGGCGCGCGCGGCGTCGAGCGTCATCTTCGGCTCGACGAACCCGTGCGGCTGCCGTGGATAGACAGTCATCGTCGTGTCAACGCCCTGGCGCTTCAGCGCGTTGTACAGCTCGTAGCCCTGCGACACGGGCACGCGGACGTCCGCCTCGCCGTGCTGGATCAACGTCGGCGTGGTGACGCCCTTGGCCTGCAGCACCGGCGAGTGCGCGCGCCAGCGGTCGAACGTGTCCCAGAACTCCCCGCCGAAGTAGTTCGGGATGAAGTCCGGGATGTCGGCGGTGCCCGTGAAGGAGATCAGATTCGTGACCGCCGCTCCCGCTGAGGCGGCCTTGAAACGCTTCGTCTGCGTGATCGTCCACGAGGTCATGAACCCGCCGTAGCTCCAGCCCATCACCCCAAGGCGTTCGGGGTCGGCGATGCCGAGCGCGATCACGTGATCGATGCCGGCCATCAGATCGCGGAAGTCGCCCCCGCCCCAGTCCGCGAGGTTGGCGTGGCGGAAGGCCTTGCCGTAGCCCGTGCTCCCGCGCGGGTTGACCCGCAGGACGGCGTAGCCGCGGGCGGCGAAGGCGGCGATCGGGTACGGGCTGGCCGCTCCGATGAAGCTGTTGACGAACACGCCGGCCGGGCCGCCGTGGATGACGAGCAGCAGCGGCACGCGGGCGCCCCTCGTGTAGCCGACGGGATAGGTGAGGATCCCCTCCACTGTCTGGCCGTCCGGTGACTTCCACGAGAGCACGTCGCTGCGCCCGAGCGGCGCCGCGATCGCCGGCTGCACCCGGCTGACCTGCGTGTGCATGAAGGCGGGCGCGAGAGAGGCGACGAACGCTTCCGGTGCCCGGTCGAAGTCCTGCGACACGAAGCCGACATGCGTCCGGCGGGTGTTCATCAGCGGCGCGGCCACGTGAAGCGCCGAGGCACTGAGGGCCGTCGCCGGGCCGCCCGCCGGGCCGCCCGCCACGGGCACGGCGTACAGCGTCGGGACCGTGCGGTTCGTGTCACTGACCAGCACGCGCGTGCCATCCGCGCTCCACCCGACGATCGAGCCTCCTTCGTTGGCGGTCGCCGCCAGCGCGCGCGGCGTGCCTCCGGAGGCCGACACGACGTGAATCGTATCTGCGCCCGGCCACGTGGGCGGGTTCTCGGAACCCAGGAACGCAATGCGCGAGCCGTCGGGTGAGTACTTGGGTTCTCGTTCCGCCGCGGGAGAACTGGCGAGCCGACGGACTGCAGCGTCGGCCACGGTCACGATCGAGACGTCCGATCGCGGCCAGTCGTTCTGCCTCGCCGTCGGTTGGTGCGCGAAGACAATGGTCGTGCCATCCGGGGACCAGTCGAACGACATCACGGCGAGGTCGCCCGTCGTAAGGCGCCGCGCGTCCCGCCTGCCTGCGGCGTCCTTCTCCACGGGCTGCACGTAGAGGCGCGGCTGCTTCTCTTCGGCATCCACCGTGCGCCAGTCGCGCTTCTCCCTGTCGGCCTTCTCATCGTCTTCGGTCTTCGGATCCGTCATGACGAAGGCGACCGAGCGCCTGTCGGGCGACCACTCGAAGCGGCTCACGCCGCCCTTCTGGTCGGTCACCTGCTCCGCTTCGCCGCCGCCGATGTTGAGGCGCCAGACATTGCTCTTCCCGCTGCGCGCGGAAATGAACCCGATCCACTGCCCGTCCGGGGACCACCGGGGACTCGTGGCCGATTTGTCACCGCGGGTGAGTTGTCGGCTCGCGGAGCCATCGGCGTTCGCGACGTGGATTTGCGAGAGCCATTCGCTCCGCTCTCCATCCATGACGGCCTCGGAGACGACGAAGGCGACGCGGGTGCCGTCCGGCGACGGGACCACCCCCGAGATCCGCTTGATGGTCGTGCTGAGTTCGGCCGTCCATGCCGACGTGGCCTGAGCCTGCACGACACCCGCAGGGCCCGCCACGAGTGTGACGATGCTGGCCGCGAGCGCCAGAAGGACTCCCGGGTGCGGGCGAGTGAGTGGCGTGCGCATCGGTCGGGCCTCCGCTCAGTCGAACTTCGAGAAGTCGGGCGTTCGTTTCTCGAGAAACGCCGTGAGGGCCTCGCGGGCCTCGGGTGATGCCAGCCGCTCCGCGAAGAGGCGGCCCTCGTCGTGCATCGCCGACTCCACGAGCGACGCCTGCCCGCGCCGCATCAGGGTCTTGGCCAGGCGGACGGCCGCCGCCGGCTTTGCGGCCAGCGCCTGTGCCGCGGCCATGGCCGTGGACAGCAGTTGGTCGGCCGGCACGACGGCGTTGATCAGCCCGATGTCGCGCGCGGCTTGCGCGTCGAAGGGCTTGCCGAGCAGCAGGTACTCCGCGGCCCTGTGGTAGCCCGCCAGGGAAGGCAGCAGCACGCTCGATCCGAACTCGGGTACGAGGCCGAGGTCCACGAAGGGCAGCGAGAAGCGCGCGCTCTCGGCGGCGTACACGAGATCGCAGTGGAGGAGGAGCGTCGTGCCGATGCCCACCGCGGCGCCGTGCACCGCCGCGACCACCGGCGTGCTTGTCCCGGCGAGCGCGGCCATGAAACGGAAGGCGGGGCTCTCGGGACCGGACGGCGGGCGTTCGAGGAAGTCGCGCAGGTCGTTGCCGGCCGTGAAGGCATCGCCGGCGCCGTGAATGAAGATGGCGCGGATGGTGCGGTCCGCGTCGGCGCTCTTCAGAGCGTCGGCGAGCGCCTCGTACATGGTGCCCGTCAGGGCATTCTTCTTTTCGGGGCGGTTGATCTGGAGGCGGCAGACCGCCCCGGCACGGTCGGTGAGGATTTCGGCCATGGGCGCGATCATAGCGCCTCATGGCGGGCATGGCACTCGAGGCGTCCCGCGTTGGGGCCCGCTCCGCCGGCGGGCCGTCGATCAGGCCGGTTGCAGGCCGGAACCGACCCCGGTCCCCATGACGGTGCCATCAGGCCGAGCCTGCGCCAGCGTGCTGTCCCGGCGGACGAATCGGCCGCTCCAGGTCCTCACGAGGAACCCGTCGCACTCGAGGCGGCGGAGCGCCTCACCGGTCAAGGCGCGGTCGAGGCCCACGAGCCGCGCGCCCTGCGCCACCGTCAGGCTCAGCCCAGGCATCTCCACGTACTGCGCGCGGACGAGAACGGCCGCGCGAACCACTTCGGACACCTGTTCCATGATCATCTCCCATCGCTCCTTCGATGTGTCCGGCTTCTGCCGTGTCGTGTCCGTAATCTAGGGGGCGCGCGGGCCGCGGACAATGTCAAAGTCCCGCAGGGTCTCATCGAGAGAACCGATTGTTCGAGGGTCGCCGTGGCATCTGCTACGCTGTCCGCCCACAGGAGCCAGGATGACTGCCGAGTTCCCGCAGACCTCCCCGGAGGCCGGTTCGCCTCCCCACTACCGCCCCGCCGGGCCGTGCGCCATGGTGATCTTCGGCGCCTCCGGCGACCTCACGCGGCGCAAACTGCTGCCTGCCCTGCAGAACCTGAGACAGGCTCGCCTGCTTGGCGACGACTTCGCGGTGGTCGCGGTCGCTCGCACGACCGTGGATGAGCCGACCTTCCGCGCGCAGTTGCTGGCCGAGCTCGAGCGGTTCGCGACGACGCCACTCGAAAGGAAGGACCGGGAGTGGGTGAGCGCGCGGCTGCGGTACGTGCAGGGGACGCTCGACGCACCGGACACCTACGCCCGCCTGGCCGCGGTTCTCGCGGAGGTGGACGCAACGTGGCGGACCGCGGGCAACTGCCTGTACTACCTGTCCACGCCGCCTGCGTTGTTCGGACCGGTGGCTGGCGCGCTCGCGGCAGCGGGCCTGGCGGGCGAGCGCGATGGCCGGTGGCGTCGCCTCGTCGTCGAGAAGCCGTTCGGCCACGATCTCGCGTCGGCGCGCGCACTCAACCTGGAACTGCGTGCGGCGTTCGACGAGCCGCAGATCTACCGGATCGACCATTATCTGGGGAAGGAAACCGTCCAGAACCTGATGGTCTTCCGGTTCGCCAATGGCATCTTCGAACCGGTCTGGAACCGGCGCTACATCGATCATGTGCAGATCACCGTCGCCGAAACCGTTGGCGTCGAGGGGCGTGGCGGCTACTACGAGGGCGCCGGGGCGCTGCGGGACATGGTGCAGAACCATCTGTTCCAGTTGCTGGCGCTGGTCGCGATGGAGCCGCCGAATTCCTTCGAGGCCGATGCCGTGCGTGACGAGCGTGTGAAGGTGCTGCAGGCCATCCGGCCGTTCAGCCGCGACGATGTGGACCGCTTCGCGGTGCGGGGGCAGTACGGCGTGGGCGCGCAGGAGGACCAGCAGGTGATCGGGTACCGACAGGAACCGCGCGTGGAGCCGCGGTCGTCGACCGAGACCTTTGCGGCCATGCGCGTGCAACTCGACACCTGGCGCTGGGCGGACGTGCCGTTCTACCTGCGGACGGGCAAGCGCCTGCCGAGTCGCGTGTCGGAGATAGCCATCCAGTTCAAGTGCGCGCCCAGCGTCATGTTCCGCGAGGCCGGCATTGGGCGGCTCGAGCCGAACCTGCTGATCGTGCGCATCCAGCCAGACGAGGGGATCTCGCTCCGGTTTGCGGCCAAGGTGCCCGCGCCGGGGCTCCAGCTCGGGACGGTGAAGATGGACTTCAAGTACTCGGACTACTTTGGCTCCACGCCAGCGACCGGGTACGAGACGCTACTCTACGACTGCATGCATGGTGATGCCACGCAGTTTCACCGCGCCGACATGGTGGAGGCCAGTTGGGGCGCGGTGATGCCGGTGCTGGAGGTGTGGGCGAACGCCCGGGCGCCGCAGTTCCCGAACTATGCGGCGTTCACCTGGGGACCCGAGGAATCGGTGGAGATGATGGCGCGCGAGGGACGCCGGTGGCGCCGGGGGTCAGGTCTTTACTTTTAGCATTTTCGGGCAGGTGGCCTAATGCTGATCGGGCAGAACGGCGGGCGGCGACCGGTTGGCGACCAGCGGCCTGGTGGGCTGAATCGTTGTTGCCGTCCCGAGCTGTCACCTCACAGGGAGTGAGGGCACGCAAACGGCTGATTTCTGGCTGGATTCTGCCGTGCTGGCCGGGCGCCGCATGCCGCAGGCCGCAGGCCGATGCCGCTCGGCCAGGAGTCGGCTCACCGTGGTGTAGTGGAGTCCCAGGAAGTCCGCGATCGCTGCCTGCGAGTACCCGTGGCGTGCGTGGGCCCTCCACATGGCCTGGTCGCGGGCCTGGCGCGTTGCTCGTGCCGACGGGAACAACTCTGCCAGTGCAGGCCTTGCGGCACAGCGGTCGCGCACAGGGACCTCGGGTGAGGACGGCGAGGGTAACTGCCGGTCGATGCTGCGGACGAAGTCGCGATCTCCGATGATCCGGGCATCACTGGCGATGGCATCCGCGATGTCCTTCCGGTCTGGTCCGTCGCCCAGGAAGCGGACGAAGTCGGTTCCGCCGGGCAGCTCGGCCGTGATCATCAACTTGTCGATGCGAAGCCACGCCGGGTGGCTCGCCGTGTTCGTCATGGCCCCGACGCTGCTCCAGCGGTACAGAGAGGGATGCGATACCAGGCCGCTACGCACGGGGTTCCGCAGGATGTAGCGCGCCACGTGCAGGTAGTAGGGCCGATCCTGCACGAGCTGCGCCTTGAACCGGCCCTGGAAGACGTGGCCGACGCGTCCGTGTCGCCGGTTCCACCACTGGGCGTACACCCCGTTCAGCTGCCTGATGGCCGCCGACAGTGGGTGATTCGTGGTCTCGAGCAGCAGGTGATAGTGGTTGGGCATCAGGCAGTAGGCATCGCAGGCCAGCTGATACGTGTCAACGACCTCGCCGAGCAGATCCAGGAAGGTGAGCCGGTCGCGGTCGTCCAGGTAGATCGCCATCTTCGCGTTGCCGCGGGCCGTGACGTGGTGAGTGGTTCCTGGGACGACGATCCGAAGTGGGCGGGCCACGGCAGAACTCTGGCAACGTTCGTTCCAGTCGCAACGTGCGCTCGATCGTCGAATCGGTGGTGGTCATGTGGAGGTAGGGCCTCCGAGATGGCATCCGCTGCGATCAGGCAGAGGCCGACGTTTGCAGGAAGTGCGAGGCGTGACGCTCGTCGCCCACGCAGCCGCGACTCGATGCACGTGCGTGACATCGGGGTGTGCCGGACCGTAGTGGCAAGCCCGACACGGGCCCTACCGGCGGTGTACCATGCTAAAAGTAAAGACCTGACCCCATGGGCGGATACCTGTTCCTGACGCACGGCGACGTCACGACGCTCGCCTGCGACGCCTGGCTCGTTCCGACCGACGCCTTCCGGACGCTCGAAGAACCCTGGCGCTGCGCGCTGCCGTCCTCCCTGCCCGCACTGCCAGAAGACTGGAGCGACGCCGGGCGCCGCGCCCAGATCGCGGCTCCTCGCTCCGGCCAGGATCCCGTGCCATGGCTCGTCAACGTGGGCGCCGACCCGGGCCGCCCCGTGGACTGGTACCTCGACGGGGTGCGGCAGTTCGTGCGCGAGGCCGCGGCGGATCTCGCGCGCACGCCGCCCGTGCACGGGCGGGCACGACACCTGCTCGCCTTGCCGCTGGTCGGCACGCGCTCCGGCGGCGTCATGCACATCAAGGGCGAGGTGGTCACCGCGCTCGTCCGCGAACTGCAACTCCTGGTCGAACAGCAGTCGATCGACATCGTACTCGTGCTCTGGACGTCGGCCGCCCTCGCCGCCGGCCAGGCCGTCCGGCGCGCCGCGCTGGAAGCAAAAGACGACGCGTTCGTCTCCAACGCGACCGGGCTCCCGGCGTCGCTCGTGGCCGACGCGCGTCGCCTGGCGTCGCTGACCGTCCTCGGACGCCTGGTCCTGTTCCTCGGGGCCGGCGTGAGCGCCGGCGCAGGACTGCCGCTCTGGCAGGAACTGCTCCGGCAGCTCGCGCAGGAGAGCGGCCTTCAGCAGGACGACCTCCAGGCCTTCGAACGCCTCGACCCCCTGGACCGCGCGCACGTGCTCGGCGGCCGCCTGAGACGTCAGGGTTCGTCTCTCGAGCACCGCGTGGCGCAGATCTTCGGCACACGCCGCCCCTCGCTGTCCCACACGCTGCTGGCCTCGCTACCGGTGACCGAGATCGCCACCACGAACTACGACCAGTTGTTCGAGCACGCCTGCGACGGCACGAAGCGCCCGGTCGCCGTGCTGCCCTACGAGTCGGCCCGCGACCGCAGCCGCTGGCTGCTCAAGATGCACGGCTGCATCTCGCGTCCCGACGACCTCGTGCTCACGCGAGACGACTACCTACGGTACGGCGAACGGCGGGCGGCCCTGGCCGGCATCGTCCAGGCCCTGCTCGTCACCCGCCACATCCTGTTTGTCGGGTTCTCGCTCAACGACGATAACTTCCATCGGCTCGTCCACGACGTGCGCAAGGCCCTCGGCACGAGGAGGCCGGGCGCCGACGACGTCAGGGAATTCGGCACGGCGCTGTTGCTGGGGCAGCAGGCCTTCCTGAGCGAGCTGTGGGCGGGCGACGTCCGCACGCTGCCCATGCTCGGCGTCGACGAGTCAGCCTCCATGCGGGCAGACGCGGCCAGGCGCCTCGAGATCTTCCTGGACCTCGTGCTCATGCTCGCCACATCGTCGGCGGCGCACCTGCTCGATTCGACCTACGACGGGGTGCTGACCGACGACGAGCGTCATGTCCGTGACGCCCTGAAGACCATGAGGGCCCAGGTGCCCCAGTCGGCCCGCCGGTCGGCGGCCTGGGCTCGTGTTGCAGGATTCCTGGCCGGACTTGGCGCCGACGACCAGCCGGCCGGTTGAACGCGCCGGACCTGGCCGTTCCGGATGACGCCCGCTGTCCGTCCCAGAGGGCGTTCGTTCTTCGCGCCTGTCGTGCCGTCGGTCGCAGGCGCGCGCGGAACCCGCCGGCCTCTCGCGCCGGGCACCGGGCACGCCCCTTGCGTTCACCGCCGGGCATGAGGCGACGCTTGTCCACCCGAAGCCTGCCACTCGTCCTGCTGTGCGCGCTCGTTTTCTGGGTCGGCACCACCGGAAGCGCGGAGGCCCAGCAGGGCTTCGGCTTCCGCGGGGGTGGCACCATCGACCCGGATCAGATCCTATGTAGCGCGCGGCGTCGGCGCGCCGGGTACGCAAAGATGGGCCGCAACTGTTAGGCTCCCTCCAGAGGTTACCCACCAAAGGAGCGCACCATGACAGCCACGACCCAAGGTTCTCAGTCTAGCGCAGCCGCCCCGGTGTTGGCCTTGGCCATCGAGTTGAGCAAGCAGGAGTGGAAGCTGGCCTTTGCGACGACGCTGGCAGAGGCGCCTCGCCGCCGGACGATTCCGGCGGCCACCGTGTTGACGCAGCTGCCCGCCGAAGTGCAGCGGGCCAAGGAGCGGTTTGGGCTGCCGGCCGATGCGCGCGTGGTCAGTTGCTACGAAATCGGCCGTGATGGGTTCTGGGTGCACCGCGGGCTGGTGGCGTTGGGCATCGAGAGCCTGGTCGTCGATTCGTCGAGCATCGAGGTCAAGCGCCGGGCCCGCCGCGCCAAGAGCGATGGGCTGGATGTCATGAGTTTGTCCGGGTTGCTGCTGCGCCACCTGCGGGGAGACCCCAAGGTCTGGTCGCTCGTGCGGGTCCCCACGCTGGAGCAAGAAGACGGCCGGCAGTTGCATCGGGCGCTGGACAGTCTGAAAGAGGACCGCACGCGCGTGACCAACCGCATGAAGGCCCTGTTGGCCACCCAAGGAGTATATCGGCGGATCGGCCGCAACTTTCTCGTGGAGCTGCCGCACTTCGAGCTGGCCGATCACCGGCCCCTGCCGCCAGGTGTGCAAGCCCGGTTGCGCCTCGAGTGGGCCCAGTTGACGCTGTTGAATGCGCAGATTGGCGAATTGGAGGCCGAGCGGACTCGCCAGGTGACGACGAATGGCACCGATGCCGGTGTCACGGCGGTACGCCGGCTGCAGCAACTGCGGGCCATCGGCGAGTCCAGCGCGTGGCTCTTGGTGCAGGAAGGACTCGCGTGGCGCGACTTTCACAATCGGCGCGAGGTCGCTGGCTTTGCGGGACTGACCCCGACGCCGCATCAAAGTGGCGAGATGGCGCGGGAACTTGGCATCAGTAAAGCCGGCAACGGGCGGATCCGCGTGTTGATGAGCGAGCTCGCTTGGGGATGGCTGCGCTATCAACCCGACAGCGCGCTGGCGCAGTGGTACCGCGCCCGCTTTGCCGAGGCGGGCCAACGCGCCCGGCGCATCGGCATCGTGGCGCTCGCGCGGAAGTTACTGATCGCGCTGTGGCGGTATATCACGAGCGGGGTGATCCCCGATGGGGCCTTGTTGAAGCCGGCGCGCGGGTAACGGGACAGACCGCCCGACGAGCTGGACCCTCGGCTCGCGAAGCTGGTGCGAGGGGCGCGAGACTAACTCGGGTTCTTTCGAGAACCGTGGATCAGAAGGCGCCACTCGCCCCTGCGGTTGCCCCAGACGCCGACAGGCGCATGCTGGATCGGGTGATCGGGCTTGATGACCGACACGGATAGAAGGTCGCAGGCGGCGGACGGGCCGCACGCACCGGGCAGCCACCAGCGCGAAAGCCGAACGTACGGGACCAGACGGAGCAACAGGATTGACCGCCGCCACATTGATCGGCCGCCTGCGCGGGCCCCGCTATTGGGGGGGGCCTGCTCGGCGGCCTCGCTACCGACGAGGTGCTGATTCAGCAGTCGCAGAATGACGAGTGCCCTTTGATTGGGGCTTGACACGTAGTCGGCTCATAGAAGGGTTTCTTTGGCATGCACTACTTCTCGCAGAAAATCGGCGGCGGGCCGCGCGCGCACCTCGGCGCCGACGTCGGGTTCGGCGACGACCTGACGCTGGCGTCGTTTCACATCGATTTTGCCGGCTGGTTCGAACTGAATCCCCGCTGGCAGCTCTACCTCGGCGGGGGACCCACGGTCAACGTCCTGCGGTTCGACTTCGACGGTCCGGACGGCAGTGAAACGCTCACGCGCGCCGGGCTCGAGTCGATTGTCGGCATTGCCCACGAGTCCGGGTTCCTGGTCGAGCTTCGGGTCGGCACGGGCGACAGCCCGAACCTGCGGGCGGTCGTTGGATTCACCCTCTGGTAGGTCGCTGAGCCACTTTCGCGTTCGCTGTCACATTCCCTGTTGAAGGGGGCATCGGGTGCCCCTTCGCACGAGGAGTTGACCGTGAACGGGAGCCACGTCCGTCATCACCCCAGCGTTCTCGCCGCCCGCGAGAAACGGGCGCTGATCTGGATCGCCCAGCGCCTGCCGTCGCGCATCACTCCCGACCACCTCTCCGCCCTGGGCCTCCTGTCGATGCTGGGGGTCGGGCTCGCGTTCTGGGCGGCGGCCTGGCACCCCTGGGTCGCCCTGCCGCTGGTCGTCGTCTTCCTCGTCCTCAACTGGTTCGGCGACAGCCTCGATGGTACGCTGGCCAGGGTGCGCAACCGGCTCCGGCCGCGCTATGGCTTCTACGCGGACCACGTGCTCGACCTGGCGGGGACGACGTTCATGCTCGTGGGGCTGGCGCTCTCGGGATTCATGACGCCTGTCGTGGCGCTGGCTGCGCTGGCGGCGTTCGTGCTGGTATCGGCGGAAACCTACCTGGCCACGCACGCACGCGGGGTGTTCACGCTGGCGGTGTTCGGGTTCGGCCCGACGGAACTCCGGGTGCTGGTCGCCGTCGGCGCGTTGTGGCTGCTTCGCGGCGGCCGGGTCATGATGTTCGGCACGGGGCCGTGGCTGCTGTTCGACATCGGCGCGGTCGTGGCGACGGCGGGCATGGGCCTGGCGTTCGTCGTGTCCGCCGTACGCAACATTCGTGCGCTGTACGAGGAAGAGAGGGTGCCTTCATGAGGGGCGATACTGGAGCACGCCGGTTGGTGCGAGACGTCGGCGTCATGGGCCTGCTCCTGGCTGGCGTGGTCCCGGTCGCCGTCGCGGCGGAGCTGCGTCCCAAGACCGTGGAGTCCTGGCAGCGCTATGCGCAGGCGGTCGAGGCGCGGATCGACCGTGAGCTGGCCTCGGGCGCCTCATCGTTCCTCGTGGTGGATTTCGTGGGGCCTGGGACGGGCGCCGACGAGCGGAAGGCCATCCTGGCGGGCGACGTCCCCGTGAGCCGGATGTCGGCGTCCGGGGCCAATGCGGAGGAGATCGAGGTCCCGGGCGGACTGATCAATCACTGGCGCGGGGCCGTGTTCGTGCCCGGCGTGACGCTGGACCAGGTGCTCACCGAGCTGCGGTCGCCCGCGAGCCGGCGCCACAAGCAGGAAGACGTCCTCGACTCACGCGTCACGTGGCTGGATGAGGAACGATCGCACGTCTACCTGAAGCTCGTGCGGAAGAAGATCGTCACGGTGACCTACAACACCGAGCACGACGTGGTCTACAGGCGGCTCGGTCCGTCGAAGGCCATGAGCCGCAGCGTCTCGACCAAGATTGCGGAGCTCGAGGAGGCCGGCACCCCGCAGGAGCACGAGAAGCCGATCGGTCAGGACCGCGGCTTCATGTGGCGGCTCAACTCCTACTGGCGCTACGAGCAGGTGGCCGGCGGGGTCATCGTCGAACTCGAGTCGCTGACGCTCAGTCGTGACATCCCGTTCCTCGTGAAGCTGCTGGCCAAGCCGATCATCAACAGCATTGCGCGTGAATCGATCACCCGGACCCTGGTCTCGATGCGGGATCGCCTCGTGGCGTCGACGGCCATGGCGCGAGCGGAGGCGAGGCATCGCGGCGGGTCGTCCCGCTGATCCCGCCCACACGTGTTGGGTCGTCCACTCGGGCATCTGTCGATCGCTGCCGCCGCCGTCGTCATCGCCGGCCTGGCAGCCGTGCCCCCGCCGGCGGCCGCCTCGGACGCACAGGAGGTGTGCGGACCTGGCACCCGGACCGACGACCCGGATGGCAGCGAGATCTGGCATGGTACGGACGTCCTGAGCCTTGCCGACATCGCAGCCCTCACGGCGCCGGTCCTCTGGTTCGCTGCAGACGAGCCGCTGCTGGCCCCGGGGCAGCCGCCCGTGCCCGCGCCGCACCCGTGCGACGCCGCGAGCGGGAGTCCGGTCGTCTACTACCAGGCCCTGCGCGTCGCGCGTCGCGGCGCCGAGCCCCAGGCGCGTTCCTTCGAGGAGGACGACCCGGGGTTCCTGGACCAGGTCGAAGGTCTCGTCCTGAGATTCTTCTTCTACTATCCCCTGGACATCGGTGACAGCGGGCACGTTCACGACCTCGAAGGCGTGGATCTCGAGATCGCGCTCGACCGCACCGGCGCCTGTCAACGCGTACGCGTGACCCGTGTCGAGGGGCTGGCGCACGGAAATGCGTGGTACTCAAATGTCCTCAGCGTGCGGCCCGGGACCTCGCTTCCGGTCACCGTGCTCGTGGAACGAGGCAAGCACGCGAGCGCGCCGGACCGGAGCGCCGACGGGCGGTTCGTCCGCGGCGACGACGTGAACGAGCGCGTGCACGACGCGGCAGGCATCCGCGACCTGCGCGACCCGCGGCGCCCTCGGGTCGTGGAGTTCCAGTTGTTTCCCCCTGACGAGCCCCGCGTGCGGCTGCCGCGGTCGTCGCCGGCCCTTCGAGGTCCTGGGCCGCTCGGACGGTACACCCTGCGCCCCGCCGGGCGCGTGCCGCGCTGCGAGATCCCGGTCAACGGGCACTATCTCGAGGCCATGATGGACCACCACGGGTTTGGCGACGAGCGGTCGCCCGTGGAGGACCCACCCGGCCGGCCTCTGCTGCGACCGCGGGGCCCCGACCAGTGGCTGTCACTGGCCGTGCGCGGCACCGCATCGGAGATCGGGGCGGCCTTCGTCATCCGCGGTGTCGATCTCAGGGCGGGTTGGGTGGTCCCTCGCCTGACGGTCGACGGCACGGCGGCTTCGCTTCAGGCGCTCTACACACCGTCGGCCTCGCGCCCCGTCGACCCCTATGTCGCCGGCGGTGTCCGGCGACAGTTTGCAGCGACACGCGAGTCGGGACCGACCTGGACCGCAGTGGTCGAGGCCGGCGTGCGGGTGCGGCTCGAGGTGCCGCGTACGCTGCGCCCACTCGTCTTTGGCATCAACTTCTGGGGCGCACGCGTGGGTGCGCAGGCGGTGAGCGGAGCCACCGACGCTCGGTGGCAGCTCGTGTGGGAGCTTGGGATCGGAGCCTGGTAGACGCCTGGTGCCCCGGACGTTCTCGGCACGGGGCACTCCGGCACTCGGCACAGTTGCCCCTAATAGTGGTTGCCGTTCTTATGATCGCCACATATAGTGGTGACATCGAGACGCTTGGATCGATCCAGGTTCTGGGTTCTTTGCGAAGGAGTACGAATGTTCGAAGCGGGCAGGAGCAACACCATCAGGACGTGGGCGCTGGCCGTCGCCGTGGCGACGACCGCGGCGCTCGCGACGGAATCGGCACAGGCGCAGGGCGTTGAGGCCACTCGTTCGGTCTCCGTGTTCATCGGCACCGGCGTCAGCCTGTCGGGCAACGTGATCGAGGAGGCTGCCGGGCGCGTCGCCGGCACGCCAGCCACATTCGTCGAGCAGGCATTCTCGAATCACTATTCCGACGGACTCCGCGTCCGCTTCAGCGGCGCGTACGGACTCAACTTCAACACCGAAGTGTTCGGTACCTACGCCTACGGACGCCTGAACGGGACCGAGCGGACGGTCGGCTCGGTGGGCGGCTACCCGTTGCGCGCGCGGTTCGCCACCGCCCGCGTCATGGACCTCGAGGGCGGGCTGCGCTATTACTTCCAGCCTGAGGGGCCAACCCGCGTCTACGCGAACGGCGCCTTCGGCTTCCGCTTCCTCGACGAGATCACCACCACGCTCCGCGTCACCGACCTCGGGCTCACCTATGCCGACGTCGAGTACTTCGACAGCTCCACGCTCTTCATTTTTGGCGGCGACATGGGCATCAGTCGAGAGGTCGCCGAACACGTGTCGCTCGGGGCCGAGATTGGCGTCCGCTACCAGCCCAAGCCGACACGGGCGGCGATCAGCATCGGCAGCGGGATCGAGAACATCAACGACACGGGCAGCCGCTGGTCGCTGCCGCTCAGCGTGTTTGCCACGTACCGGTTCTGACCAAAGGAGACGAAGGACGCAATGGTCACAGGAGCGAATCCGCGACGAACGCCCCGGTGGACCTGGCCGATGCTCAGCACGCTCGCCACGGTCGCCCTGGCCGCCACTGCCGGCGCCCAACCCCCGACGCCGCCCGCTGTCGGGCCGCTCGCCGCCGACGTCCTCCAGAGCCCCGACGTGTCGGTGCGCCGGTCAGGGCTCAGGACGCTTGCCGCCAGCGGCAGCCCCGAAGCGCTCGGCCCGCTCGGGGTGCTCGTGACGGATCAGGACAACGGGATTCAGCTCGATGCCATTTCGGCCGTCGTGGAGATCTACGTTGTCTCGCCCTCGGGTCGGAGGGTGAGGAGCGCGGAGGATGCCTTCTCGCTCGCGC
Organism: uncultured Vicinamibacteraceae bacterium; assembly: GCA_964387935.1. GTDB lineage: Bacteria > Acidobacteriota > Vicinamibacteria > Vicinamibacterales > JAFNAJ01 > CAYLZN01. Next base: position 3,737 of record CAYLZN010000069.1, on the reverse strand, counting down.
CGTTCAACGTCACCCCGTGGCCGGCCCCCCCGCAGCTCGTGAGCGGGTTGACCAAGGCGCTGGCCGACGACTGGCCCGCGGTGCGGCGCGACGCGGCGTACGCGCTGGGCACGATCTCGCCGGTTCCCGCGAGCGAAGCCGTCGCGCGGGAAATCCACTGGTCGCTGAGCGACCTCGACCCGTCGGTGCGGCTGGCGGCGGCGCGGGTCCTGGGGCGGCTGCGCGTGTCGCAGGCGAGGCTCGACCTGATCGGCCGCGTGAACGACCCCGTGCTCGACGTGCGCCTCGCGTCGATGCGGTCGCTGGGCGACCTCCGCGAGCCGCTCGCCGTCGTCGCGCTCAACGAACAGTTCGCCTTCGACCTCTACAACCGTGGGTCGGCCGGGCGCGCAGCGATCGATGCCCTCGCACGGATCGCGCATCCGTCGAGCCGGGCGTTCCTCGAAGCGGAGACGGCGTCGGGCAACGCGGCGCATCGACGCAGCGCGTACGAAGGGCTGGCCCGTCTTGGTGGCCTGAACGACGCGGCCCCGGGGATTGCCGCGGCGCTGCCCGGCGAAAAGGACCGCGAGGTGGCGGCGGCCATGGCCTTCGCGCTGACCGCTGGTGGGCAGCGGGCCTACCTGGAGACGTTGGTTGGGGCACTCGGCGACTCGCGCACGGCGACCCAGGTCCTCGAGTACCTCGTGGAGCTGGGTCCGCCGCACGCAAGCGCGCTCGCGGGCTTCGCCACGCACGCCGACCCTGAAGTCCGGCGTCAGGTCGTGACGGCGCTTGGCTTCATTGGAGGCGCTGAAGCGGAGGTCGTGCTGGGGCGCGCCAACGGTGACGCGGACGAAATGGTCCGCCGCGCGTCACAGGTGGCCCTGGCCCGGTTGCGTCAGCGCGACGCCCGGGCCAGTGCCACCCAGTAGCGAATGTCGTTCGTTCAGCCCCTTCGCCCGCCGCCCGTGTTCGGCCTGGCGATGTGGGGGACGCCGGCCTCGTTCATCAGCTTGTTGAGTGCTGCGAGGTCGGTGTCCGCCAGCGTGCGCACGCGGGCAACTAGATCGTTCGCACGCGCGCTGAGCCTGTCGATGTCTCGCAGTTGCGTCGACGTCGGCGGCAGGCTGGTGTTGGCGATCGCCCCGTACAGCTGCAGCAGGCGCATCGAGACGGCCGGCGGGCGCTCGACGAGCGGTGGACCGGCGTCGCCGAGGCCAGCCTGCTCGGAGGGCAGTGTCGCGAAGTTCGGGTACACGTCGTCGATCTTCGCGAGCAGGGCCTCCGCAGCCTTGCGAACGTTCTCCGGCACCTGGGCCGCACCGGGTCGCCGCCACGCCTCCATCTCCGCCACCAGCGACGCCCGCATCGCGACGATCGTGCGCTGCGCGGTGATCACCGGCCCGGCCAGCGGCATGAGCTTGTCCAGGGCCTGGCGCCGCGCCGCCCGGTCGGCCGCTGTGATCGTGACGCGCGGGTCTTCCTCGACGGTGACCGTCTGGGTCGCCTCCTGGCCGGCGGCCGTCACCTTGACGGTGTAGTCGCCCGGATCGACCCGCGGGCCGGCGCCTCCGCCGCCGAAGAACCCGAAGCCGCCACCAGCCCCGCCACCGGCCTGCCCTGGCGGCGCCGGCGGAATCGGCGATTCCATCCGGGCATCCCACGCGACCCGATTGAGACCCGCGGCTCCAGGTCCCGTCAACTGCCGCACGGCCTTGCCACTCGCATCGCTGATCGTCAGGCGCGCCTGCTGACCCTCGGGCAGCTTGTTCTTCAGGTAGTAGGTGATGATGGCCCCGTTCGGCGGGTTCTCGCCGAAGAACGCCTTGTGTCCCGTGCTGCCGGTGTTCGACCACGTCCTCCACTGCGTGGCGGGGCGGGTCGGGAACACGTGCAGGTCCTTCGCGACCGTGGCCGTCGTCAACTCCTGCAGCGGGCCGAGATCGTCGAGAATCCAGATCGATCGGCCGTGAGTGCCCAGGATGAGGTCGTTGTCCCGCGGGTGAATGAGGATGTCGTCCACGGGCACGGTGGGGAGGTTGCCCTTCAGCCGATGCCAGCGCGCGCCTCGGTCGAGCGAAACGAAGGCCCCGTATTCCGTGCCGGCGAAGAGCAGATCCGGGGTCTTCGGGTGCTCGCGAATCACGTTGACGATCCCGTTGTTCGCCGGGATGCCGCTGGAGAGGGCCTTCCACGTCTCGCCGAAATCCGACGTCATGAAGACGTAGATGCCGAAGTCGTTGCTGCGATGGCCGTCGAACGTGACGAACGCGGTGCCGTCGGAGTGATGCGAGGCAATCACCCGGCTCGCGTACGTACCCTTCGGCACGCCAGGCACGCGGTCGGCCACGTTCTTCCACGTCTGCCCGCCGTCACGCGTCACCTGCAGGTTGCCATCGTCGGTGCCCGCCCAGAGCACGCCCGGGACGCGAGGCGACTCGGCGATCGTCGTGATGGCCGGCCAGTTCTGCACCCCGTCGTGCCTCGAGCGCGTCTGCCGATCGGGCACGCGTCCCATGATGGGCAGGGTGTTGCGATCGGCGCCGGTCGTCAGGTCCGGGCTGACCTTGGTCCACGAGTCGCCGCGGTCCGGCGACTTGAACAGGAAGTTGCCGCCGTAGTACAGCGTGTTCGAGTCGTACTTCGAGATGACGATGGGCGAGTTCCACTGGAATCGGTACGGCTTCTCGCCCTCCTCGGGCTGCGGCCGGATGCTGCGCGACTCGCCGGTGCGCAGATCGCGTCGCAGCAGGTTGCCGTCCTGCGATTCCGCGTAAACGGTGTTGTGGTCGTTCGGGTCCATCTGCGCGTAGAACCCGTCACCGCCGCCAATGGTGAACCAGTCGCTGTTGGCGATGCCGCGAGGATTGGTCGAGGCCGACGGGCCGCACCAGGTGTTGTTGTCCTGGAGGCCGCCGCAGATGTAGTAGGGCGTGCGCATGTCGACGCCGATCTCGTAGAACTGGCCCAGCGGGATCGTGGACACGAAATCCCACGTGCGGCCGCGGTCCCAGCTCCAGTGGATGCCGCCGTCCGACCCGGTGATCATGTGAGACGAGTTGGCGGGGTTGATCCACATCGCGTGGTAGTCGCCGTGGATGCGCTGCACGAGATCGGTGGCGAACGTCTTGCCGCCGTCCTCGGAGTAGAACATCTGCGCGCCGAGCACCCAGATGCGCTGGTCGTTGTTCGGGTCGATCCGGATCTTGCTGTAGTACATCGGCCGCGGGTTGGTGTCGCTCATCCTGGTCCACGTCTCGCCGCGGTCGTCGCTGCGGAACGTGCCGCCGTTGGCGTGCTCCACGAGGGCATAGACGACGCGCGGGTCGCGCTGGTAGACGGCCAGTCCGATGCGCCCGATCTCCTGGCGCACGGGCGTCGCGGATGCGGCCGGCGCGCCGGCGGGCTCGGGCGCGGCCTCTGGAGGCGCGGCTCCCATCATCGCAGCCATGAACCCGGCGCCACCCCCTCCGGGTCCGCCGCGCGCCGCACGCGCGCCCGGACGCGCGTCGGGATCCCAGGGCAGGCCCTTGACGAGCTTCTTCCACGTCGCCCCGCCATCCGTCGTCCTGTAGAGGCCGCTGTCGGGGCCGCTGCCGGCGAAGCCGAACGCCGTGCGCCGCCGCTGGTACGCCGCCGCGTACAGGGTGTCCGGGCTCGCCGGATCCATGACGACGTCGATGACCCCGGTGTCGTCGTTGACGAAGAGCACCTGCTTCCAGGTCGCGCCGCCGTCGCTCGTCTTGTAGAGGCCG
>CAYLZN010000068.1:2166-21011 GCA_964387935.1 uncultured Vicinamibacteraceae bacterium | reverse complement strand
CGGCGGGCGGAGCGCGAGGCCCAGCCGGAGGCTCGACTCCGGCGCGCGGCAGAAACCGGCTCGCGGCTGGCGGCTGGCGGCGCGCGGCAGAAGCCGGCTGGCGGCTGGCGGCCGGCGGCGGGAGACCTGGGCTCGCGGGTGTGCAGTTCGCCGATGTCCCTCGTTTCCTCGATCATCGCAGCAACCAGCGACTGGAGAGATGCCCATGACATCGATGAAGACCACCCTCGTTGCCCTCATCGTGGCTGCCCTCGGCATCGGCCTCGATGCAGCCAAGCCAGGGACCAAAGACCCGACACCGGACTGGCCGTGCGTCATCACCTTCCGCGACGTCGGAGGCGACGCGATCAAGAGCGACGGCCTGGGCGCTTACGTGAACGGCTACCAGGGCGTCCTGTGCGATGTGACACAGGAGCCGACAAGCGGGCACGATCAGTGGCTCAACCTGCACTTCGACACCTCGAAACGAACTCCGAGTCCGCGGAAGATCTTCTATGCGGCACAGACGGGGGCCGGGGGCTGGGCTGCGTTCTTCACGCAGGGTTGGTTCCAGGTGAAGAAGTTCGGCACGGTCACCTCGGGTTCTGAACGGCGGCCCTTCCGCGCGTATGTCCAGAACGCCCAGTTCTCGAAAGGCGTGGGCCGCCTGCGCGGCGACAGTGATTCGATCGAGTCCACCAGCGGCTCGTCGTCGGTCATCGTCACGCCGGGCGAGGACGGGTGCACGTGGACGGTGCGGTTCGATCCGAATGAGCCGCCCGGCAGCGGAGAGAGTGGAGTCACCGTCAACCCGCGTGTCATGGAGATGACCGAGGGACAGTTCTACGACGTCGTGCGGGGCGTGTATCCGATGGCGTTCGAGGTGACGGTCACGGTGACAGGGGTGAAGACGGGGTGCGGGGGCCAGTAGACAGGGACCGATCGCGAAGCACGGAGGGTGAGATGCGACGAGCGAGTGCGGCTGCCGGAGCGGTGTTGATGGTCACCTTGTGCGCAGCGCCTGGCGCCGCCCAGAAGAAGGGGGGAGGTTGCGTGAACCCGGGCGCGGTGATGACCGTGGAGTCGACGCTCAACGATGATGGCGCCACGTCGGCGGTGCTCGGCAACGATGGCGGCGGTGATTACGTGAACGGGCAGCAGAACGTCTCGGCCACGATTGCCACGTGCGACGGCAGCGGAACCTTCACGATCGACACGCGCAAGGGCACGAACTTCGGCACGATTCTTCGCCGGATGTTCCTCTCCTTGACCGACAGCGAGCCGGCAGGTGCAACCGCGTTTTCAGTCGTGGTCTATGGCCTGACCGGAAGCGCGCTCGATCCGACGCCGGCGTGCAGCAGTGGGAATTGGGCCTGGCGGGGCGTGCGCCTCTACTTCATCGAGCCGACTGACGCGTCCCGCGCGGGGTGGATTGCATTCCAGGGGCCGACCTGCAATCCCGGGACACCGCTCTGTCAGGCGAGCCACGCGCGCGTCTGCGCCGACAGCACGGTGAACCCGACGAGCTGGACGGTGGAGTCGGACTCCCCGCACGAGGCGATGCGCGTGAGGTACAGCAAGGGTTTCGGTCGTCCCGTGGTCGACGGCAACGGCGACATCGTGCCGGAGATCGCGCCGTTCCGGCTCACGATCAGGCGACAGTGACGCACGGCTCGCGGCGCGCGTGCAGCGACGTCACTCAGGGCTCGACCTTCGCGCCGTGCTCCACGAGCAGGGCGCGCAGGATCGCGCGATGGCATCGCGCCTCGTGCTCGCAGTAGCAGCCCACGGAGAAGTTCGCGTGGTGCGACAGCGCCGCGAGCAGCGCGAGCAGCCTCGCCGCGTCCGGGCGCCTCATCTCCTGGCGATACCGGTGCTCGAAGGCCCGCCACGCTCGCTCGTCTGAAGCTTGCTGCGCCTGCGTGACCAGCGCCGCGCTCGGCGCCAGGTCGGGAAGCCACACATCATAGAAATCGCGCGAGCCGTGCTGCGCTTTGGGCACCCCGCGCGGCGGATGCCGGACCGTCCCCAGCCGGGGACCTTCGTCCGGCCGCCGCGGGCTGCCGAGTCGGACAACGAGAATGGCCATGGACGCCTCGCCGGCCAGGGGCACACCCCCTGGCCTCCTATCGGAAGTTCTCGACCAGCATCAGGTCCTCGCTGCTGCGCGCGAGGATCGTGAAGAGCACCGTCGCTCCGTCGGGAGAAACCGCGAGCCCGCCAGTGAATCCTGTGAGCCGGCCGAGTTGACGGGTCTGCCCGGTCGCCAGGTCGAGGCGGTGGAGAACGGGCCAGTCGTCGCCCCCGCACGCCGCATAGAACAGGGCCGAGCCAGCCACGCTGAAACCGGGGAGACCGTCGACGCAAGGCGCCAGGGTCTTCGGTGTGCCACCACCGATCGGCCATGCCAGGAGTGGGCCGTTGCTGGTCTGCTTCAGGAACAGGGTGCGCCCGTCGGCTGATTCGGCGACGCCGAAGTACGCAGGGCTCTCGAACACGAGTTCGTCGCGACCCCCGGTGGATGCGACACGCCGGATGGCTGCCTCCTGTTCGCCGCTGGCCACGTAGTACACCCAACGGCCATCGTGCGACCAGCGCGGGATGTTCTCGTCGGCCGGTCCCTGGGTCAGCCGTCGGAGCCCGGCGCCGTCGACGTCGATGGTCCAGATGTCCCAGCGGCCCTGCTCATCGCGCGCGTCGAACGCGAGGCGACGGCCGTCCGGGGACCACGACGGGGAGCCATTCCAGCGGCCAGGTCCTCGGGTGAGCTGAATCGGGTTGCGGCCATCGGCATCGGCGAGCCAGATCTCCGTGCGCTCGCCCGACCGCAGCGACTCGAAGGCCACTCTCCGGCCGTCGGGCGAGAACCGCGGGCCGCCCTCGTAGAACGACGAGACGAGGAAGGCGGCCGATTGCTCGCCGCCCGTGAGGCGGGCGATGTCCTGATCGAAGACCATCCGCGAGAACGCCAGACGGCCGCCCGACGCGGCGACGGCGGGCGACCGCGCCCCGAGGCCGGCGACCTCGAACCGCTGCGGATCCCGCCCGCCGCCAGTGCCGACCCGCCACAAGTAGAACGTCATCGGCCCGACCAGTGCGTCGTAGATGATCGCCCGACTGTCGGCGGTCCAGGTGACACGGTCGATGCTGTGCGCCTGACGCGTGAGGCGCTGCGGCGGGCTCGCGGGGGTGTAGTCCGCACCGAGCTCGACCACCGAGATATCGCACGGCGGCGGCGAGATGCGCCGGGCACACGAAGCGAACGCCAGCCGGCGGCCGTCCGGTGCGATGGCGGGCGAGGTGAATTCGGTGTGGGCGTCAACCGCCACGATCTGGTGGGGCTCTCCGCCCTCGACCGGCACCAGATAGACCCCAGGGGCGTCGGTCGACGTCCGGCTGCGCCGCACGACGAGAAAACGACCATCGGGCGACCACGAGATCGGCCCTGCCACCAGCAAGTCGCTCACCCTGCGACTCGACCCGCCGAGCGCCGACACGATGTGCAGCATGCCGCTGCCATCGGGCTCCGACCGGACGAAGGCAATCCGCCTGCCGTCGGGTGACCAGCTCGGGGCCCGATCCATGGCCGGATCGTCGGTCAGCCGCCGGACCTCCGATGCGCCGACGATCTTGAGGTAGATGTCCCAGTTGTCGGACTGCTCGCCGTTCCAGCCGAAGGCAACCTGCTGCCCGTCGGGCGAGAAACTTGGCCAGGATTCCTCTCCGCTCGAGGCGGTGAGCGGCTGGACGACTGCCGAGGGCCCTGTCGCGTGGCGGCCGGTGCGGCCAGCCCAGAACCAGACGGCCGAGGCCGCCAGGACCGATGCCAGCCCCACCCCCACCACGACGCCGGGCCTGGCCCCGCTTCGTCGGCGAGCCCGCGACGATGTCGCGCTGTCGTGCCACTCCTCGCTGATCTCCTGCAGGTCCACCTTCACGTCGAGCATGTGCTGATAGCGACGGTCGGGCTCCTTTCGCAGACAGCGCTGGATCAGCCGCTCCAGATCCCTGGGAACACCAGGCACCACGTCGCTGGGACTCGGGGGCTGCTCGGTGAGCACGGCAGCACGAGTGGCCTCCGCGGACCCTCTCGAGAAGGCACGCCGGCCCGTGACCATCTCGTACAGCACGGCGCCAAAGCTGAACACGTCGCTCCGGGCATCCACCCGACCTCCGGACGCCTGCTCGGGCGACATGAAGGCGGGTGTGCCCGCCACCGTGCCGGGGACGCTCAGCGCGGTGGCCGTCTCCTGTTCGCCGCCTGGCGACTCGGCCGGGTCGGTGTCCTCCCCCCGCTGCATCAGCTTCGCCAGGCCGAAGTCGAGCACCTTGACCTGGCCGTCTGTCGTCACCGCCACGTTCGACGGTTTCAAGTCGCGGTGCGCGATGCCTGCGGCGTGGGCGTGCGCGAGCGCATCGGCCAGAGGGATGGCCAGGCGCAGGACCTCGCCGACGCACATGCCCTGGCTCGGAATGATCTGGTCGAGCGTCTTGCCGGCCACGTACTCCATCACGAGGTAGTCGACGCCGGAGTCGGCGCCGACTTCGTGAATCGTGACGATGTTGGGGTGATTCAGGGCGGAGGCGGCCCGTGCCTCCTGGAGGAAGCGACGGCGGCGGCGCTCGTCGGCCATCCACGACGAGGGGAGGACCTTGATGGCGACCTCCCGCTGGAGGCGCGGGTCGAGCGCCCGGTAGACCTCGCCCATCCCGCCTTCACCGATCTTGGCGAGCACCCGATATGGTCCAAGAGACTGGCCGAGCATCGCCGTTTGGGGTCAGGTCTTTACTTTTAGCATTCTGCTGAGGTCGGAACACGCTCCGACCTCAGCAGAATGCTAAAAGTAAAGACCTGACCCCCCGAGCAGCGTCCGCACCCGCGCCACGACCTCCGGCAGCACTGCCGCCACCGGCGCAGACAGCGTCATCTGCATCGGCTGAAGCGTGTCCACCGACACCGTAATCAGGTAAATCTTCGGCAGACCGCGCAGCAGCGCAGCGGACTCCACCAGGTCCCGCAGCCCGATGTCGTGGGCCGACAGCGCCCGCGGAAAGTCGGACGCATATCTCGGCTCGGTCATCGACACCGTGCCCGCCGGACGGCCATCCAGCGTGGCGTCCACGAGGATGACGGGATCGAAATCGGTCAGATAGGAAAGCAGATGGAAGCCGCCCGTGCCCCCGTCGACCAGAGTCACGCCCGCGGGACACCCCTCCTCTTCGAGGCGGCGCACGACATGGACCCCCACCCCTTCGTCGCCCATCAGGACGTTGCCGACGCCGAGCACGAGAATGGAGCGGGGGCCCATCTCGTCCGGCGGAGCCGTCCGGCTCACTTGGTCTCTTTTTCCACGAACTTCCACCCACCCGCCATCGAGGAAATGACGCCACGTCCCTCGACGTAGTCGTGGTAGAAGACCAGATACACGTGCACCATCGTGAAGATGATGAAGAACCACATCATCAGGTGGTGCCATTGCCGCACCGCGAAATCCCCGCCCATCAGCGGCACGATCCAGGCGAACAGGCCGGGCAGCCAGGCCTCGCTCATCGCGGAGTACAGGCCGAACCCGGTCACGGACTGGAACAGGAACGCGAGGAAGGTGAGGAAGTAGGTCCAGCCCGCGAGGGCGTTGTGGCCCACCGAGGCGATCGGCGCCACCCTGGCCTGCAGGATGTCCACCTTCAGCACCTCCACCACCTCTCTCGACTGCTTCCTGAAGAGCGCCGGAGAGAGTGGCAGGAACTGGTCCCATCGCGCGTACTGGTTGCCCACGAAGCCCCAGTAAATGCGCGCCAGGAAGTTGAAGAAGAACACGAACGCCGCCACGAAGTGGACGAAGCGCACCGTGCCGAAGAAGTACGAGAACGAGGCCTCGCCGGTCGCCGGCAGGGACAGGGGACGACCGATCATGTAGCCCGTGGTGCACAGCACGACGACGCACAGGGCGTTGACCCAGTGATAGAGGCGCACGGGCAGCTGCCACACGTAGACCCGTTCCATGCTGGTTGCCATGGCGCCTCCTCAGAACACCTGGATCTGGTGGACGTACCGGCCACGTTCGTCGTGGAGATGCACCGCGCAGGCCAGGCACGGATCGAAGGAGTGGATCGTGCGCAGGATCTCGAGCGGCTGGTCGGGATTGGCGATGGGCGTGCCGATCAGCGAGGACTCGTACGCCGACAACTGCCCCTTCGCGTCGCGCGGCGAGGCATTCCACGTGCTCGGGACCACGAGCTGGTAGTTGTCGATCTTGCCGTCCTTGATCACGACCCAGTGCGCCAGGGCGCCGCGCGGCGCCTCGGTGAGCCCGACCCCCTTGGCCTCGGCGGGCCAGGTGGACGGCTGCCACTTCGACTGATCGGCCGTCCTGGTGTCGCCGTTCTTGATGTTCGCCAGGAGCTGGTCGTAGATCTCCATCGACCATCCGGCGATCAGCGACGTCTCGAGACCGCGTGCCGCCGTCCGCCCGAGCGTCGAGAACAGGGCCTCGACCGGCACGTCGAGCTGCTTCAGCACGGCGCCGACCAGGTCCTTCACCTCCTGGCTCCCCGCAGCGTACGCCACCAGCACGCGCGCCAGGGGGCCGACCTCCATCGGGTGGCCTTTCCACCGTGGCGTCTTGAGCCACGAATACTTCTGCGCCACGTCCAGGAACTCGTACGGCGGCCGTGGTCCCGTGTAGTTGAACTTCGTCTCGCCGTCCCAGGGGTGCTTGCCGGCGCTGTCGCCGTCCGCGTACTCGTACCACGCGTGCGTCACGAACTCCTCGACCTGCGTCGCGTCCTTGCCGTCGACCGGCAGCACCTCGTTCAGGTTACGGTTCAGAATCGCGCCTCGCGGGAACCGGAACTTGGACAGGTCGCGATACCCGTTCATCGGCAGGTCGCCGTAGGCCAGGTAGTTGGGCAGCCCGCCCCCGATGGCCCCCCAGTCCTTGTAGAACGACGCCACGGCGAGCAGGTCCGGGATGTAGACCTGCTGCACGAAATCGCGGGCCTGCTCGAACAGCCGGCCGACCATGGCCAGCCGCTCGGCGTTGATGGCATTGGCCTCGTCCAGGTTGATCGCGCACGGCACCCCGCCGACGAGGTAGTTCGGGTGAGGGTTCTTCCCGCCGAAGATGGTGTGGACCTTGACGATCTCCTTCTGCCACTCGAGCGCTTCCAGGTAGTGCGCGACGCCCAGCAGGTTCGCTTCCGCGGGCAGCCTGTACGCCGGGTGTCCCCAGTACCCGTTGGCGAAGATCCCGAGCTGACCGCTTTCGACGAAGGCCGTCAGGCGCTTCTGCAGATCGCTGAAATAGCCGGGCGAACTCCTGGGCCACGACGAGAGGCTCTGCGCCAGCTCGGACGTCTTCTTCGGATCGGCCTTGAGCGCGCTCACGACGTCCACCCAGTCCAGCGCGTGCAGATGGTAGAAGTGCACGACGTGGTCCTGCAGGTACTGGGCGCAGAACATCAGGTTCCGGATCATCTCGGCGTTGGGCGGCACGGTGATGTCCAGCGCGTCCTCCACGGTGCGTACCGACGCCAGCGCGTGCACCGTGGTGCAGACGCCGCACGCGCGCTCTGCGAACGCCCAGGCATCGCGCGGATCGCGCCCCTTGAGAATCAGCTCGAAGCCGCGGACCATCGTGCCGGAACTGTACGCATCGACGACCTTGCCGTCCTTCACCTCGATCTCGATCCGCAGGTGCCCCTCGATGCGGGTGATGGGATCGATGACGACTCGATTGGCCATGGGTCTCTCCTTTGCCCGCACTCAGTCGCGCTTCGTCGTCTTCGGGTCCGGCGGGTTCTCGTGTCTCCCCGCGGCGATGAGGGTGCGCTTCCGGATGTTGGTCGTCAGGGCGTGCGCCGCGATGCCGGCGGCGGTCACCGCCCCGACGGTCACGCCAATCCGATCGGCCGTCGACTCGATGCCGAACCCGGGGAACGACGCCAGGTGCTGATAGAACGGGCCGTTGTCCCAGAAGTTCGCCTCGCTGCAGCCGATGCAGCCATGACCGGACTGGATGGGGAAGCTCACCCCGCCGTTCCACCGGATCACGCCGCAGGCGTTGTAGGTGACCGGCCCGCGACAGCCGACCTTGTACAGGCAGTACCCCTTCTTCGCGTTCTCGTCGTCGAAGGACTCCACGAAGAGCCCGGCATCGTAATTGGGACGGCGGTAGCACGTGTCGTGCACGCGGCGCGAATAGAACGCCTTCGGCCGGCCCAGACCGTCGAGCTGCGGGATGCGATCGAACGCCAGGAGGTGGACGATCGTGCCGGCCATCACCTCCGCGATCGGCGGACACCCAGGGACGTTGATCACGGGTTTGCCGCTGATCAGCTTGTGGATGGGCGTCGCGCCGGTCGGGTTCGGCCGCGCGGCCTGAATGCACCCGTTCGACGCGCAGCTTCCCCAGCTCACGATGGCCTTGGCGCCCGCGGCGGCCTCCTGGCAGATGTCGAGCGCGGTCCGGCCGGCGATGCAGCAGTGGATGCCGCCGTCCTCGGTCGGCACCGAGCCCTCGACGAGCATCAGGTACTCACCCTTGTGCTTCTCCAGCGTCTGGTGCAGGGCTTCCTCGGCTTGCTTGCCGGCCGCCGCCTGCAGCGTCTCCGTGTAGTCGAGGGAAAGCCTGTCCAGGATGATGTCGGCGACGATGGGATGCGACGAGCGGATGAACGACTCGCTGCAGCAGGTGCACTCCTGGAAGTGGAACCACACCACGGGCAGCCGTGGCTTGGTCGTCAGCGCATGCACGACCTGGCCGACCCCGGACGCCTCGATGCCGGCGGCGGCAGCCAGCCACGAACAGAACTGGACGAAGTCCCGCCGGGAGTAGCCCTGCATCCGGGCGTGTTCCCAGATCGTCACCGGTGCCCTGCTCATGGTGTCCTCCTTCACGGCGTTCCCGGAACGCCTGCCGCGCCCGTCACGACGGGAATCGTGTGACGTCGTTGCTCCTGAGCCGCATGCCGTCCGCGGTACCCTCGATGACCACGCGGTCGCCCAGGTGCACGTCGGTGCCCCTGGCGGCGGTCACATCGATCAGGGTGCCGGACTTCAACACGACCCTCGCCCGGATCCCCTGGGTCTCATCGAAGATCTCGACGACCTCGCCCTCGGCCGCGAACAGGAACCCCCGCCCGGGGTCTGGTGCATTCATGTCGTCGCCGCACGGTGCAATCGCGTTCCCGTGAGGGCAAGGGACGTGCCGGACGGCACTGCGCGGAAGGAGACGGAAACGACTGGGCGTGGCGTGGGCGAGCTGGCCGGCAGGCGCGGGTTTCCGCGTGCGTCCCGGCGGAAACCCGTGGGACAGGAGCGCCTGGGCCGATTCAGTCGGCGTGGGTGTCGAGCCCGTATTTCCTGAGCTTGTCTCTCAGGGTCGAGGGACTCAGCCCCAGCAGGCGTGCGGCCTCGGATCGATTGCCCCCGACCCCGTCGAGGGCCTGGCGGAGCAGGTTCGTTTCGAGGCAGGTGACCACCTCGGTGTAGCTGAGCGACTCGTCCACCAGGCAGCGGCTGCACGCCTTGACGAGGGGATCCATGGCCTGGCCGTCGTGGAGCTCGGGCGGCAGGTGTTCCAGGCGGATCTCGGACTCGGCAAACAGGGCGAGGCGCTGGGTGATGTTCCGCAGTTCGCGCACGTTGCCCGGCCAGTCGTATTTCGTCAGCGCCCGCTCGGCATCCGCGGACACCGCGAGCGACTTCTGCGGAGCGAACCGGGCCAGGAAATGGGCGACGAGCATTGGCACGTCATCCCGCCGCTCGCGGAGCGCGGGGATCTCCACTGGACAGACGTTGATCCGGTAGAAGAGGTCGGCGCGGAAGACGTTGCGGCGCACGAGTTCCTTCAGATCCACCTTCGACGCGGTGATGAGCCTGACGTCGATGGAGTGCGGCGCGTGGCCGCCGACCCGCATCACCTGCTGGGATTCGAGCACGCGCAGCAGCTTCACCTGCACGGGCGGCGGCACGTCGTCGATGTCGTCGAGAAACAGCGTCCCCCGGTCGGCCAGTTCGAAGAGCCCGCGCCTGTCGGTGAAGGCGCTCGTGAAGGCCCCGCGCTCGTGGCCGAAGAGCTCGCTCTCGAGGAGTTCGTGGGGCATCGCCGACAGGGCGATCTTGACGAAGGGCCCGTCGGCCCTGTGGCTGACGCGATGAATGTAGTCGGCGAACAGCTCCTTGCCGACGCCGGTTTCGCCCACGAGGAGCACCGAGGTGTCGGACCGCGCAATCGTCTCCACACGCGCGAGAATCTCTCGCATCCTCTCGCTGCGGGTGACGATCGCCAGCGACGTTGGGGGCATACGGCGTGTGGGGGGATTCTACACCCCGATGTGCGGGGCCGCGCGTGCCGCATTCCGGGTCGGATCCTGCGGGGCCGTGGCTCGAGAAGCGGTCACGGGGCCTCGTGGCGGCCGAAACGCGGCGGGCGCTTTTCGAAGAACGCCGCCAGGCCTTCCGCGAAATCGGGCGTGTCTGCGATGCGGGCGAGCTGGTCGAGTTCCTGATCCAGGTGATGATCGAGCCGGTCCACGCCGGCGGCCTGGTTCATCAGGCTCTTGGTCACGGCGAAGGCGGGCATCGGCCCTTCGGCAATCCGCCCGGCCAGCGCCAGCACGTCCTGGTCGAAGGTCCCGGCCGGCAGGATGCCGTTGACGAGGCCCCAGTCGAGCGCCGTCGGCGCGTCGAGCCGCGGATTGAGGAGGACGAGGCCCATCGCGCGCCGCAGGCCGATGATCCGCGGCAGGAAGAACGTCGAGCTCTCCGCGCCGGTCAGGCTCGTCTTGCCGTATGCCCATTCGAGACTTGCCCGATCCGACATGAACACCAGGTCGCACGCCATGGCGAGGCCGAGCCCTCCCGCGGCGGCCGGGCCATCGACGGCGGCGATGAAGGGCTTGGGCGCCCGCCGAATCTCCGAGATCGTGCTGTGGATGTACTCCAGGATCTGCTTGAAGATCGCCCCGTAGCCGGCGTCGGCGGGACGCGCGTCGGGGCTGAGATAGGAGAGATCGGCCCGCTCGCCGCCGTCGCGGATGTATTTCAGGTCCGCGCCGCTGCAGAAGACGCCGCCTGCGCCGCGCAGGATCACGGCGCCGACGGCCGTGTCGCGGGCGCACTGCAGGCCCGCCTTGCGCAGGTCCCGTGCCGTGTCCACGTCGAGCGCGTTGAAGCGATGGCGCCGGTCGATCGAGATGACGGCGACGCGGTCGTGGCGTTCCACCTGGATGCAGGTCATGGCTGGCAACGTCTCCGGCGGGATCAGTCCGGCCCCCGGAGGTCCGGAAGACCGCCGTACTGGAACCAGATCCGACACGTGCCCTCCGTGCTCACCATGCACGCCCCGACGGGACGCTCCGGCGTGCAGTCGGTGCCGAACAGCGTGCAGTCGGTCGGAGACGAGAGGCCGGCCATGATGTCCCCGCAGCGGCAGCTCTGCGCCAGGGTCGGCGGGGCGTAGTCCCAGAGTGACGTCAGGTCGATCGTGAAGCGGCGCCGCGCGTCGAGGTGGGCGAACTCGTCGCGCAGGCGGAGGTTGCCATTGGGCACGTGCGCGATGCCGCGCCAGCGTCCTCCGATCGGTCGGAACACCCGCCACAGCTGCTCCTGGGCCCGCAGGTTGCCTTCGCGTGTGACGCAGCGCGGAAACATGTTCACGACCTGCGGCGTGCCGTCGCGGATCAACTCCACCAGACGCACGAGCGCGGCCAGGATGTCCAGAGGCTCGAAGCCGGCGACCACCACGGGCAGGCGATGCCGTGCGACGAACGCCTCGAACACGCCCCAGCCGGTAATCGTCGCGGCGTGCCCGGCCGCGAGGAATCCCTCCACCTTCGTCTCGGGCATCTCGGCCACGATCTCCATCACGGGCGGGATGTACTTGTGGGCCGAGAGGATCGACAGGTTGTCGGGCAGCCCGCCCAGCGCGAGCGCTGCGGTGGCGACCGCGGTGGTCTCGAACCCGGTGGCGAAGAACACTACCGGATCGGGGATCGACCGGGCCAGGTCCACGACCTGGGAGGCGCCGTAGATGACGTGGATCCTGGCGCCCTCGGCTTGCGCGTCGGCGAGCGACATCACGGTCCCCGGCACGCGCAGCATGTCGCCGTAGGTCGCGATGTGCACACCCTGCCTGGCGAGGACGACGCCCTCGTCGACTTCCGGCGTGTCGGTGATGCACACCGGGCACCCGGGCCCCATGATGACCTGCAGCCCCCGCGGGAACGTGGACCGGAGGCCGAACTTCGCAATCGCCTGCTCGTGACTGCCGCAGACGTGCATGACCGACACCGGGGCACGCCCGATCTCCGCGGTGAGCCGCTCGAGCGTCCGCACGAGCGCCCGGGCCCGCTGCGGGTCGCGGAACTTCAGCTCCTGCGCGTCCGCCGGGGTGTCGCCGGCACCCACGGCCCGGGTTTGCGCTGGGTTCACTGGGTCCTCCTTCGTGACGCCCTCACGATACCGGATCGGGGGTCTTCGGGCCAGTGCACCGACCGGCAGTCCCCCCACCGGCGGTGCGACGCGCCGGCCAGGGTCCCGCCCCGTCGTCGGTCCCTGGAACCCCGCGGCTATAATGACCGTAGTCAGTGACCGTAGTCAGTTGGCTGGCACTCCGGGCTGCGGCGGCTCGATGCCCGTGGCCCACACCGGAGGGATCATGCGCAGGCTGCTCGTGTATCTCGGGGGCATCGTGGGCGTACTCCTGCTGGCCGTCATCGGCCTGGCGGGCTGGATTCGCACCAGCGGTCTCCCCCACTATCCCGTCGCCCGGATCGACGTCACCATCGCCCCGACGCCCGAACGGATTGCCCACGGACGCGACCTCGCGAGGATGCTGTGCGCGAGCTGTCACTTCAACCCGGCCACCAGGTCGCTCGCCGGCAAGCGGATGGCGGACGTCACGCCGCAGTTCGGGGTGATCTACGCGCCGAACATCACGAGGCACCCCGAGCGCGGGATCGGGCAGTGGACCGATGGCGAGCTGCTGTCTCTCCTGCGCACGGGGATCCGGCGCGACGGCCGCTACACGCCTCCCTTCATGGTGAAGCTGCCGCGCGCGTCCGACGAGGACCTCGCGTCGATCATCGCGTTCCTCCGCTCGGACGACCCGCTCGTGGCGCCCTCGGACGTGGCCACCCCGCCATCCGAGTTCGGGTTCCTGACGAAGCTCCTCTCCCGCGTGGCCTGGTCGCCCCTGCCCTATCCGCAGGCGCCAATTGTCGCTCCGGACACGGCCGACGCCATGGCCCGCGGCCGCTATCTGGCCAACGACCTGCTCGACTGCTACGCCTGCCATTCCTCGGACTTCACCAGGCTCGACGTGCTGCAGCCGGAGCGTTCGGCCGGGTTCTACGAAGGCGGCAACACGCTGCTCGATGCCGGCGGCCGCGAGATCTTCTCGACCAATCTCACCCCCGATCCGGAGACGGGCATCGGAGCCTGGACCGAGGAGCAGTTCGTCCGCGCGCTGACGGGCGGCCTGCGGCCCGACGGGTCGACGATTCTGTACCCGATGCAGCCCTACGCCGCGCTGACGGACGCCGACGCGCGGGCGATCTACACCTACCTTCGATCGCTGGCACCGGTGGTGAAGTCGCGTCCCCCGTCGCCCGCTCATGAGGTCGCACGGGCGGAATCTGCCGGGCAGAAGACGTACAACGAACGCGGCTGCCCCTCGTGCCACGGCCCGGCCGGTGTGGGCCTCTACGACCTGCGCGGCGCCACGCGCAGGTACCCGACCAACGAGGACCTGGCCCGGTTCATCCGCAACCCGGGTGCGCAGGTCCCTGGCATCGCGATGCCCGCGTTCGGCGGCGTGATTCCGGATGCCGAGCTCCCCGGCCTCATCGCCTACGTGCGCGCGCTGCAGGTCGAGAGCGGGTCGCGATGAGCAGAAAGACGCCAGCGCGGCTTCGTCCGCCAACCCGCCAGCGGCGGGCGGCGGACACGCAGCGCCGCATCGCCGTGGCTGCGCGCCGGCTCTTCGAGGCGCGTGGCTTCGACGCGGTGACCACCGACGAGATCGCCAGCGCGGCCGGCGTGGCGAAGGGCACGGTGTTCCTGCATGCGCCCACGAAGGAACGGCTGCTGGTGCTGGCGTTCGAATCGGAACTGCGGCGCGTGTCTGCCCGGGCGTTCGCCCACGTGCAGGACGACCTTCCGGTGCCTGCGGCGCTTGGCGTCGTGTTCCGGCGTCTCTTCCGGCTCTACGAAGGCTCTCCCGATCTGGCGCGGCGTTTCGTTCAGGAAGCGCAGTTCCTGGGACCGGCGGACGCCCCCGGTCTCGAGCAGGTGCGGCTGGCGTTCCTCGCCCGACTGGTGGCCCTGCTCGCCGCGCGCCAGCGTCGCGGCGAGATTGCCGCGGACGTGAACCTGCCGCTTGCCGCGCTCGACTCCTTCCTGCTCTACTTCGGCGTGCTCACCGGATGGTTGAGCGGCCTCGTGCGGCTGCCGGCCACTCGCGACCGTCTGCTCGACGACAGCCTCGCGCTGTTGTGGCGGGGACTGAGGGGGGGGTAGGGAGGGGCGTACGGCGTACGGCGTACGGCGGCGTACGGTTGCGACACGGCGGGCGGCTTGCGGCGGGCGGCGGGGGTCAGCCCAGTCCCATGCGGGCGAGCAGGCTGAGGAACCGTGCGTCCGTGCGGAACGCGGCAAACGACGGGTCGACCTTGAGGAACACCAGGATGCCGAGGCGCTCGGCGAAGCACGCCTCGAGCGCTTCGAACACCCCTTCGGCGTTGCCCAGCCGCGCCTGCACGACGGCGCGCGCGTAGGCGAACTGCGGGCAGCCGCCCTCGTGACGTTCGAGCACGCCCAGGTAGCTCCGCCAGTAGCCCACCAGCCCTTCCCGCTCGAAGCCCTGACGGACGTCGTCCGCACTGTCGGGCGGCGCGCCAATGGCTTTCAGCCAGGCGCGGAGGCGTTCGGCAGCCTCGGCAAGCTCGCCGCGTCGCTCGGCCACGCGCGCCAGCATCCCGAGCGCCTCGGGGAATTCAGGATCCAGCGTGAGCGCCCGGTAGACCTGGGCGACGGTGCCATCGAGATCGCCCATGAAGAACAGGTTCCACGCGACGCCGCTGACCGCGAGCAGTGACAGCGGGTCGAGATGCTCGGCGAGCCGGGCGGCCTCGAGCGCGTCGGCGGTGCGCCCGTGACTCAGCAGGAACAGGGAGTGATAGACGTGATTGGTCGCGAGCTTCGGGTTGAGCTCGATGGCACGCGCGAACGCGCGCTCGGCTGCGGGCCAGTCCCACCGATGGAACATCGCCGTGAGTCCGAGGGTGGCGTGGGCCTCTGAGAGCCCCGGGTCTATTTCGATGGCTCGGCGCGCAGCGAAGTCGGCGCGCGGCATCGCCTCCTGCGAGGGAACGTACCCGTAGAACGCCGCGGCCCCGTAGGCATCGGCGAGGCCCGCATAGGCGAGACCGAAGGCCGGATCCCTGTCGATGGCCTTCTGGAAGAACTCGATGGCCTTGCCGAATCCGTCGGGCGACCATTTGTTGTAGAAGTAGCGCCCTCGCAGGTAATCACGGTAGGCCTCGGCATCGACGCTGGCTGCCGGTGCCGTAGGCTTCGCCGCGATCGCGGGCGCCGCGGATCTGACCTTGCGAACGCCGAGGCGCAGTGCCAGGGCCTGGACGATCTCCTCGGCCAGGCTGTCCTCGATCTCGAGGCAGTGGCAATTCTCGCGGGCGTAGCGCTGTCCCCAGAGCTGCGACGCCGTGGCGGTATCCACGAGCTCGGCCTGGATCGTGATCGCGCTGCCACGAGACACCACCCGGCCCGTCAGGAGCGCATCGACGTTCAGTTCGGCGCCCGCCGTTCGCGGGTCGAGGTCGCGCGTCTTGAACCGGAACGCCGTCGCGCGCGGGACGACGCGCAGACCCGGCGCCTGGGCCAGTCGGTTGATCACGCCTTCGGCGATGCCCTCGCTGAGGTAGTCGTTCTCGGGATCGTCCCCCTGACTGCTGAACGGCAGGACGGCCAGCGACCGGATCCGGCTGCGCGGTGTCCTGCGCTTCGGCGCCGGCGAGGCCGAGATGCCAGAATCGGTCCGCACCGCGCGCAGGGCAAACGCCAGATCGCGCGCGGACTGGAATCGAGCCGACGGCGCCTTCTCGAGCGCGTGCTCGATCACGCGCGCCAGCTCCTGGGGCACGCGCACGCCTGCCCGGGACATGGGCGGCGGCACGTCGTTGAGAATCGCCGCGAGCGTGTCGGTGGGCGTCTCGCGATCGAAGGCACGCCGGCCCGTCACCAGCTCGTACAGCACGCACCCGAGCGAGAAGATGTCTCCCCGGACATCGACCTCCAGCCCGCGCGTCTGCTCGGGCGACATGTAGCCGATGGTGCCCATGAGCAGACCGGTCCCGCTGCCGATCAGAGTCGGCGCCGTGCCGCTGAAGGTGGCGGCCGTCACCTCGGTGGTCGACCGCGCGAGGCCGAAATCGAGGATCTTGACCATACCCTCGCTGGTCAGGAACAGGTTGTCCGGTTTGATGTCGCGGTGGACGATCCCCTTCGCGTGTGCGGCGGCCAGCCCCTCGGCGATCGCCTCGCCGAGCTGCGCCGCCTCGCGCCACGGCAACGGCCCCCGGTCGAGGCGTTCGCGCAGCGACTCCCCGTGGAGGAGTTCCGTCACGGAGAACGGCACCCCCTCCTGGAGGCCGACATCGTGAATCGCGAGGATGTTGGGATGCGACAGCGCAGCGACGGCACGCGCCTCTCGTTCGAACCGCGCGAGCGCCTCGGGATCACCGGCCAGGTTCCGGGAGAGCACCTTCACGGCCACGTCGCGATCGAGCCGCGCATCGTGGGCACGATAGACCTCGCCCATGCCGCCCGCGCCGATCCGTTCGGCCACCTCGTAGTGACCCAGGCACGTGCCGGGGGAGAGCATGGCGATATCTAACCACACTCTGACAAGCGGCCGGCGGCTGGCGGCTGGCGGCGCGCGGCTAGCCTAGCGGCTGGCGGCGCGCGGCTGGCGGCTGGCGGCCATACCGACGCGTTCTGCGTCGAGCGGCAAAGGGCACGAACACAATATTTGACTTGACACCAAATATGACCATGGTCAATACTGACCTTAGTCATGTTCGCTGACTCCCATCTGGACCCGTCCCCTCGCGAGTCCCGCGTCGAGCGCCGCCGGCGCGAAACGAGGGACCGCATCTACCGCGCCGCCCTCGACCTCTTCGTGCGCCAGGGGCTGGACGACACCACCGTGGCGGAGATCGCCGAGGCGGCCGACATCGGCAAGGGCACCTTCTTCACCTACTTCCCGACCAAGGAATCGGTCTTCGCGGAGGTCTCGGCCCGCCTGGTCGACTCGATGGACGCAGCGCTCGACAGGGCGCACGCCCGATCCGGGCTGAACTCCAGGGTCCAGGCGTTCTTCGAGCCCGCCATCGCCTGGCACGCCTCGAATCCCGTGCTCAGCCGATTCATGCTCGGCGCCCTGCTGCGCGATGCGGCCTTCGCCGCTGCCGACCGCCCGGCACAGCATCGGCGCTACGACCGGCTGGGCCAGCTCCTGCACGAGGCCCGCGCCGCGGGCCGGATCGCCGTCGACGTCGACCTCGGCGCGGCCGTCACAGCCATCTCCGGCACCTACTTCGGCGCCCTGGGGGCGTGGCACGGTGCGGGCACCGCCACGCCGCTGGCGCACGACTTCGCGCGGTCGCTGGCCATCGTCCTGCGGGGCCTGCGACGATGAGGCCTCCGTTCGTCTCCCTCATCGACGTCCACAAGCGCTACCGCCTGGGCGAAACCCTGGTCCACGCCCTGCGTGGCGCAACGCTGGACCTGCACCGCGGCGAGTTCACCGCCCTCGTCGGGCCATCCGGGTCCGGCAAGAGCACGCTGCTCAACATGGTCGGGTGCATCGACGAACCGGACCGCGGGCGCGTCGTCCTCGACGGCCGCGACGTGGCGCACCTCACCGACGACGACCGGGCGCGGCTGCGCAACGAGAAGATCGGATTCATCTTCCAGTCGTTCAACCTCGTCCCCGTTCTGAACGTGTACGAGAACGTCGAGCTGCCGCTGCTCATCCATCCTCGCATTCCGGCGTCCGAGCGCCGCGCCCGCATCGTCCAGGCCCTCGACGACGTGCAGATCGGCGAGTTCGCCGCGCAGTGGCCGGACAAGCTCTCGGGCGGACAGCGGCAGCGGGTGGCGATCGCGCGCGCGCTGGTCACGTCCCCGCTGCTCGTGCTGGCCGACGAGCCCACGGCCAACCTGGACTCGGACGCCACGCACCGGCTGGTGGACCTGATGCTCGCGCTCAACCAGAAGCGCGGCGTGACGTTCCTCTTCTCGACCCACGACGAGAAGCTCATGTCGCGCGTCGCGCGCGTGGTCCACATCTCGGATGGGGTCATCGTCAACGGTGACGGCGTGGCGGCGCAGCCGGAGTCCCGGTCGTGAACGGCGCGTGGCGTCTGGCGGCCCGGAACCTGCGCCGCAACCGGCGGCGCAACCTGGCCACGGGGCTGGCCGTGGCCGTCGGGGTGGCGGGACTGGCAATTCTCGGCGGCTATCTCGCACACGTCGAGCGCTTCCTGCGGACCAACGCGGTGTACCTGCAGCATGGCGGGCATGTCGTGGTGTACCGCGAAGGTGGTCTCGATCGGGCGATGGCGAGACCCCTGCGCTACAGCCTGACGGCCGAACACCAGGCGGCGGTCCGGGAGGCGGTGTCTGGCGATCCAAGGGTGGCCTGGGCCGCCGGCTACCTTCGGGGCGTGGGGCTGGCCGGGAATGGCTGCCGCAGCGTGCCGTTCGTGGCCCTCGGCATCGAGGAGGACGCGCAGCGGCGAATGCTGGCACACGCAGATGTGCTCGCGTACAGCCGCGC
>CAYLZN010000068.1:0-2066 GCA_964387935.1 uncultured Vicinamibacteraceae bacterium | reverse complement strand
GGAGGCGGTCACGCACGTGTCGCTGTTCCTGCACGACTGGCACGACGCGGCGCGGGTGGCCGAGGATCTTCGAGCGCGGCTGCGTGCGGCAGGCGTGCCGGCGGACGTGTACGAGTTCGGCGACGAACGCGTGAATTCCTACTACGCGGGCTCGATGGCGTTCCTCCGCTCGATGGCGGGCGTAATTCTCGTCATCATCGCGGCGGTCGTGGTCCTCGGCGTCATGAATGCCACGACGCTCACCGTCTACGAGCGAAGCCGGGAGCTGGGCACACTTCGGGCGCTGGGCTGCACGAGACGCGTGGCCGGAGCGCTGGTGGTGCGCGAGGTGGCGCTGGTCACATCCCTGGGAGCGGCGGCCGGCGTCCTGGCGGCGTACGGCGTTGCCGCCGGGGTGGCGTTCGCCGGATTGCACATCCACCCGCCCGGCGTGCCGGGCACGATGCAGGTCCTCGTCACGCCGGGGCCGGGGGTCCTGGGTCGCCTGCTGGCGGTGATCGCGACCTCGACCCTGGGGGTGGCCTGGGTGGTGGTGCGGAGCCGGCTGCGCGAGCACACGTCGGACCTGCTCATTGCGACGAGCGCCTGACAGGAGCAGCCATGAGGAGCGTCGTCATGAAGCGTTCGATCGAGGGGAAGAACAGGCGGGGGTCCGCGCAGGGTGGTGCGGCCGCTCTGCGCGCGGTGGACCTGGCGGTATCTCTGGCGTTTCTGCTGTCGGCCGGCGCCACGGGGCTGCAGGCACAGCAGGTCTCGGCGGGCGCGCTGCTGGCGGACGCCGACCGCGCGCGCGGAGGCGTGGCCACCGGCATCACCTGGCAGGCCACGATCGAAGCGGAGGAGGACGGCGACGCGACGTCGAGGACCTTTCTTGTCCGGGCACGTGGCGACGATGCCCTCGTGGAGGCGGTCGCGCCACCACGTCACAAGGGCGAGATCATGCTGTTCAACGATCGCGTCATCTGGTTCGTCAAGCCGGGCCTGCGGCGGCCGGTGTCCATCTCCGCGCGTCAGCGGCTGTCGGGTGATGCGGCCAACGGCGACATCGCGAGCACGCACTACGCCCGCGACTACGAGGGCGTGCTCGAAGGCGAGGAACCGGTCGGCGGTGACCTGTTCAAGACGGCGGAGTTCGAGTACGCCAACACGCTCCAGTCCTCCACGGGCACCTTCCCGTTCGTCAGCCGCATGACCATCCGGGACGCGACGGGCGCGGGAACCGTCACCCGGATCCAGTTCGACGCGCCGCGTTCCGAGACCTACCCGGTCAGTGCGTTCAACGTCAACAACGTGCTGCGATGACCGTGCGTGCTGATCCGGCCGTACCCCGGCTGCCGCTGGCGCGCATCGCCCGTCGCAACGTGCGGCGGCACTGGCGTCACAGCCTCGGCACCCTGCTGTCGATGGTCGTCGGGTTCGTGGCGATCGTCCTCTTCCAGGGATACCTCGACGATCTCGAGGATCTCCAGGCACGGTGGAACGAACAGCGCGCCATGCTGGGATCGGTGATCGTGGAGAAGACCGGCGCATCCAGCCGCGAGGGCCGCCAGGATCCAGTCGCCTTCACGCTCGATCCGGCGGAGCAGGCAGCGGTCGAGGCGTTCCTCGCGGTCCATCGTGACGACGTGCTGGCGCGCACGCGGGTGTTGCAGGTCGCGGGACTGGCGACAGCCGGGCGGAGCCGCACGATGTTCCTCGCGTGGGGTCACGACATCGAGGAGGGGGCGCGGATGCGCGGGCCGTGGACGTGGAACGCCGTGGCCGGCCGCCCGCTGCACCTCGTCCGCGACGGCGATGCGGTGCTGCTCGGGGGGCGGCTGGCGCGCATGCTGGACTGTGAGGGCCCTCCGGTCACGGCCGCCGTCGGTCCGGGCGGGAGCTTCGTCCCCGCGGAGCGGCCGTTCTCCTGCCGTCAGCCGCGTGTGCAACTGGCCGCCATGACGGTATCGGGGCAGCTGAACACGGTGGATCCCCTGATCGCGGGTCTGACCGATGCGGGTCTTGGCGACCTCGACGCGCGCTTCGTGCTGATGCCGCTGCCGCTGGCCCAGCGCCTGCTCGACACC